>CADASK010000023.1 GCA_902790495.1 uncultured Eubacteriales bacterium
GCCCGCCGAGAAGCGGAACATCGGCATCGTGTTCCAGGACTACGCCGTGTGGCCGCACATGACGGTGCTGGAGAACGTGAGCTACCCGCTCAAGAAGCAGCGCCGACCGAAGGATGAGATCCGCCAGCGCGCCATGCACGCCCTGGAGCAGGTGCACATGACCGAGTACGCCAACCACCTGCCCAACCAGCTCTCCGGCGGCCAGCAGCAGCGCGTGGCCATCGCGCGCGCCCTGGTGGTGGACAGCGACGTGCTGGTGATGGACGAGCCCATCACCAACCTGGACGCCAAGCTGCGCGAGGAGATGCTGCTGGAGATCCGCATGATCCAGAAGCGGCTGGGCGCGACCATCCTCTACATCACCCACGACCAGCAGAGCGCCCTGCAGCTGTGCGATAAGATGGCCATCATGGAGCAGGACGGCAGGCTGTGCCAGTACGGCACGGACGAGGACGTGATCCTGCGCCCGGCCAACCGCTTCACCTTCGAGTTCATCGGGGTGTCGAATTTCATCCCGGTGGAGAAGGACGGCCAGGGCGTGAAGCTGTGCTGCGGCGAGAAGATCCCCTATCCCGGCGAGGTGCCCGCGGAGGCCCTGCAGGGCGGCTGGGAGCTGGGCGTGCGGCCCAACGACATCGTGTTCGACAGCGCGTCCCCGATCCGCGCCAGGGTGGACTCCAAGGTCTTTCTTGGCAGCGAGTACAACTACTTCCTCTCCATCGGCCAGAAGCAGATCCGCGTGCAGCAGAGCATGCTGGACGCCCGCACCAAGGGCGTTGCCAACGAGGGCGAGGAGGTCGGCGTGCGCTTCCTGAACACCCGCTTCTACCCCGCGAAGAAAGGAGCTGAGACGGCATGAAGAACTACAGCGGCGTGAGCGCCGACCTGGCGGCTGTGGACGGGCGCAAGCGCCTGGACATGGACAAGCTCATGACGGTGATCTGCTTCCTGCTGCTGATGATCATCGTGGTCATTCCCATCGTGATGATCATCTACAACGCCTTCTTCTATGAGGGCAAGCTGGAAATCAACATGTTTGTGGAGCAGCTGACCGAGCCGAACAACCTCGGCGCCATGTGGAATACGCTGAAGATCGCCGTGTTCACGACCATCCTCGGCACCATCATGGGCGTGTTCTACGCCTGGCTGCTCGGGCGCAGCGACATCCCGGCCAAGGGCCTGATGCGTGCCCTGTTCAACATCCCCTACATGTTCCCGCCCTTCCTGGGCGCCATGGCGTGGGATATGATGTTCAACGGCCGCTCGGGCTACATCAACAAGTGGCTGGTGTCTCTCTTCGGCCTCAGCTCCATGCCCATCAACATCAACTCGGTGGCCGGCATCGTCTTCGTCGAGGTCAGCTACTACTTCCCCTTCGTGTTCATGCAGGTGGTGTCCGCCCTGGAGCGCATGGACCCGACCCTGGAGGAATCCGCCCGCATCGCCGGCGCGAAGCAGCGGCAGGTCATCTGGAAGATCACCCTGCCCCTGGTCAAGCCCGCCATTTCCGCCGGCGCCCTGCTGATCCTGACCACCTCCCTGGCGCACTTCGGCGTGCCAGCCATCCTGGGCTACGCCAAGCGCATCTACACCCTGCCGACCCGCATCTATGAGGTCATCTACAACTCAGGCGGCTCCTTCGACGGCATCCGCCAGGGCGCCGCCATCTCCGTGATGCTGGTGGTGGTGGTGTCGCTGGCCCTGATCCTGCAGAACCGCATCCTCTCCGCCGGCAGCTACGACATCATCAAGGGCAAGTCGATGCGCCCTACGCTGATCAAGCTGCGCGGCGCGAAGATCCCGCTGTTCCTGCTGGCGATCCTGACGCTGGTGCTCATCGTCATCGTGCCCCTGGTGATGATCGTGCTGATCTCCTTCCTGAAGGCCTACGGCCTGCCGCTGGCGTTCAAGAACTTCACCTTCGCCCAGTACGAGAAGGTCTTCGCGGCTAACGGCACCATCGCCTCCATCCGCAACTCGCTCTTCGTCTCCATCACGGCCGGCATCATCTGTATGTTCCTGGGCACGCTGGTAGCCTACGTCGTGCAGAAGATCCGTCCCAAGGGCAAGGGTGTGCTGGAGGTCATCTCCATGCTGCCCTACGCCATCCCGGGCACGGTGCTGTCCATCGGCGTCATCCTGGCCTGGAGCGGCCGCATCGCCGGCATCAACCTCTACAACACCATCTGGATCATCCTGGTGGCCTACCTGGCGCGCTACCTGTCCTTCAGCATGAAGACCTCCTCGGCGGCCCTGCTGCAGGTGCACTCGTCGCTGGAGGAGGCGGCCCGTGTCTGCGGCGCGAGCCACACGGAGAGCCTGGCGGACATCACGCTGCCGCTGATCCGCCCTGCCATGGTCTCCGGCTTCTTCCTGATCTTCCTGCCGGCCATGCGCGAGGTGACGACCTCCATCCTGCTCTACGGCCCCTACACGCGCACCCTGGGCGTGCAGATCTACTCCCTGCGTGACGCCGGCATGATTCCGCAGGCGGCGGCCCTGGCGACCGTGGCCATCGGCATCATCATCATCCTGAACACCATCGTCACCAAGCTGACCAAGGACAGGAAGGGGGTTTGAGCAGCCATGGCAGATCAGATTGTGCTGAACCATGTGACGAAGAAATTCACCACCAAAACCCTCGGCGACATCGTGGCGGTGGACGATTTCAACCTGAATGTCCACGAGGGCGAGTGCTTCTCCTTCCTGGGCCCCTCCGGCTGCGGCAAATCCACGACCCTGCGCATGATCGCGGGCTTTGAGGACCTGACCGAGGGCGAGATCGAGCTGTGCGGACGCCTGGTGTCCAGCAGCAAGAAGAACCTCTACGTGCCGCCCGAGGAGCGCGGACTGGGCATGGTGTTCCAGGCCTTCGCGGTGTGGCCCCACATGAACGTGTTCGAGAACGTGGCCTTCCCGCTGCGCATCCAGAAACTCAACAAGACCGACATCGTCAAGCGCGTGAACGAGGCCCTGCACCACACGAGCCTCACGGGCCTGGAGAACGTGTTCCCCGGCGACCTGAGCGGCGGCCAGCAGCAGCGCATCGCCCTGGCCCGCGCCATCGTGACCAACCCGAAGGTGATGCTGCTGGACGAGCCGCTGTCCAACCTCGACCCCAAGCTGCGCGAGACCATGCGCTTTGAGATCAAGGCCCTGCAGCGCAAGTTCAACTTCACCATCATCTTCGTGACCCACGACCAGAGCGAGGCCATGGCCATCTCCGACCGGATGATGGTGTGCGACATGGGCAGGATCATGCAGATCGACACGCCCGAGAACCTCTACAACAAGCCCTGCAACCGCTTTGTGCACAACTTCCTGGGCGAGAGCACCTTCATCGAGGTGGCGGTGCAGGACGGCAAGGCCTACCCGAAGGGCCATATGGAGCAGGCGCTGGATCTCGCCGTGCCCGCCGACGCCGCCAGCGAGATGGTGGTGGCGACCCGCCCGAACGAGATCGCCCTGACCGGCCCGGGGGAGGGCGGCTTCGCGACCCACATCGAGAAGCGCATCTTCCTGACCGACCGCACCGAGTACCTGGTGCCGGTGGGCGAGCAGCTGCTCAAGGTGCAGACGCCCCACCGCGTGACCTTCGCCGAGGGCGAGGCCTGCGCCGTGCATCTGGTGGAGCCGATGTGGTATCCGGCCGACGACGCCGAGGCCGACAAGGAGCGCGCCAGGCGTCAGCTGGTGTGAGCCCTGGAATGGTTTCCCTGCCGGGAGCGTACCCTGTGTGCGCCCCGGTTTTTTGCTGCAGTTGCGGAGCTCACGCCGGGGAGAAGGATGCCCGGCGGGGATCGGAATAACACAAAATGGGAGTCGCGCATGGAACTGGCTTAAGCTGTGTATCTCCAAAGTTTTTCCTGTGTAACGTGTTGTTCACACTTGTAAACCCCCTTGACAAAAGGCTGGGAATGGTACAAAATATGGTATTGTAAAAACCCATCACACTCAAGATGTGGGTTGCTTTGCGGTGTCCCACGGGCGACGTGTTTCTGCGGCCTCATTTGGCCGGAAGGCGGGCCCGGCCGCAGGGCGGAAGAATCTGAAACAGGGGGATGATTCCCATGATACGCAGCATCATCAAGCGCGACGGACGGCACGTGCTGTATGACCAGAGCAAGATTGCCTCCGCGGTGCTCCGCGCCATGGAGTCGGTGCGGGAGGGCAACGCGGAGGACGCGGCCCGCGTCGCCAACGCGGTGGAGGCCAAGCTGGAGGCCCTCTTCCCGTCCAAGTCGCCGGACATCGAGACGATCCAGGACACCGTCGAGCGCCAGCTGATGGACTACGGCTACAACGACACGGCGAAGGCCTACATCCTCTACCGTGCCAACCGCACCACCACCCGCGACGCCAACACGGCCCTGATGAAGACCATCAACGAGATCACCCAGGAGGACGCCATCGACAGCGACCTGAAGCGGGACAACGCCAACATCGACGGCAACACCGCCATGGGCAGCATGCTGCAGATCGGCTCCGCGGGCGCGAAGGCCTATAACGAGATGTACCTGCTGCGCCCGGAGCACGCCAAGGCCTTCCGGGAGGGCGATATCTATATCCACGATTTCGACTTCTACCACATGACCACCACCTGCACGCAGATCGATATCCTCAGCCTGTTCCACGGCGGCTTCTCCACCGGGCACGGCTACCTGCGTGAGCCTCAGTCGATTCAGAGCTACGCGGCGCTGGCGGCGATCGCGATCCAGTCCAATCAGAACGATCAGCACGGCGGCCAGTCCATCCCCAACTTCGACTACGCGATGGCCGAGGGCGTGGGCAAGACCTATCACAAGAACTTCCTGCGCATCCTGACCGACGTGGTGGAGGACAGGCTGGACGCGGACGACCTGGGCGACACCGTGCGCAAGGTCGTGATGGAGACCGAGCGCACCCAGGGCGAGCTGGCCAAGCTGGAGAACAAGCCCGGCTTCGACGGCAAGCTGGCCAACGCCCTCTCCGCGGCGCTGGACATCAACGGCCACGAGCTGCTGCACCTGCTGGAGCGCGTGCGCTCCCGCGCGTGGAAGCGTACCGACCACGAGACCTTCCAGGCCATGGAGGGCTTCGTGCACAATCTGAACACGATGCACTCCCGCGCCGGCGCCCAGACGCCCTTCTCCTCCATCAACTACGGCACGGACATCACCCCCGAGGGCCGCATGGCCATGCGCAACGTGCTGCTGGCCCTGGACGCGGGCCTGGGCCACGGCGAGACCTGCATCTTCCCGATCCACATCTTCAAGGTGAAGGAAGGCGTCAACTACAACCCCGACGATCCGAACTACGACCTGTTCCGCCTCAGCTGCAAGGTCAGCGCCAAGCGGCTGTTCCCGAACTTCGTGTTCCTGGATTCCCCCTACAACCTGCAGTACTACGTGCCCGGCCGTCCCGAGACTGAGGTGGCCACCATGGGCTGCCGCACCCGCGTGATCGGCAATGTGTACGACCCCAACCGGCAGATCTCCTACTCCCGCGGCAACCTGTCCTTCACCTCCATCAACCTGCCGCGCATCGCCCTGGAGAGCCATCACGACGAGGCCGCCTTCTACAAGCGGCTGGATGAGATGCTGGAGCTGGTGGCCCAGCAGCTGCTGGACCGCTTTGAAATCCAGGCCCAGAAGCACGTGTACAACTTCCCCTTCCTGATGGGGCAGGGCGTGTGGCTGGATTCGGACAAGCTGCACGTCGCCGACCAGATCCGCGAGGTGCTGCGCCACGGCACGCTGTCCATCGGCTTCATCGGCCTGGCGGAGACCCTGACCGCCCTCTACGGCCATCACCACGGCGAGAGCGCCGAGATGGAGGAGAAGGGCATCGCCATCATCCAGCACATGCGCGACTTCTGTGACCGGAAGTCCCAGGCGATGAAGATGAACTTCACCCTGCTGGCGACCCCCGCCGAGGGCCTCTCCGGCAAGTTCATCAAGCAGGATCAGAAGCGCTACGGCAAGCTGCCCGGCATCACCGACCGCGAGTACTACACCAACAGCTTCCACATCCCGGTGTGGTTCCCGATCTCGGCCTACGACAAGATCCGCCTGGAGGCGCCCTACCACGCCCTGTGCAACGCCGGCCACATCAGCTATGTGGAGTTGGACGGCGACACCGCCCGCAACGTGGAGGCCTTTGAGCAGGTGGTGCGCTGGATGCACGACTGCAACATCGGCTACGGCAGCATCAACCACCCGGTGGACCGCGACCCGGTGTGCGGCTACGTGGGCGTCATCGGCGACGTGTGCCCGCGCTGCGGCCGCCGCGAAGGCCACCGCGTCCCCCAGAACCGCATCGACGAGCTGAAAAAGCTCTACCCCGATGTGGTGGCGTTCAGGGGAATTGAGTAATGATTTTTTGAAAGTGTGATTTTGGAGGTATTGATTATGGACGAACAGATGAAGACCCAGACCCCCACCGCGACCCTCGACAACCAGGACGAAAAGCTCGGCGAGGGCGTGGGCTTCGAGCGCATTCGCCGCATCACCGGCTACCTTGTGGGCACCATGGACAAGTGGAACGACGCCAAGCGCGCCGAGGAACGCGACCGGGTCAAGCACAGCCTGGCCCAGGACGCCTGATGACAGCGGGCGCGCCGGCCATCCGCCTGGCGGGCATGACGCGGGACAGCATCGTGGACGGGCCGGGCATTCGCACGACCTTCTACGTCCAGGGCTGCCCGCACCACTGCCCGGGGTGCCACAACCCGGAGACCTGGCCCTTCGAGGGCGGCGCGGAACGGACGGCGGAGGAGCTTTTCTCCGTGGTGCGCGAAAACCCGCTGTGCCGGGGCGTGACCTTCTCCGGCGGCGAGCCCTTCGCCCAGGCGGAGGCCCTGCTGCCCCTGGCCCTCCTGCTGAAGGACGCGGGCTACGAAGTCGCCTCCTACACCGGCTACCTGTACGAGCACCTGGCGGCGGGCACCAAGGCCCAGCGGGAGCTGCTGCGCCACATCGACGTGCTGATCGACGGGCCCTTCATCCTCGCGCAGCGCAGCCTGGAGCTGAACTTCCGCGGCAGCCGCAACCAGCGCGTGCTGAACGTGCCCGAGAGCCTGAAGCAGGGCAAGGCGGTGGAGGAGACCAGCCCCAGATGGCTGGGCGAATACTGACAACAGAAAAAAGAGAACAGGCATGCCGGACGGGAAACCGTGTCATGGGCATGCCTGTTCTTTTGTTCTTTGGGCGAGCCCTCTCAGTCTCGCTTCGCTCGACAGCTCTCCCAGAGGGAGAGCCAAGGTGTAAGTGCGGCTGCGGGCGAAGGGTTGTCAGGGGGCGATCGCAAAGCCCCCTGCCCGCGCCCGCAGGCGCGGAACCCTACTGCCTGACAGTGAGGCAGGCGAAGAGCGTATCCACAACGGCCATCTGCGCCAGGCGGGCATAGGCGTTGCTGCCCAGGAACGAGCCGCCCGCCGTCACCAGCACCACGTCGGCGCTCTGGGCCACCGCGCTGTCGGCGCTGTTGGTGATGCAGAGCGTCGCCGCGCCGTGCCCGCGGGCAGCGGCCAGAGCATCCGCGACGGAGGCGGTGGCGCCGGTGCAGGAGATGGCCAGCACGGCGTCCTGCGGGGACAGGCCCGACTGAGAGAGCATCATGGAGGAGCGATCCGACCAGATGTTGGCCCGGATGCCCAGCTTGAGCAGCTGATGGCGCAGGTAGCTGGCAATGGGCGCTGAGCCGCCCGTGGCGTAGACGTCGATGTTGCGGGCGGAGGCCAGCAGCCCGACGGCGCGGGTCAGGGCTTCGTCGTCCAGCGTGCGCAGGGAGGTCTGCACGCTGTCCAGGCAGCCCGCGAACACCTTGCGCTTGATCTCGCTGTGGCTGTCGGCCTCGGCGATGGGCTCGGCGGCCGGGGCTTGTCGGGCGAGGGCGATCTTGTAATCCTTCAGCCCGGTGTAGCCCGCGTGGCGGCACCAGCGCACCACGGTCGGCTCGGAGACCCCGCAGTTTAGGGCGATCTCCGAGAGGGAGAGCTGGAGGATGCCGCTGCCCTGGGCGGCGAAGTAGGCGGCGACCTGCTGCTCAGCGGCGCCGGAACCGGTTTGCGGCATCTCAAAACCTCCCTTCTGAATTATTTTTAGTTTAAGAATGTTTCATTACTGTAAGATAGCTTTCGGCCTATCGGCCGACCCGGGGGCTTTGCGGTCATGTCGCTGCCGCTTTCGCCTCACTGAAAACTCCACACTGTGGAGTTTTCCGGGCGTTCGGCGCCCCCGGGACCCCTTCGCCCTGCGTCTACTTAAGTGTGGATTAAGGGGCCTTGACAGCCTCGACCACGTGCTGGCCGTCGAGGCCGTAGCGGGCCTTGACCTGGGCCGTGGGGCCGGACTGGGTGAAGACGTCCTGCACGCCGACCTTGCGCACCGGGGGATGGACGCCCCGCTCCGCCAGGGCCTCGCACACCGCGCCGGCCAGGCCGCCGATCACCGAGTGGTTCTCCACGGTGACGATGCGGCGCACGTCCTTCACCAGCTCCCACAGGGCGTCGGCGGGGAAGGGCTTCACGGTCTGGAGCTGGATCATGCGGCCGCGCAGGCCCTCCGCCCGGAGCTGGTCAAAGCCCTGCTTGGCGGCCATGAGGGCCGTGCCCTCGTAGACGATGGCGAAGTCGCTGCCGTCGTCATAGATCTGCTTCGCGCCGCCAAAGGGCTGACCGGCGGCGAGGGAATCCGTCAGCACCGGCACCACGTCGCGGCTGACGCGGATGTAGCAGGGGCCGGGGACGGCGAGGGCATCGGCGACGGCCTCCCGCAGCTCCTCCGGCGACTGGGGGATCAGGATGCGCATGCCGGGCAGCGGGCGCATCAGGGCGATGTCCTCGCAGGCGTGATGGCTCGCGCCGTCCGGGCCGTTGTCCATGCCCGGGTGGGTGGAGAGCAGCTTCAGGTTCGCGCCGGCGTAGCAGGCCATGCGCACCTGGGTCCAGGCGGAGCCGGTGCAGAAGAGGGCGAAGTTGACGTAGAACGGGATCATGCCCTCCATCGCCAGGCCCGTGGCGACGGACACGGCGCTGCACTCGGAGATGCCGCACTCGACGAAGCGGTCCGGGTGCTCCTTCTGGAAGTGAGCGCTGCGGGTGGCCCCGGACAGGTCGCCGTCCAGCACCACCATCCGGTCGTCATAGAGGGCGTTGAGGGTTTTGCCGACATAGTCGCGGAGAGATACGGTTTCCATGGCCATGTCACTGACCTCCTTCCAGCGCGTCCAGGTCGCGGAGGGCCCGCTCGTACAGCTCCCCGGAGATGCCGGAGGAGTGGTAGGCCACGTTGTTTTCCATATAGGAGACGCCCTTGCCCTTCACCGTCTCCGCGATGATGGCGTAGGGCCCGTCCTCACAGGCCCGGGCGCGCTCGAGCGCGGCCAGGATCTGCTCCATGTCGTGGCCGTCGATGGTCTCCGCTGTCCAGCCGAAGGCGCGGAACTTCTCGGCGAGGTCCCGGTTGTCGATCACCTCGCGGGTGACGCCGGAGGAGGAGAGGTGGTTCTCGTCCACCACGCAGATCAGATTGTTCAGCTTCCACTGGGCGGCCTGGGCCGCGGCCTCCCAGATCTGGCCCTCGTGCATCTCGCCGTCGCCGCACACGACATATACCCGATGGGGATCGCCCTGCATCCGCTTGGCCAGCGCCATGCCGATGCCTTGGGAGAGTCCCTGGCCGAGGAGGCCCGTGGTGGCGTCCACCTCGGGCAGGCGGTGGGTGCAGGGATGGCCCTGCAGGCGTGAGTCGAGCTGGCGCAGGGTGCCCATCTCCGCGTCGGAGAGGATGCCGGCCTCGTGCAGGATGGCGTACTGGGCGGGGACGGCGTGCCCCTTGGAGAGCACCACGCGGCTACGGGCCTCGGCGTGGAGGTCGACGTCGGTGGCGTAGATGGCGGTCAGCACATCGATGACCGAGAGGGAGCCGCCGGGGTGACCGGCGTTGGCGGTGTGGATCATGTCCACGATGGCGCGGCGGTGTCGGTTCGCCTGCGCCTGCAGTTCCTGGGCGGATGGCATGGCGGGTTCCTCCTGTCTCGCGGGACGCCCCGGGCAAGGGCCCGAGGCCGGGGATCAGACGAAAAAACTTTTATCAAACAGGCAGATGGATGCTCCGTCTCCATTATAAAGGCAAGGAAAGGCCTTGTCAACAGAAACACGCAAGAAGTCTGTCATGATTATTTAGGTCGGGAACTTGACAGAAACGCCATCTCGTGCTATGATGATGCTCGGAAAGAGAAACCTGTGGAAGAGCAAGGATGAAATTAATTTCACCGGATGAGGAGGCCGTGAGAGCCTGTGGTCGAGCGGAAGAAAAGCGTGGTCGGCGTCGGGCATTGCTGCCAGGATCTCATCTGCACGGTGGAGGCCTATCCGCCTGAGGACGGCTCCACCCACATCACCGCCATGGACGGCAGCCAGGGCGGCGGCGCTGTGGCGACCGCGCTGGTGGCGGCGTCGCGGCTGGGCACGCCCGCTGAGGTAATTGCGAACCTGGGCACGGACGGCGCGGGGGAGAGCATCCTGCACGGCTTCGAGCGCGAGGGCGTCGACACCCGCGGCGTGCGCCGGGTGGAGGGCATCTCCAGCCAGTCCATCGTGATGGTCAATCCCGCGAACGGCTCCCGCACCAAGTTCCCGTGCCGGGACAGCCTCGCGCCGATTCCCTTCGATGAGGATCAGCGGCGGCAGATCGGCGAGGCGGCTGTGCTGCACCTGGACGGTACCCGCTGGGACAACGCCATGGCGGCCGCGGCCATCGCCCGGGAGGCCGGCGTCACGGTCTCTCTGGACGGATGCTCGCGCCAGGCGGACAACGAGCGCAACCTGCGCCTGGCCGCGATGGCGGACATCCTGATCATGAACGCGGTCTACCCCTTCAAGGTCTCCGGCAGGGAGAACCCGGAGGAGGCGCTGCGCTTCATGGCGGCCCAGGGCGTGCAGAAGCGCGTGGTGATGATGACCCGCGGCAGCGAGGGCAGCCTGGCCCTCATCGACGGCAGGGTGGAAGCCTTCCCGGCCTTTAGGGTCGAGGCGGTGGACACCACCGGCGCGGGGGACGTCTTCCACGGCGCCTTCCTCTCCGAATGGCTTCTCTGCGGGGACGTGCGGCGGTGCATCCGCTTCGCCAGCGCCGTCTCCGCCCTCAAATGCCTGCGCACAGGCGGCAGGCAGGGCATCCCGAATCGCGCGGAGGCCGAGCGCTTCCTCGCATCCCTATCCTGAGCGTGGGCCTGCCACGGGCTGTGAGCAGGTTTGCAGCAATACAATAGGAGGTATCCCCATGAAGAAACTGTTAGCACTGGTTCTGGCCCTGGCGCTGTGCCTCGGCAGCCTGGTCATTCCGGCCCTGGCTGATGACGGCCCCTCCGGCGAGCTGATCCTGTACACCACGGTCAGCGAGCGTCAGTACACCGCCCTGGTCATCGACGGCTTCATGAAGAAGTATCCGAACATCGACGTGAAGTTCACCAAGGCCGGCGCCGGCGAGAGCAAGGCCCGCATCATCAACGAGAAGGACAATCCCCAGGCGGACGCCATGTTCGGCGGCCTGGTGTATGCCGACACCCTGGGCGACCTGGCCGACTGCCTGGAGCCCTACGTGAGCGAGTGGGACGCCAAGATGCCCGAGGACATGAAGAACAAGACCGGCATCCTGTCCTATCACGACACCCAGATCCCCTGCCTGTGGGTCAATGACGAGCTGGAAGCCGAAGCCGGCGTGAAGATCACCGGCCTGAAGGACCTGCTGGATCCCGCCCTGAAGGGCCAGGTCATCTCCGCCGATCCTACCGCCTCCTCCTCCGCCTGGAACAACCTGCAGATGATCCTGACCGACTTCGGCGGCTGGGACAGCGAGGAAGCCTGGAACTACATCAAGGGCCTGCATGACAACGATCTGGTCATCGCCTCCTCCTCCTCCGGCCCCTACAAGACCGTGTACCAGGGCGAATACACCGTCGGCCTGACCTATGAGCCGGCCGTGGTGCAGATGCAGGGCGAGGTCGACGATCCCGCCGAGCTGGGCTGCCACATCGTGTACCCCGTCGAGGGTGTCACCTCCATCGCCTTCGGTTCCGCCATCATCAAGGGCGCGAAGAACATGGAGAACGCGAAGCTGTTCATCGACTGGCTGCTGTCCGACGAGGGCCAGGCCATCTACAACGAGTGCGGCGCCCGTCAGGCCAACGCCAACCTCGAGCTGGAGAACCCCAACAAGCTGATGGTCAACCTGGCTGACATCAACTACCTGGTGGCCGACGTGCAGGCTCTGTCTGAGAATCAGCCCGCCATCCACGATCATTGGCGCGAGATCTTCAAGTAAGATCTGAAGGAATCGTTTCTATCTGACTGTGTAACCTGACCGGGCACGGCGGTGTGCCGTGTCCGGTTTGTTTCTGTCTGAATCCAAACAGCGAGGATGAATGCCATGAATGTCGAGATCAGAATCAATCACGCGCTGAAGAAATATGGGGACAATGTCATCATCCCCGATCTGTCCCTGGACATCCGGCCGGGCGAGTTCTTCACCCTGCTCGGCCCCTCGGGCTGCGGCAAGACCACGCTGCTGCGCATGATCGCGGGCTTCAACACCATTGAGGGCGGCGACTTCTACTTCGGCGACCGCCGCATCAACGATCTGGATCCCTCCAAGCGCAACATCGGCATGGTCTTCCAGAACTACGCGATCTTCCCGCACCTCACGGTGAAGAAGAACGTAGCCTTCGGCCTGCAGAACCGCAAGCTGCCGAAGGACAAGATCGAGGCGCAGACCGAGAAATTCCTGAACATGATGAAGATCCAGGAGTACAAGGACCGCCTGCCCGACCGTCTCTCCGGCGGCCAGCAGCAGCGCGTCGCCCTGGCCCGCGCCCTGGCCATCGAGCCGGACGTGCTGCTGATGGACGAACCGCTGAGCAACCTGGACGCCAAGCTGCGCGTGGAGATGCGCGAGGTCATCAAGGAGATCCAGAACGAGCTGGGCATCACCACGGTCTACGTCACCCACGACCAGGAGGAGGCCATGGCGGTGTCCGACCGCATCGCCGTGATGAACGCGGGCGTCATCCAGCAGATCGGCACCCCGAAGGCCCTCTACCAGCGCCCCGCGAACCTCTTCGTCTCCACCTTCATCGGCCGCACCAACGTGCTGGAGAAGAAGCTGGTGGCGAAGGACGGCGCGCTGGCGGTGGATTTCGGCGGCTATCAGCTGCCGATGCCGAACCTGACGGCCGAGGCCCAGGCGGGGCAGACCGTGCAGGCCTCCGTGCGCCCGGAGGAACTGGTCATCGTGGACGGCGGCGAGGGCATCCGCGGCACGGTGGAGTTCTCCACCTTCCTGGGGCTGAACACCCACTACCTCGTGCGGCTGGAGACCGGCGAGCGCGTGGAGATCATCCAGGAGAGCCGCATCGACGACATCCTGGCTAAGGGCAGCACCGTGCGCATGACGGTCAAGGGCGAGAAGATCAACGTCTTCACCCAGGACGGCAGCCGCTCGCTGATAGCCTGATCGGAGGTGCGTCCGCATGACAAGAAAAAGGAAATGGGATATGTGGGTCATCATCAGCCTGGGGCTGCTGGGCCTGTACATCCTGTTCATGCTCTATCCCATGCTCAAGCTGCTGATCAACTCCGTGCGGGACGAGACCACCGGCGCCTTCACCCTGCGGTACTTTGAGCGCTTCTTCGACCCCGACCACGGCTACGCCTACACGGTCATCAACAGCTTCAAGGTCTCCATCTCGGCGACGGTCATCACCCTGATCATCGGCGTGCCGATGGCCTACCTCTACACGATGTACGAGGTGCGCGGCCGCAACTTCCTCATGGTGATGATCATCCTCTGCTCCATGTCCGCGCCCTTCCTGGGGGCCTACTCCTGGGTGCTGCTGCTGGGCCGCGGCGGCGCGATCACCAAGCTGATCCGCGCCTGGTTCGGCATACGTCTGCCGAGCATCTACGGCTTCGGCGGCATCCTGCTGGCCCTGTCCACGAAGCTCTTCCCGCTGGTGTTCCTCTACGTCAACGGCGCGCTGAAGAACGTGGACAACTCCCTGCTGGAGGCCTCCTCCAACATGGGCTGCAAGGGTGTGAAGCGCTTCTTCAAGGTGGTCATCCCGCTGTGCATGCCCTCCATCCTGGCGGCCGGCCTGATGGTCTTCATGCGCTCCCTGGCCGACTTCGGCACCCCGCGCATGATCGGCGAGGGCTACATGACCTTCCCGGTCATCATCTACCAGCAGTACGTGGGCGAGGTGGGCACCAACTACAACTTCGCGGCGGCCATCGCCGTTATCGCCGTCATCATCACGGCGGTCATCTTCCTGCTGCAGAAGTGGTCCTCCAACCGCTTCTCCTTCACGATGAACGCCCTGCATCCCATCGAGCGCAGGAAGGCCGGGAAGATCGGCAGCTTCTTCATCCACCTGTTCCTGTACGGGATGGTGGTCATCTCCTACGCGCCCCAGCTTTTCCTGGTGTACTACTCCTTCCACAACGTCAGCCGCACGGGCAACATCATCAAGCCGGGCTATTCCTTCATGAATTACCGCACGGTGTGGCCCGACCTCGGCCCGGCGGTGTGGAACACCCTGCGCATCTGCGGCGGCGCGCTGATCATCATCGTGGTGCTGGCCATGCTCATCTCCTACCTGGTGGTGCGCCGCCGGAACCTGGTCAACAACGTGATCGACACTATGTCCATGATCCCCTACATCATCCCGGGCGCCGTCATCGGCATCGCGATGATCATGGGCTTCAACAACGGGCCGCTGGTGCTCACCGGCACCGCCTGGATCATGGTGGTGGCCATGTGCATCCGCCGCATGCCCTACACCATCCGCTCCTCGGTGGCCGTGCTCCAGCAGATCCCCATCACGGTGGAGGAGGCCTCCGCGAGCCTGGGCGCGAGCAAGTTCAAGACCTTCTGGAAGATCACGATCCCGATGATGTTCAACGGTGTGGCGGCCGGCGCGGTCATGACCTGGGTGACGCTGATCACCGAGCTGTCCTCCTCCGTCATGCTCTACAGCTACAAGACCATCACGCTGAACCTGCTGGTCTACGTGCTGGTGGTCGGCGGTACGGACGCCCGCGCCTGCGCGGCCTCCACGGTGCTGACCCTCTTCACGATCACCACCCTGGTCATCTACATGCGCGTGGCCAAGAACAAGGAGCTCTCGCTGTAGCTTAAATGTCCTAACTGTCCGCAGACCTGCCTGATTTTCGGCTTTCCGCTGCAGCGGAAAAGTGCTATCATGACTGCGGCATCCCGCTGCCGCGCGATGCCGCCAACCCCTGTCCCCAATGTCTCAGCAAAGGAGAAAGATCATGCCCTACGTCAATACCAAAGAAATGCTGGCCGACGCGAAGAAGAACCACTATGCGGTGGGCCATTTCAACCTGAACAACATGGAGTCCGTGCGCGCCTTCCTGCTGGCGGCCGAGGAAGTGAAGTCCCCGATCATTCTGGGCGTCTCCGGCGGCACAGCCAAGTACATGGGCGGCTACCACACCATCACCGATATGGTGAAGGATTTCATGGACTACCTGAAGATCACCGTGCCGGTGTGCCTGCACGTGGATCACGGCACCTATGACGAGGCGCTGGCGGCCCTCGAGGGCGGCTTCAGCTCCATCATGTTCGACGGCTCCAAGCTGAGCATGGAGGAAAACATCGAGAAGACCCGCTACCTCATCGGCCTGTGCCACGCCAAGGGCGTGACCATCGAGGCCGAGGTGGGCGCCATCGGCGGCGAGGAGGACGGCCGCATCTCCGAGGGCGAGTGCGCCGATCCCAAGCAGTGCGAGATCATGAAGGATTTGGGCGTCGACCTGCTGGCGGCCGGCATCGGCAACATCCACGGCAAGTACCCGGCGGACTGGAAGGGCCTGCACTTCGACGTGCTGGACAACATCCAGAAGCTGACCGGCGATCTGCCCCTGGTGCTCCACGGCGGCAGCGGCATCCCCAGCGAGCAGGTGCGCAAGGCCATCACCCTCGGCGTGACCAAGGTCAACGTGAACACCGAGTGCCAGATCGCCTTCACCGAGGCGACCCGCAAGTACATCGAGGAGGGCAAGGACCGCATCAAGAACGGCTACACCCCCCGCAACCTGCTGGCGCCCGGCCTGGAGGCCACCAAGGCCAAGTGCATCGAGAAGATGGAGCTGTTTGGGTCCATCGGGAAAGCGTAAGATTATTCTAAATACAATCAAGGCCAGGCTACGGACAACCCGCACGCCTGGCCTTCCCTTTGCCCTTGATTGCGTTTCCCGCGGATTTCTGCTATCATGATGCGAGGAAGGAGGTGACGGAATGGAGCACACGGAGGCGCTGGCCATCTATGCCCAGCTGGTCAGCGCGGAGCGCGAGGAGTACCTGCGCCAGCGGGCTCTCCGGCAGCTGGAGCCGGACATGAAGCGCATGAGCGCCGAGGAGCGGGACGCCTGCCTCCAGGGCGAGGCCTTCGCCCGCACGCTGTACCAGCAGAAGCGGCGTGACAAGGTGTACCAGGCCCTGCAGCGGGGCGAGCTGGTGCAGGAATACCACCAGGCCGAGTTCGCGCAGCTGGAGCCGCTGATCCTCAGTGAGCTGCGGCGCGGTCATTCCGTCGATCTGCCCTTCCTGCGTTCGGTCTCGCACAGCCGCGTCACCCTCGGCAAGGCCTACGCAGCCGTCCACCGCCTGGAGCAGCACATGCCCCAGCGCTTCTTCCAAAAGCAGCTGCCCCAGCTGACCGCCCAGACCGACCGCCAGGTGGAGCACGCCCTGCGGCACGACAACCTGACGTCCATGATCCCGGCGCGGGAGGCGGAGCGGCCGGCCCGTATCCTGTCCGCCCTGCTGGACGGGCCCTTCCGGGGCGGCGTGCCGGACAGCGTGATCGAGAAGGCCTACTTCCCCAAGAGCATGGTGATGGCGCTGCAGGAGGAGCTGTACCGCGCCTTCCCGGAGCTGGCGGCCTGCCAGAACCTCACCCTGCCGGGCGGCGAGAAGCTGGCCGCGGCCCTGCGCAGGGACATCCGCCGTGCCCAGGCCATGATCTGCACCGAGACGCGCAAGGGCTTTCCGCTCAAGCGCATCCGGCGCCTGCTGGCGTCCAACCCCTTCGTCAGCCGGCTGCAGCGCCAGACCGACGCGGCCCAGCGGCAGAAGCAGGAGCTTCAGTCCGCCCTGGTCAACGCGATCCCGAAGCGCTACATCGACCTCTATCCCCGGGCGCGGAGCATGCGCCGCCGCTTCGTGTTGCACCTGGGGCCTACCAACTCCGGCAAGACCTACGACGGCATCCTCCGCCTGCACAGCGCCATGAACGGCATCTACCTGGGGCCGCTGCGCCTGCTGGCGGCGGAGCAGTTCGACACCCTCAACCAGGACGGCGTTCCCTGCAGCCTGGTCACGGGGGAGGAGCGCATCCAGGTGCCGGACGCGCGGGTGCAGTCCTCCACGGTGGAGATGGCGGATCTGAAGGCCCACTACGACATCGCGGTGATCGACGAGTGCCAGATGGTGGCGGACCGCGATCGCGGCGGCGCCTGGACGGATGCCCTGCTGGGCCTGTGCGCGGACGAGATTCATGCCTGTGCCTCCCCGGACGCCGAGGCCATCCTGACCGCGATGATCCGGGAGTGCGGGGACGAGCTGCGCATCGTGCGGCACGAGCGCATGACCCCGCTGATGATGGAGCGCTCGAGCTTCCACTTCCCGGGCTCCATCCGCCCCGGCGACGCGCTGATCGTCTTCTCCAAGGCCCGGGTGCACGCGGTGGCGGCGGAGCTGCGGCAGAATGGCTGCCGGGTGTCGCTGATCTACGGCGCGCTGCCGCCGGACGTGCGGCGCGACCAGGCTGAGCGCTTCCGCACCGGGGACTCGGAGGTCATCGTCTCCACGGACGCCATCGCCATGGGCATGAACCTGCCGATCCAGCGGGTGGTGTTCCTGGAATCGGAGAAATACGACGGGGACATCACGCGCACGCTGACGGACGCGGAGTTCAAGCAGATCGCGGGCCGCGCCGGGCGCTACGGCATCTATGAGGTGGGCTATGTCAACGCCTTCGGCTTCTGGCGGCTGGTCAACGAGGCCCTGGCCCGGACGCTGCCGCCGCTGACCGAGGCGGTCATCCGCTTCCCGGTGTCCCTCTTGGGCCTGCCGCTGCCGCTGACGGAGATCATCCGCCAGTGGATGTCCATGAAGGACAAGGGCTTCTTCTCCAAGGCGTCCACCCAGCGCATGATGGCCCTGGCCACGATGCTGGAGAATGCCCACACGGACAAGGAGCTGCTCTACCGCTTCATCTGCATCCCCTTCGACGAGACGGAGCCGGATCTGATGGAGCGCTGGCGGGGGATGTACCGGGCCGAGTGCCGGAAGGAGCACATCGACGTGCTGGGCGCGATCCCGGAGATGATCGACCCGGAGCTGTGCTCCACGGCGATGCTGGACGGCCTGGAGGCGGACTACCGGCGGTGCGACCTGTACTACAACTACACCCGGCTGTTCCTCGAGGAGCCGGACGGGATTCTCGAGGAGATTCAGCGCCGGAAGGATCTGATCTCCCAGGGGATCATCCACATCCTCTCCACCCAGAAGCTGCAGGAAAAGCGGTGCGCCGAGTGCCACCGCCGGCTGATGTGGAACTGGCCCCACCGCCTGTGTGACGACTGCTACCAGAAGCAGCTGCACAGGCGCGGGGGAAGAAGAATCGGAGGATAAACGGCTGCAGAGAACCTCATCCGTCAGCGTCTGACGACGCTGCCACCTTCCCCAAGGGGGAAGGCTGAGAGACGGTCTCCGAATGCCTTCCCCTATGGGGAAGGTGTCAGCCCGCCTGCGGGCTGACGGATGAGGTCGTCTCTTCCAACGCAAAACGGCCATGCGGGCGATAACGCTCACGCATGGCCGGCTTTTTTGATGCTGTCAGGATTATTCCGCCTTGGTCAGCAGCTCCAGGCAGCGGGTCTCGTTCATCTTCTTGCACATGGCGATGAAGCTCTCCAGCGGCACGCCGTGCAGCTGCTCCTTGCTGCCGCGCACGGTCACGGACACGGTGCCGTCCTGCTGCTCCTTGTCGCCCACCACGAGGATGTAGGGATCCTTCATGGTCTTGAAGGCCTTGATCTTCTCGTTCATGTTCTTGTCGGCGAAGTCGGCGTCCACGCGGATGCCAGCGGCCTTCAGGGCGTCGACCACCTTGTGGCCGTACTCATTGTGCTCGGTGCGGATCGGCACCACGGCCACCTGGTCGGGGCACATCCAGAAGGGGAAGTTGCCCTTGAAGTGCTCGATGATGATGCCGATGAAGCGCTCCAGGGAGCCGTAGATGGCGCGGTGGATGACCACGGGCATCTCGATGCCGCCCTCGCGGGTGGCGTAGGTCAGGCCGAAGTTGTGGGGCAGCTGGAAGTCCAGCTGGATGGTGCCGCACTGCCACTCGCGGCCCAGGGCGTCCTTGATCTGCAGGTCGATCTTCGGGCCGTAGAAGGCGCCGTCGCCCTCGTTGACCTCGTAGCCGCCCTCGCCGTACTTCTTGTCCAGAATCTTCTTCAGGGCCGCCTCGGCGCGGTTCCAGACCTCGATGTCGCCCATGAAGTCCTCGGGACGGGTGGAAAACTCGGCGCGATAGGTCAGGCCGAAGGTGGAGTAGATCTCGTCGGCGATGGCGATGATGTCGGCGATCTCGTCCTCGATCTGGCTCTCCATCACGAAGGTGTGGTCGTCGTCCTGGCGGAACTCCTGCACCCGGAACAGACCGTTGAGCTGGCCGGACTTCTCCTTGCGGTGGAGCACGTCATACTCGCTGTAGCGGATAGGCAGCTCGCGGTAGGAGTGCATGGTGCGCTTGTAGGTCATCATGGCGTTGGGGCAGTTCATCGGCTTCGCGCCCATGGTGTCGTCCTGCTCCACGTTGAACAGGGGACTGCCGGCGGGCAGCTTCACCGTGGCGGCCTCGTCCAGGCCGTCCTGGGGATTGGACAGCACGCCGGGGATCTCGGCGTCCGCCGCCAGGCTGCCGGACACGCCGGGCACCAGGAACATGTTGTTCTGGTAGTGGGCCCAGTGGCCGGAGATCAGCCAGAGCTTCTTCTTGTTGATCAGCGGGGCGGAGATCTCCGTGTAGCCGTGGCGCTCCTGGATGGAGCGGGAGTAGGCCAGCAGGGCCTGGTACATCCGCCAGCCGCGGGGCAGCCAGTAGGCCATACCGGGGGCCGTCTCGTCGAACATGAACAGGTCCAGCTGCGCGCCGATCTTCTTGTGGTCGCGCTCCAGGGCTTCCTTGATCAGGGCCTTGTGGGCCTTCAGCTCGTCGCGGGTCGGGAAAGCCCAGACGTAGATGCGCTGCAGGGCGTCGTTGTGCTCGTCGCCGCGCCAGTAAGCGCCGCTGACCGCGCGGATCTCGAAGGCCGCGTTCATCAGCTCCTGGCTGTTGTCGATGTGGGGGCCGCGGCACAGGTCCACGAAGTCGTCGCCGGTGCGGTAGATCGTGATGATCTCGTCCTCGGGCAGATCCTGGATCAGCTCGGTCTTATACTTCTGGCCCTTGAACAGCTCCAGGGCTTCCGCGCGGGACACCTCCAGCCGCGTCCAGGGCTCGCGGCGCTTGAGGATCTCCTTCATGCGCGCCTCGATCTTCGGAAAATCCTCCTCCTTGACGGAGACGGGCAGGCGGAAATCGTAGTAGAAGCCGTCGGCAATCTGCGGGCCGATGGCGTACTGGGTCTCGGGGCCGTACAGCTCAATCACGGCCTTGGCCAATACATGCGCCAGCGAGTGGCGGTATACGCTCAGGTAGAACTCCTTGTCCATGGGATGCAGCCTCCGTTTCTTCCTTAGGGTTTCCGCTTCATTATAGCGGGAAAGGCGGGGGATGTAAAGCGGTTTTTCGCTGAATTTGCCAGCTTTGGGCCTGAAAATGCCGATCTGATCCGGGAAGCCGGACGTGGACGGGACGATTCCCGTGCCGGCCGGCGGCAGCGGGCGTTGGTTGATGGATCGCAAAACGCATGCATATAATGGTATCAATTAAGACCATACAGGACACCTAAACCAAAACTAACCCTTCTCTCAGCCTGTATTTGGCCTTTCGCTTCCTTGCCTAACGCGCCCGCGTCGGGTAAACTGTGACCAGACGGATACAAAGAAAGATACGGGAGACATGCGCTCTCCTCCTGCGGGGCGGAGAGCACCTGATGCTGAGGGAGGCGAACTGACGATGAAGAAATGGCTGTTCCTTGTGACCCTGATCTGCGCGGCGCTGGTGGTCTGCGCCGCGTCGGCCGGCGGTACGCTGACACTGCCGGAGGAGCTGACGGTGATCGAGGCGGAGGCGTTCAGCGGCTTGACTGGCGCCACCCGGATCGAGCTGCCGGCCAGTGTGCAACAGATCGGCGCAGGCGCCTTCCGAGGTACCGGCGATCCGTCAGCAGAGCTGAGGTACTATTTTGTTCCGGCCGGCATCACGGTGGGCGCGGGGGCTTTTGAGAACTGCCGCGCAGATATCCTGATCGGTGGGAACGAGCTGCCCAGGCTCAGCTATACCGTCTCCAGCAGCGGTGTCACCATTACCGGGATGTCCGGCCAGCCCGGCGAGGTGACGATTCCAGACACCATCGAGGGCAAGCCTGTGATTGCCGTCGGGAACAACGCCTTCAGCGGCAAGAGAAATATGACACGGGTGACGATTCCGGCCACGGTCACTAGCTTGGGTCAGAACGCCTTCCAGGGCTGTCAGGCTTTGACACAGCTGCACCTGCCAGCAGGCCTGACCAGCCTGGGCAGCGGGGTCTTCTATGATTGCCAGTCTTTGACAGCCATTGATCTGCCTTCGGGCATCACGGTGCTGCCCAATGATGCCTTCTTTGGCTGCTACGCGCTGGCGGAGATCGACCTGACCGGCATTACCAGCCTGGGCACCAACGTGTTCCGCCAATGCCGGTCGCTGACAGTGGTCACGATTCCTGACAGCATTACCACGCTTCCGCAGTCCGCCTTTGAAGATGCCTCAGGACTGACACAGGTGCACCTGCCCGATACCCTGACCACCATCAACAATTACGCCTTCTACGGATGCCGGGCGCTGACGGAGATCAACATCCCCGCCGGGATCACGGCAATCCCTAACGGCGCGTTCCAGAACTGCAGTGCCCTCCGAAGCGTACAGCTGCCCGCCAGTGTGGAATCCATCGCCCAGAACGCCTTCCGCAGCTGTACCGCGCTGACCGGCATCAACTTCCCCTCGGGTCTGACCTCCATCGGCCAGGAGGCCTTCCGGGATACCTGCGTGGGCCAGGCCGCCAACGCGGTCTACAGCCTGCCCGACGGCGTAACCATCGGCTCAGACGCCTTCTATAGATGCGGCGCGGGCCTGTTGGTCGAAAAGAACAGCGGTATGGAGGACTTTGTCAGGACGAACGGCTATACCTTCGCCTACGACGCCGACGACGGCTTCCGCTACCAGTATAAGAAGGTCAGCAACGTCGACACCCTGTACCTGATCGGCTACAAGGGCGTGGGCGGGAACGTAGCGATCCCCGCGGGGCCTGTGCTCATCGGCGAGAGCGCTTTCGCGAACAATACCGCCGTGACCCGCGTGACCATCCCGAACACGGTGACGACCCTGGACAGAGACGCTTTCCGCTATTGCACCAACCTGACCCGCGTCACCATGGCAAACAGTGTGACGGACATCGGGATCGGCTCGTTCGCCTACTGCGCTAACCTGACTGATGTGACCTTCTCCGCCAACCTCCAGCGCATCGACAGCGACGCCTTTGACTATGCATGCACGGCGGCGGGCACGCATTTCTACAACCTGCCCGACCACGTCGCCACGCTGGGCGCGACACCCTTCAGCAATTGCGGCGCGGTACCGTGCTTCAACCGCGGCAGCGATACCGCGACGCTGTTCCGCTCCAACAACAATACAAGCAGTATCTATTATACCTATACCGGCGAGACCGATTTCCGCTATCGCTGGTACAATAACGAAGGCACCGAAGGCCATGTGGAGCGCCTGATGCAGTATGTGGGCAATGACGCCACGGTGAATATCCCCGCGTATGTTTGGATGATCGACGATAATGCCTTCCGGGACAACGCGAACGTCACGAAGGTGGTCATTCCCGAGGGCGTCACCCACATCTCCAACAACGCCTTCAGGGATTGCGCGAACCTGACGGATATCACGCTGCCAGCGTCTCTTTATGAGGTTCGGGACAACGCCTTCTACGGCTGCGGCAGCGCCGCGGCGGCGGACTTCACGCTGGAGCTGCCCCCGAATATCGAAAACGTTATGTACGGCGCGTTCACGGCCGAGAGGATGATCCTGGTCTGCGGCCTCAATACCACCACGGCGGATAGACTCTCCAACCGCGGCTACGCCTTCGTCCGCGCCGACCGGCCGACCGAGCTGGATTTCCGATACAAGTGGGAATATTTCAATCATGGCTGGAAATGGGGCCTCTACGACTATGTGGGCCCGGAGACCTCTGTGCGCGTGCCGGACGACTGCGCCAATGTCAGCGGTACGATGCTGAGGACGAAGATCGACAACGGCCTGGAGCTTGTGTGCGGCCAGCTGTCCACCACCGCCGAGGGCATCTCCAAGGAGGAGATGAACTTCACCTTCCCCGGCCACGAGGGCCTGCGCTACCGCATCATCGATGGTGTGCTGAACCTGATGGGCTGTGTGGGCAGCCCGACAGAGCTGATCATACCCAGGGCCAATGCGTATATCGACGCGGGCTGGGAGGAGCATGTGAACCGCCACAGCTTCGAGAACATGACGTCGCTGACCAAACTGGTGCTGCCCGAGGGCATGGTCAGGGTCAAGGACAGCGCATTCCTGGGCTGCGTGAACCTGACGGACGTCACCTTCCCCGATTCCCTCAATGCGCTCGAAAACCATGCCTTCGAGCAATGCGGCAAGAACGCCGACTACGTGCACTACTACGCGCTGCCGGACAACATGACGGAGATTTCCACCAACACGGATGCCGGCTGGGGCGCGTTCACCGACATCAACAAGGGTCGCGTCTCCTGCAATCCCGACACCACGACAGCCCTGCAGCTCTCCGGCATCGACATCTACAACCACGGCGGCTCCTATCTCTTCGCCCTCAAGGGCCACGAGACGGACGGACTTCTGTATCAGTACAGGCAGTACACGGTGAACGATGAGCCCGTGAACCGCCTGGAGCTCAGGCGCTATGAGGGCTCCGGCGCCACGGTCAACATCCCCTCCGGCACGGGTCTGTACCGCATCGAAAACAGGGTGTTCGAGAATCATCAGGAGCTTCAGCAGGTGACCCTGCCCGACGGCCTGGTGGAGATCGGCGAGTATGCCTTCAGCGGCTGTACCCTGCTGCACGGCGGCGCGGAGGAATTTGTGATCCAGGTGCCCGGCACCGTCAAGCGCATCGGCAGAAACGCCTTCTACGAGGTGGGTAACGGCTATGCGGCCAACCGCTTCTACCTGGTGCTCCCCGGCGCGCTGGAGACCTTTGACATCAGCGCCGTCACCAAATGCAACGCCGTGTTCGTAGCCCCGGGCGGACTGGCCGAACAGGTACTGTTAAACAACTGGTATTATTACTACCTGACCCTGGCTGACGCCAAGGCGGGCACCAAATGCCAGTACCGGAGGGCCTACAACGACCAGGGGATCGAAATCGATCACATACACTATGGCCGCCGCTGACACTCACGTTCTTCCTCCAGCATGACCAGGGGCTGTCTCAAAACGATCTGAAAGGATCATAAGAGGCAGCCCCTCTTTCTCTGGCGGAGAAATATCAATAGCTGGAAGGAGCTCCTTGCTTTTTCCACTCTTGACAAACCCACCGCCTCTTTCTATAATAAGCCCACAGGCGAGGAAGGGAAGAGTACCTTCCATCGGCGTGCCAAGAGAGCTGCGGAGGGTGAGAGGCAGCCGCGCCGCGGGAGGGAACATGGCCCCGGAGCTTCGCGGGTGAGGCATCGACGGAAGTTGCGCTCAGCCCGCGACGGGTCGCACCGTTACATGCAGGAGAAGCGACAAATCAGGGTGGTAACGCGGCCAAGTCCGCCCCTGGGCGTTTGCCGCATTTTTTTATGCCCTCTTTCATTTAAGATCTTCACGCGGGAGGAAACAGCATGAGCAAGGGAACCTTCTACATCACGACCCCCATCTACTACCCCAGCGACAACCTGCACATCGGCCACGCCTACTGCTCCACGGCGGCGGACTCCATGGCCCGCTTCAAAAAGCTGACCGGCTACGACACCTACTTCCTCACCGGCACCGACGAGCACGGCCAGAAGATCCAGCGCAAGGCCGAGGCCCAGGGCGTGACGCCCCAGGCCTACGTCGACCACATCGTGGACGGCATCAAGAGCCTGTGGAAGCTGATGGACATCGACTATGACGACTTCATCCGCACCACCGACGAGCGCCATGTGAAGGGCGTGCAGCGCATCTTCGAGAAGCTGTACAACCAGGGCGATATCTACAAGAGCGAATACGAGGGCTGGTATTGCACGCCCTGCGAGTCCTTCTGGACGGAGCTGCAGCTCAAGGACGGCAAGTGCCCGGACTGCGGCCGTCCCGTGGAGCGCACCCGCGAGGAGAGCTACTTCTTCCGCCTGAGCAAGTACCAGGACTGGCTGATCCAGTACATCAAGGAGCACCCGGAGTTCATCCAGCCCACCAGCCGCGCCAACGAGATGATGAAAAACTTCCTGGAGCCCGGCCTGGAGGATCTGTGCGTCTCCCGCACCTCCATCCAGTGGGGCATCCCGGTGACCTTCGACCCCAAGCACACGGTCTACGTCTGGCTGGACGCCCTGACCAACTACATCAACGCCCTGGGCTACGGCACCGACCACGACGAGCTGTATAAGAAGTACTGGCCGGCCAACGTCCACCTGGTGGGCAAGGAGATTGTGCGCTTCCACTCCATCATCTGGCCCATCATGCTCCATGCCCTGGGCGAGCCGCTGCCCAAGCAGGTTTTCGGCCACGGCTGGCTGGTGATCGATGGCCGGAAGATGGGCAAGTCCGTGGGTAACGTGGTGGATCCCGTGGTGCTGTGCAACCGTTACTCCTCCGACGCCGTGCGCTACTTCCTCATGCGGGAGATGCCCTTCGGCTCCGACGGCGAGTTCACGCTCAAGTCCATGCTCATCCGCATCAACGCCGACCTGGCCAACGACCTGGGCAACCTGGTCAGCCGCACGGTCGCGATGATCGAGAAGTATTACGGCGGCGCGGTGCCGGAGCGCGGCGTGGTGGAGGATATCGACCGCACGCTGTGGCAGCTGGCCGAGGAGACCCCGCGCAGGGTGGAGGAGCAGATCAACGCCTTCCAGTTCAGCAACGGCCTCGCGGAGATTTGGAAGCTGATCGGCGAGTGCAACAAGTATATCGACGTGACCCAGCCCTGGGTGCTCGGCCGCACGGAGGAGGGCAAGCCGCGCCTCGGCACAGTGCTCTATACGCTGGCGGAGTGCGTGCGCCGCGTGGCCGTGATGGTGGGCTTTGTGATGCCCCGCACCCCCGAGCGCATCTTTGCGCAGCTGGGCGTCACGGACGACGCGATGAAGACCTGGGACAGCGTGCTCGCGCCCTTCGGCGTGCTGCCCGCAGGTGTCCAGGTGAAGAAGGGCGAAGCGCTCTTCCCGCGCCTGGACGTGGAGAAGGAGCTGGCCCGCGGCGAGGGCGCGCCCGCCGACGCCAAGGCGGACAAGGCCGAGCAGAAGCCCCAGGCCGAGAGGAAGCCGGAAAAGAAGCAGGAGATGAAGGGCCACGAGGCGCCCGCCTATCCCGAGGAGATCGCCATCGACGATTTCTTCAAGGTGAAGCTGCAGGTTGCCCGGGTCATCGCCTGCGAGAAGGTGGAGAAGAGCAAGAAGCTGCTGAAGCTGCAGGTCTCCCTGGGCCCGGACGGCGAGCGCCAGGTGGTCAGCGGCATCGCGGCCTACTACACCCCCGAGGAGATGATCGGCAAGCAGGTGGTGCTGGCCGCCAACCTGAAGCCCGCCAAGCTCGCTGGCATCGAGAGCCAGGGCATGATCCTGTGCGCCTCCACACCCGACGACAGCACGGTCAAGCTCATGAGCGTCGAGCCCGGCGTCCCCGACGGCGCGATCATTGGCTAAATCAAGCGTAAGATAGGTTTTCTACACAAAGCGGCGGGGCGAAGGGGTGCAGGGGGCTCGGAGCGCCCGGAAAACGCCATGTTATGGCGTTTTCAGCGGAGAGCGGGCGGCAGCCCCGGACCGATCGCAAAGCCCAACAAAATATCTATTATGATCGAATACTTTGATTCCCATTGCCATATCGATGAAGCGCGTTTCGACGAAGATCGGGACGCGCTCCATCAGCGCATGGCGGAAGCCGGCATCACCCGCTACGCCGTCATCAGCACCGACCTGCCCTCCTCCCGCCACGCCATGGCCTACGCCGTCGCTCATCCCGGGGCGGTCTGCGCCGTGGGCTACCATCCCTCGGACTGCGCGCCCTACCGCGAGGAGGATCTGGAAACCCTGGCGGAGATGACGAAGGATCCCCTGGTGCGGGCCATCGGCGAGATCGGCCTGGACTACCACTGGGAGGACAACCCGCCGCGGGACTGGCAGCAGAAGGTCTGCGAGGACCAGATCGAGCTGGCCTGGCGGCTGGGCCTGCCCGCCGCCTTCCACGTGCGGGACGCCCACGCGGACATGCTGGAGCTGATCAAACGCCACCGGACGCACCTGTCGGGCGGCATCATGCACTGCTTCTCCGGCTCCTGGGAGCTGGCGGAGGAGTACCTGAAGCTGGGCTACTGCATCTCCTTCGCGGGGCCTGTCACCTTCAAAAACGCGCGGAAGCTGCAGGAGGTGGCGGTCAAAACGCCCCTCGACCGCATCCTGATCGAGACCGACAGCCCCTACATGGCCCCGGAGCCCATGCGCGGCAAGCGCAACGAGCCGACCTTCGTGCGCTACGTTTGCGCGCACATCGCCGAGCTGCGCGGCCTGACGCTGGAGGAGGTCGCCGAGGCGACCACGGCCAACGCCAGGAGGGTGTATGGGGTGTGAGGGAGAGCGTATGCAGTTGCGCATTTTTATGCAGCATGGTATAATGAAGTTTGGGGAGGACATCCGATGATCACGACGCTGTGCCTGAATCCATCCTTTGACCGCACGGTGGCGGTACAGGGCTTTCGCCTGGGCGAGACCAACCGCGCCCTGACTGCGCGGGTCGACGCGGGCGGCAAGGGCCTGAACGTAGCCCTGGCCCTGACCCGGCTGGGTGTGGATGCCCAGTGCGCCGGCATCGCCGGTGCGGATGACGTGGCGTCCCTGCGCGCGATGACGGTGCAGCAGGGCGTGGCCGCGGAGTGGATGCCCGTGCCCGGCCATGTGCGGGTCAACACCAAGCTGTGCGACGCCTCTACCGGTGAGGTGACGGAGATCAACGAGCCGGGCCCCGAGGTGACCGACAAGGATCTGGACCGCTACTTCGGCTGCATTGAGCCGGCCCTGCGCCGTTCGGACTTTTTGGTGTGCACAGGCTCACTGCCGCCCGGATGCCCCGCGACCCTCTACGCGGACTGGATGCGCAGGCTGAAGGGCGTGCCCTGCGTCCTGGACGCCAGCGGCCCAGCCCTGGCGGAGGGCCTGACGGCGCGTCCCTTCCTGGTTAAACCGAACCTGGAGGAGCTGACCCAGCTGACGGGCCTGACGCTGGAGAGCCGGCACAGCCTGGAGGCCGTGGCGGAGGCGGGAAAATCCCTGCTGCGCCAGGGCGCGGAGCGGGCCATCGTCTCCATGGGCTCGGACGGCGCGTTGCTGGTGACGGCGGAGGGCGTCTGGTTCGCGCCAGCGCTGCGGGTGGAGGTGCGCTCCACCGTGGGCGCGGGGGACACGATGATCGCGGGCTTCCTGGCCGGCTATCAGGCGACCCACAGCGACGAGACCGCCATGATTTGGGCGGTGGCGGCGGCCGCGGCCAGTGTGATGCGCGAGGGCACCCAGCCCCCGGAGCGCGCGGACTTCGAGGCGCTGCAGAGCCGCGTGAGCCTCAGGAGGCTCGAATGAGACTGCGGCTGCGGTTCGGCCGCGCGGCCTGGGCGGATCACGAGATCGAGCTGTACCCGGTCTACGGCGGCTGGACGGACCCGGACATGGGCTTCGGCACGGTGCGGGACTTCATCATCAGCCCTAAGGGCAGGCGCATCGAGGCCGGGCGGATCAGCGTCCGCCTGGGGGAGAGCCCCTGCACCTATTATTTCGGACACATCGGCTATCACATTGAGTTCAAGTGGCGCGGACACGGCTGGGCGGAGCGTGCCTGCCGCCTGGTGGCCCCGGAGTTTCTGCGGGCCGGCAAGCGGAGCGTGGTGATCACCTGCGACCCGGACAACCAGCCCAGCCGCAAGACCTGCGAGCATTTGGGCGCGCGCCTGGAGCGGACGGTGGACGTGCCGGGCGAGATCCGCGACCGCTGGGAGATCAGCCCGGTGAAGTGCCGCTACATCTGGGAGCTGCCGGCCGGCATCCACGAAGAAGCGTGATGCCGGTATCGTATGCCGTCTTGCATCCCCAAAGAAGGGGTGCGGGAGGCCTGTTCTCCTAAAGAGAAAGCCAGCAAGCGAAGGAGGCGCACAGGGTGGAAAAGACCATCTGCGGAACCACGATCCATTACACCCTGCGCGAAGGGCAGGGCACCCCAATCGTCCTGCTTCACGGCTGGGGCTGTGACGAAAGCCTCATGCAGCCCATCGCGGACAGGCTGGAGCCCGGCCGCCCGCTGCTCACCCTCGACTTCCCGGGCCACGGCAAGAGCGGCCGTCCGCCCGAGCCTTGGGGCGTGCCGGAGTACGCCGGGGCGACGCGGGAGCTGCTGGAGCAGCTGGGCCTGACGCCCTGCGACGTGATCGCCCACTCCTTCGGCGGGCGGGTCACGCTGTGGCTGGCGGCCCATCACCCGGAGCTGTTCCGGCGCATCCTGCTCACCGGCGCGGCGGGCCTCAAAAAGCCCCAAACCGAGGAGGGGAAGAAGCGCGCCGAGGCCTTCCAGAAGAAGAAGGCCGCGCTGCACACCCTGCGCGGGCTGAAGGTCTTCAATCCCCTGCTGGACAAGGCGGAGGAGAGCCTGCGGCAGAAATACGGCAGCCGGGACTACAACGCCCTGGACGCCGAGATGCGCCAGACCTTCGTGAAGGTCATCAGCCTCGACCTGGCGGACTGCCTGTCGCGGGTGCAGAGCCCGACCCTGTTGGTGTGGGGCGACGGCGACACCGAGACCCCGCTGTGGATGGGGCAGAAGATGGAGCGCGAGATCCCCGACGCGGCCCTGGTGGTGCTGGAGGGCGGCACCCATTTCGCCTACCTCGAGCAGGCGGCGCGCTTCGCCGCGATTGCGCAGGCGTTTTTCAAAGAGGAGCAGGAGAAATGATGAAGCTGATTCTGGCCCTGATGGCGGTCATCACAGCCGCAGCCTGCACACTGGCAAGCCGTGGCCTCTTTCACCTGTTTCAGCTGGAGAGCTACCAGTTCAGGGGCTATTTCCGGTCGGTCAGGCGCGCCCTGGGCCGCTCGCTGCTGCCCGGCGCGGCGCTGTTTGGCGCGGCCATCTTTTGGTTTTTCATACTCGGGTGGATCGCCTCCAACTGGCTGCCGGGACTGACCGGCTGGCCGATGCTGGCGCTCTACGCCGTGATTATGCTGGGGGTCGGCGCGCTGCTCTGCCGCGCCGGCAAGCGCCAGAAGGCGAAGAAGGCTCTGGTGATGACCCCGCGCATGAAGCGCCTGTTCGGCCTCGCGCCCTTCGCGTACCTGCTGATCGCGGCCCTGCTGTCGCTTTTGATGCTGGCGATGCTGCCCACGCGCGACGCGCGTATCGGCGGCGTGTCGATGGTGCTGGTGCTCTTCCCGCTGGGCCTGCCCCTGTGGGCGGCGCTGGCCGGGCTGGCGGCCTGGCCCCTCGAGCGCGGCATCAACCGCCTCTACCAGCGGGACGCCGAGCGCATCCTGGCCTCGCGCCCCGATCTGATCAGAATCGGCATCACCGGCAGCTACGGCAAGACCAGCGTGAAGTTCATCCTCGGCACAATCCTCGAGGAGAAGTACCGCGTGCTGGTGACGCCCTCCTCCTTCAACACGCCCATGGGCCTGACCCGGGTGATCCGCACCATGCTGGAGCCGGGACATCAGGTCTTCGTGGCGGAGATGGGCGCGCGGCACCGGCGGGATATCCGCGACCTGACGCGCTTCATCCGCCCGCGCTACGGCCTGCTGACCTCGGTGGGCCCGCAGCACCTGGAGACCTTCGGCAGCATCGAGAACATCCGCGAGACCAAGTACGACCTGATCCGTGCGATTCCGCAGGACGGCTGCGCCTTCTTCGCGGATGACGGCGGCATCGTGCGGGAGCTGTACGCGCGCACGGCCGACAAGCCCCGCCGCCTCGCCGGCCTGAACCGGAGCGAGGAGACGGACGTCTGGGCGGAGGACGTGCGGGTTTCGCCCGAGGGAAGCCGCTTCAGCCTGTGCACCCGGGACGGCAGCGTCGAATGCCAGACGGAGCTGCTGGGGCAGCACAACATCCAGAACATCCTGCTGGCCGCGTCCTGCGCGCTGGAGCTGGGACTCGACCTGCGGCAGATTGCCCGGGGCATCGCCCGCCTGCAGCCCGTGGAGCACCGCCTGCAGCTGATTCACCGCGCCGGCGGCCTGACCATGATCGACGACGCCTTCAACAGCAACCCCCAGGGCGCGAAGGCCGCGCTGGACGTGCTGCGGCAGTTCCCGCCGCGCCGCGTCATCGTGACGCCCGGCATGGTGGAGCTGGGCGAGGGCGAGGCGGACTTCAACCGCGAGTTCGGCCGGGAGATGGCCCAGGCCGTGGACGCAGCCGTGCTGGTGGGCCCGAAGCACACCGCGCCGATCCGCGAGGGCCTGACCGAAAAGGGCTTCTCGGCGGAGCGCATTCACACGGTGGCGAGCCTGGACGAGGCGATGGCGGTTCTCCGCCAGCTGGCCCAGCCCGGCGACACGGTGATGTTTGAGAACGATTTGCCGGACAATTACAGCGAGAGCTGAGAACCTCATCCGGCCCTGCGGGCCACCTTCCCCGGAGGGGAAGGCTTCTGCCGTTTTTGCTGCCCTGATCGGCAGCTCACTCCAAAGGACGCGGCCTGAAGAGTCCAGAGGCGATCGGAAAGCCTCTGGTCGCCGCCCGCAGGCGGCGAAATCCCCTGCGTCCGCGGTGACGAACGCCAACCCCAATCCTTCCCATGATGGAGGCATCATCCATGAAAACCCAACTCGGTGTCCTCTTCGGCAGCCGCAGCTGCGAGCGCGAGGTCGCGATCATCAGCGCGGTGCAGCTGATGAACCACGTGGACACGGAAAAATACGACGTGATTCCGGTCTACATCGACGAGCGCGGCATCTGGTACACCGGCGACGCCCTGCGCTCGGTGAAGACCTACATGCCCTTCGACCCGGTGAAGAGCAAGCTGCGCCAGGTCTCCCTGGACATGGCGGCTGGCTCCGGCGCCCTGGTGGCCTTCGAGCCCGGCAAGGGCCTGTTCGGCAAGGCCCAGCAGGTGCTGGTGGCGCGCTTAGACGTGTGCGTCATCGTGATGCACGGCCTCCACGGCGAGGACGGCACCCTGCAGGGTATGCTGGAGCTGGCGAACCTGCCCTACACCTCCACGGGCGTGGTGGGCAGCGCGGTGGGCATGGACAAGATCATCATGAAGACCTTCTTCCTCGGCGCGGGCCTGCCGACCCTCCCGGGTGTCGCATGCACCCGCTCCGCCTTCGAGAAGGACGCGGAGGCCGAAATCAACCGGGCGGAGACCCTGGGCTATCCCGTGTTCGTCAAGCCCGCAAACCTCGGCTCCTCCATCGGCGTGAGCCGCGCGGACGACCGCGAGGGCCTGCGGGCGGCGCTGGAGCTGGCCTTCTCCTACGACCGGCGCGTGCTGGTGGAGAAGGGCCTGGATCACCCGGTGGAGCTGAACTGCTCCGTGCTGGGCTTCGACGACGAGATTGAGACCTCGCCCATCGAGATGCCCCTGTCCGGCCAGTTCCTCACCTTTGAGGAGAAGTACCTGCACGGCGGCGGCAGCAAGGGCATGGCGAGCCTCAGCCGCGTGGTGCCCGCGCCCATCGACGATGGGACCCGGGACGAGATTCAGCGCGTGGCCCGCGAGGTGTTCCGCCAGCTGGACTGCAAGGGCGTGGTGCGCATCGACTTCATGTTCGACCGCGCCACCGAAAAGCTCTACATCACCGAGATCAACACGATCCCCGGCTCCCTGGCCTTCTACCTGTGGGAAGCCGGCGGCATGAAGTATTCCGCCCTGATCGATCGCATGGTGGCCTATGCGCGAAAGGCCCACGCGGAGAAGAACGCGAACAGCTTCGCCTTCCGCTCCGACATCCTCAGCAAGGCCCAGCTGGGCGGCGCGAAGGGAGCCAAGGGCGCGAAGGGCGGCAAGCTGGGCGGCGGCAAGCTCGGCTGACAAGCGAACCCAACCAAGGAGACAGCCATGCGTTTGGAGGACGTCCACAGCCCGGAGGATATCAAGGATCTCTCCTGGGAGGAGCTGACCGATCTCGCCGGGCAGATCCGCTCGGAGATCGTCTCTACCGTCTCGCACAGAGGCGGTCATTTGGCGTCCAACCTTGGCGTGGTGGAGCTGACCCTGGCCCTGCACCGCGTGTTCGATATGCCGGAGGACAAGATCGTCTTCGACGTGGGGCACCAGAGCTATGTGCACAAGCTGCTGACCGGGCGCTACTGGCGCTTCCGCACGCTGCGCTCCTTCGGCGGGCTGGCGGGCTTCCCCAAGAAGAGCGAGAGCCCCTACGACGTGTTCGAGACGGGGCACTCCTCCACGGCCATCTCGGCGGCCCTGGGCCTGGCCCGGGCCCGCGACCTGCAGGGCAAGACCCATCAGGTGGTGGCCCTGGTGGGGGACGGCGCGCTGACCGGCGGTATGTGCTATGAGGCCCTCAACGACGCGGGCAACGCCGAGACGCGGATGATCGTGATCCTCAACGACAACGAGATGTCCATCTCGCCGAACGTGGGCGGCCTGTCCCGCCACCTGACCGACCTGCGGGTGAGCAAGGGCTGGTGGAGCACCAAGCGCCGCGTCCGCCGCCTGGAGAAGGTGCCGGTCATCGGCAAGCCGCTGTACCGCTTCATCCACCTCTCCAAGAGCTTTGTCAAGAGCTGGTTTGTGGACGAGGGCTTCTTCTCGGCGCTGGGCTTCCACTACTACGGGCCCATCGACGGCCACGACCTGAAGAGCATGGAGCACACCTTCCGCCTGGCGCGGGAGAGCGAGGGCCCGGTGGTCATCCACGTGCTGACCCACAAGGGCTACGGCTACGAGAAGGCGGAGGAGCACCCCGAGCAGTTCCACGGCACGCCGCCGTTCTATGTGGAGACGGGCGACGCCCGCAAGGCGAAGAAGCTGCCCGGCTACGGCGAGGTGATGGGCGAGGAGCTGGCGGAGCTGGCCCAGAAGGATCCCCGCGTGGTGGCGGTCTCCGCCGCTATGATCGGCGGCACGGGGCTGACCGCCTTCCAGAAGCGCTTCCCGGAGCGGATGTTCGACGTGGGCATCGCCGAGGGCCACGCGGTGACCATGGCGGCGGGCCTGGCCACGGGCGGCATGCGGCCCTACTTCGCGGTGTACGCCACCTTCTTCCAGCGCAGCTACGACCAGATGATCCATGACGTGGCCATGCAGGGCCTGCCGGTGGTGTTCCTGCTGGACCGGGCAGGCCTGGTGGGCGAGGACGGCGCGACGCACCACGGTGTGTTTGATCTGGCGGCCATGCTGCCGGTGCCCGGCATGACGATCCTCGCGCCCCGGGATCTGCAGGAGCTGCGGCTGATGATGCGCTGGACGATCGACGCGCCGGGGCCGGTGGCCATCCGCTACGGCCGGCACCCGGAGGACATGGAGGCCGACTACCCCTGCAAGCGCTTCAGCGTCGGGAAGTGGGAGCCTCTGGAGCGGGGCAAGGACTGCGCACTCTTCTGCGTCGGGTCGATGAACCCGATCGGGGCCGAGATGCACCGCCTGCTGCGCGCCAAGGGCATCGAGGCGGCGGTGATCAACTGCTCCACTGTGAAGCCCCTGGACCTGGAGCTGCTGCACTGCATGACCGATCGCCCCTGGTTCACCCTGGAGGAGCACCTGCTCTCCGGCGGCTTCGGGGACACGGTGACGGCTGCCTGCCGCGAGCAGGGCTGGCCCGCGCCCGCCGCCTGCTTCGGCATCCCGGAGACCTTCGTGCAGCACGGCTCCCGCCGCCAGCTGCTGAAGTACCTGGGCCTGGACGCCGAGCAGCTGACCGAGCGCGTCGCGGCGATCCTGAAAGATAGGTAAATAAGTGAAGGGTGCAGGTGGCTGACAAAGCCCTTTGGCCGCCGCAGCAAGCCCTCTCAGTCGGCTTCGCCGACAGCTCTCCCAGAGGGAGAGCCAAGCTATCAGGCGTAGGGGCAATCGCGAGGTCAACCCCTCAGTCAGCGGCAAGCCGCTGACAGCTCCCCTCATAGGGGAGCCAAGCAGAAAGAGTCGCGAGCGAAGGTTTCCAAAGGGCGATCGCAAAGCCCTTTGGTCGCCGCCGCAGGCGGCGAAACGCAACCAACCAGATGGGGATATCTATGAGCGATAAAAAACGCGCGGACGTCGCGATGGTCGAACAGGGCCTCGCGGCGAGCCGCGAAAAGGCCCAGGCCTCCATCATGGCCGGCCTGGTCTACATCGGCGAGCGCCGGGTCAATAAGGCCTCCGAGCCCGTGGCCGAGGGCGAACAGCTCACCCTCCGCGGGTCGGCGCATCCCTTCGTGGGCCGCGGCGGCCTCAAGCTGCAGAAGGCCATCACCGCCTTCCACGCGGATCTCACGGACAAGGTGTGCATGGACATCGGCTGCGCCACGGGCGGCTTCACGGATGTGTGCCTCAAGGCTGGTGCGTCCCACGTCTACGCCATCGACGTGGGCTACGGCCAGTTCGACTGGGGACTGCGCAACGATCCCCGGGTCACGCTGATGGAGCGCACCAACGCGCGCACCCTCACGCCGGACATGTTCCCGCTGCACCCCACCGTGACGGTGATGGACGTGAGCTTCATCTCCATCCGGCTGATCCTGCCGGTGGCCGCCGCCATCATGGGGGAGGAGGGCGCGTTCTACACGCTGATTAAGCCCCAGTTCGAGGCCGGCCGCGACCGCGTGGGCAAGAACGGCGTGATCCGGGACAGCCGCGTGCACGCGGACGTGCTGCGGGAGATCGTGGATTTCGCCCCGAGCATGGGCTGGCACGTGGAGGCGCTGGACTTTTCGCCCATCACCGGCCCCAAGGGGAACATCGAGTTCCTGGCGCACATCGTGCCCGGCGCGGCGGAGCCCGGCCGGGAGATCACGGACGAGGCCATCCGCGCCCTGGTGGAGCGCGCCCACAGCGAGGCTGTGAAGCATCCGTAAAGGATGACTGTTTTGAGCTGAGGCTGATAGCGGAGGTTCCGCGCCCGCAACTGTTTGTTTGTGTCATGGAGGAGGATGTCAGATGCCCGATTTCACCGCTATCGGTCTCATCGCGCCGCCGATGCGCTCCGACGCCCTGCTCTGCGCCTCCGAGGCCGCGGACTGGCTGGCTGCGCGTAGGCTGATCGTTCTGTGCGAGGACGACGTGGAGGAGCTGCTGCCGGCCTGCATTCCCTTCAGCCGGGCCGACGTGATCCCCCAGGCCATCATCTGCATGGGCGGCGACGGCACGATTCTGCGCGCCGCTCAGTACGCCGTGCGGTGGAACACGCCGCTGCTGGGCATCAACATGGGACAGCTGGGCTTCCTGGCCGAGGTGGACAGGGAGCGCATGCAGGACGCCCTGGCGGCCCTGCTGGAAGGCCGTTATGAGGAGGAGTCCCGCGCCATGCTGGAGGTGACCACCGAGGACGGCAGGCGCTTCCTGGCCCTCAACGACGCCGTGGTCACCCGCGGCGGCTACGCCCGGCTGGTGACGGTGCGGGCGCTGGTGGACGGCAGCCTCGCCGGGGATTACCGCGCGGACGGCCTGATCGTCGCGACGCCCACCGGCTCCACGGGCTACTCGCTGGCGGCGGGCGGGCCGATCATCTCGCCGGACGTGGACTGCATGATCATCACGCCCATCTGCGCCCACAGCCTGCAGCACCGCCCCGAGGTGGTGCCCGGCGGCGCGGAGATCACCCTGCGGCTGGACAAGCACGACGTGATGGAGGGCGCGCTGCAGATCGACGGCCGCACCTGCGCCCAGCTCCACGCGGGCGACACGGTGAAGGTGAGGCGCGCGAAGGAGAAGGTGCGTCTGATCCGCATGAGGAGCATGGGGTTCTTTGAGATCGCCACAAGGAAGCTCTCGGATTGGGCGAGGTAAGGATTGAATAACCGCTGTCATGCCCTCTCAGTCTCACTTTGTTCGACAGCTCTCCCAGAGGGAGAGCCAAGATAACGGTACGGCTGCGCGAAGGGGTGGAGGGGGCGATCGCAAAGCCCCCTCCCCGCGCCCGCAGGCGCGGAATCCTGCCAAACAGCATTGAACAATGTCATTGATATTCCCGGAGGACCCACTTATGATGAAGGCCGCACGGCAGGCTGCTCTGCTGGATGTGATCGAGCAGCAGGAAATCCAAACCCAGGAGGAGCTGGCCTCCGCCCTGGCGCGCCACGGCATCACCGTGACCCAGGCGACCATCTCCCGCGACATCAAGGAGCTGGGACTGATCAAGATCGTCGGGGACAACGGCGCCTACCGCTACGCCTCGCCGAACCGCTCGGGCTCCGACGACAGCCACACCCAGCGTCTCACGCGGATGCTGGCGGACTCGATGCTCTCGGCCACGGCCGCCAGCAACCTGGTGGTCATCAAGACGCTCTCCGCCTCCGCCAACGCGGCGGGCGAGGCGATCGACACCATGCACTGGCCTGAGGTGGTCGGCACCCTGGCGGGCGACAACACCCTGCTGGTGGTGGCACGCACCCCCGAGGAGGCGGAGCGGCTGACGGACAGGCTGATGGCGATGATTCGGTGAGGCGAAGGCTATGATTGTATCCCTGCAGATCAAGAACATCGCCCTGGCGGAGCAGGTGGCCATCGACTTTGGCGAGGGGCTGCACGTGCTCACCGGCGAGACCGGCGCGGGCAAATCCATTGTGGTGGACGCGGTGAACCTGGCCCTGGGCGGTCGGGCGGACCGCGATCTCATCCGCACGGGCACGGAGAAGGCCTCGGTGGAGGCTGTGTTCCGCGCGGACGGAAACGAGGCGGTGGACGCCTGGCTGCGCGGGCACGAGATCGAGGCCGAGGCGGGCGAGGTGATCCTCCAGCGGGAGATCGGCGTGAACGGCCGCAACGTCTGCCGGGTCTGCGGCGCGGTGGTGCCCGTCAGCGCCCTGAAGGAGCTGTCCGCCCTGCTGATGGACGTGCACGGCCAGCACGAGCACCAGTTCCTGATGGACCCCGCGTACCACCTGCGCTTCCTGGACGACGCCGGGGACGACGCGCACCAGGCCCTGCGCGCGGAGGTCGCGAAGGCCTCCGAGGACTTTTTGGCCTGCCACAGGCGCTATGCGCGGCTGGTGCGGGAGAACGAGCAGAAGGCCTTCCGCATGGAGCAGCTCACGGCCAGCCTGGACGAGCTGCGCAAGGCGGATCTCAAGCCGGACGAGGAGGAAGCTCTGACCCGGGAGCGGGAGCAGGGCAGGCACTTCGGCAAAATCATCGGCGCGCTGCAGGCGGCCTACGGCATGCTCAGCGGCGGCGAGAGCGACCCGCTCTCCGCGGTGAAGTCCGCCCTGCACGCCCTGCAGGAGATCGAGGGCCTGGGCGACGACTACAAGGCGCTCTCAACACGCGCGGCCAGCGCCTACTATGAGCTGGAGGAGGTCTCCTACGACCTCGCGAACCTGATCGAAAAGAGCGAGTTCAACCCGGCGCGGGCCGAGTGGGTGGAGACACGGCTCGACCTGATCCGCCGCCTGGAGCGCAAATACGGCGCGACGGTGGAGGAGGTGCTGGCCGAGAAGGAGCGCCTGGAGGAGGAGTTTGACCGCCTCAGCGGCATGGACCGCGACCTGGCCAGCCTCGCCAAGGAGGACAAGGCCCTGCTCGCCCACTATCGCCAGGAGGCCCGGCGTCTGACCGAAAGCCGCACGGCCCTGGCCCACGACTTCGAGCGGCGCATGGGGGAGCAGCTGCGGGACCTCGGCATGGAGAAGACCGTGTTCCAGGTGGCCTTCGCGGAGCATCCGGGCGGCAAGCTGCCCATGCCCCGGGCCGAGGGCGACGACGAGGTGGAGTTCATGATCTCCCCGAACCCCGGCGAGCCGCTGAAGCCCCTGGCGAAGATCGCCTCGGGCGGCGAGCTGTCCCGCCTGATGCTGGCGCTCAAGTCCCTGGAGGCGGAGCGCGGCGGCGTGGGGTGCATGGTGTTCGACGAGATCGACACGGGCATCTCCGGCCGCATGGCCCAGGTGGTGGGCGAGAAGATGGCCGCCATCAGCCGCCGCCGTCAGGTCATCTGCGTGACGCATCTGCCGCAGATCGCGGCCCTGGCGGATCACGAGTACCTGGTGCGCAAGGAGGTCGACGGCGACCGCACCTTCACGAGGGTGCGCGAGGTGACCGGCGAAGAGCGCGTGGAGGAGGTCGCCCGCATGCTCGGCGGCGCCGACGGCAGCTCCGGCAGCGCCAAGGCCCACGCCGCCCAGATGCTGGAAAGCGCGGAAGCCTATAGGAAGGCGCAGAAGCGAAAGTAAAAAACAACCCAGCAACCGCGGGCGCAGCCCTCTCAGTCGGCTTCGCCGACAGCTCTCCCAGAGGGAGAGCCAGGATAAGAGGATGGCATGCGAAGGGTTGCAAGGGGCGATCGCAAAGCCCCTTGCCCGCGCCCGCAGGCGCGGAACCCCTGCTGCCCCAAATAGCGGATGAGGTATGAGAACGTGGACAGTACACCTACGATAACCGTCATCGGTGGCATCAACCTCGACATCAGCGGCACCGCTGACTCCAAAATCCTCCTTGGGGACTCCAACCCGGGCGAGGTGCGCACCACCCTCGGCGGTGTGGGCCGCAACATCGCGGAGTGCCTGACCCGCCTCGGCGCGCGGGTGACCCTGCTCACCTGCCTGGGGGACGACAGCCACACCCCCTTCATCCGCCGGCACTGTGCGGAGGCCGGCATCGACCTGGCGGACTCGCCCGTGATTCCCGGCTCACGCACGAACACCTACCTGTGCATCAACGACGTGGACGGGGACGTGTTCGCCGCGGTGGCGGACATGGAGCTGTGCGACCGCATCACCCCGGCCTTCGCGGCGGAGCGCCTGGAGCGCCTCAACGCCTCCGACCTGGTGGTGGCGGACGCCAACCTGCCCGCGGACACCCTGACCTGGCTGGGGGAGTACGTGCGCGCGCCCATCGCTGCCGATCCCGTGTCGGTCAAGAAGGCCGAGCGGCTGCGGGGCTGCCTGCCCCACCTGGCCATGCTCAAGCCGAACCGGCCTGAGGCGGAGCTGCTCTCCGGCAGACCGATCCGCGGCGTGGACGGGCTGGAGCGCGCGGCGGAGGCCCTGCGCGGCGAGGGCGTGGGGCGCGTGTTCATCTCGCTGGGGGCCGGCGGCGTGTTCTTCGACGACGGGGAGAGGCACGGCATTCAGCCCTGCCTGCCCGGCGCGGTGAGGAACACCAACGGCTGCGGCGACGCCTTCCTGGCGGGGTCCTGCATCGCGGCCCTGCGCGGCCTGCCGGTGGAGGAGCAGGCGCTCTGGGGACAGGCGGCCTCCTCCATCAACGCCGAGTCGGAGCGGGGCGTCAGCCCGGAGCTGTCCCTGCCCGCGGTGCAAAAGAGAATCGACATTTCGCGCTCCGCCCAAGGAGCGCCGGATCAGAAAGGATTGTGATTGTCATGGAGCATTTGAACAAATACCTGGCCGTATCCCCTGAGGTGCGCTCTGCGCTGGACGCGGGCAAGCCGGTGGTGGCGCTGGAATCCACCATCATCAGCCACGGCATGCCCTACCCGAAGAACGTGGAGACCGCCCTGCGCGTGGAGGAGATCATCCGCGAGCACGGGGCTGTTCCGGCCACCATCGCCATCATCAAGGGCAAGCTGACCGTGGGCTGCACCAAGGAAGAGATTGAGTACCTCGGCAAGCGCGGCCTGGACGTGCCCAAGGCGAGCCGCCGCGACCTGCCCGTGCTGCTGGCCCAGGGCCAGGACGGCGCGACCACCGTGACCACCACCATGATCGGCGCGGCCCTGGCGGGCGTGAAGGTTTTCGCCACCGGCGGCATCGGCGGCGTGCACCGCGGCGCGGAGACCACCATGGACATCTCCGCGGACCTGGAGGAGCTGGCGCAGACCCAGGTGCTGGTGGTGTGCGCGGGCTGCAAGTCCATCCTGGACATCGGCCTCACGCTGGAATACCTGGAGACCAAGGGTGTGCCGGTGCTGGGCTATCAGACCAAGGAGATGCCTGCCTTCTACACCACCCACTCCGGCTTCCAGGTGGACTACGCCATGGAGAACCCCGAGGCGGTGGCGGCGGCCTTCCGCGCGAAGATCGACTGCGGCCTGAAGGGCGGCATGCTGCTGACCAACCCGATCCCCGCCCAGTACGCGATGGATCTGGACTACATCAACGCGAACATCGACGCGGCCATCGCCGAGTGCAATGAGAAGGGCATCAAGGGCAAGGCCATCACGCCCTTCCTGCTGGACAAGATTCAGAAGCTGACCGGCGGCAAGAGCCTGGAGGCCAACATTCAGCTGGTGTACAACAATGTGGCGGTGGGCGCCGAGGTCGCCAAGGCCCTCTGCGCGATGGCGTAAGAATATAAAAAGAGCGGCAGGACTTCTCCGTATCGGACGGAGAAGTCCTGCTGCTCTTTTTGTGTGACGCGCCTTATTTCCTTTCCCCGCGGGCAGCGAAGCCAACCTTCTTCTGCACCTTGCGCAGGGTCTTGTTCGCCAGATAGGCGGCCTTCTCAGCATTCTCGTCGATGACGCCCTGCAGGTAGCCCTTGTCGGCGATCAGCCGCTTGAACTCCGCGTGCAGCGGGTCGAGGGCCGCGATCACGCAGTCGGTGGCCCGCTCCTTCAGCTTGCCGTAGCCCTGGCCCTGCAGCTCGGCGCACACCGCGTTGATCTCGCCGCCGCCCAGGGCGCTGATGATGGAGAGCAGGTTGCTGACGCCGGGCTTGTTCTCCGGGTCAAAGCGGATCTCGCCGTCGGAGTCCGTCACCGCGCGCTTGATCTTGCGGCGGATGGCGTCCGGCTCGTCGAGGATGGCGATGTAGGTCTCCTCGGGGTCGGACTTGGACATCTTCTTCTGGGGCTCCTGCAGGCTCATGATCTTCGCGCCGGTCTTGGGGATGTAGCCCTCCGGGATGGTGAACACGTCGCCGTAGACGCCGTTGAAGCGCATGGCGATGTCGCGGCAGATCTCCAGGTGCTGCTTCTGGTCTACGCCCACGGGCACCAGGTTGGTCTGGTAGAGCAGGATGTCCGCGGCCATCAGCACGGGGTAGGTGAACAGGCCCGCGTTGATGTTGTCCGCGTGGGCGGCGCTCTTGGCCTTGAACTGGGTCATGCGGCTCAGCTCGCCCATGTAGGTGAAGCAGTTCAGAATCCAGGCCAGCTCCGCGTGGGCGCTGACGTGGCTCTGGCAGTAGATCAGGCTGCGGGCCGGGTCGATGCCGCTGGCGATATAGATGGCGGCCAGCTCCAGGCAGCGGCGGCGCAGCTCGGCGGGGTTCTGGCGCACGGTGATGGCGTGCTCGTCCACGATGCAGTAGATGCAGTCGTACTGATCCTGCAGGGTGACCCAGTTGCGCAGCGCGCCGATGTAGTTGCCGAGCGTCAGCGTGCCGGAGGGCTGGATGCCGCTGAAAATGATGGGTTTCTTTTCAGGCTTGACGGCCGCCTGGGTGTTCTCCTGATCCATGATGATTCCTCCCTCTATGTTCACAGTGATGATTGTTTTTCCATCTCATGCCGATGCATCTGGGCGTTGAGCAGATTGATGTCCCCGCAGCCCATGGTCAGGGCGAGATCGCCGGGCTGCAGGTGGGCGCGGAGATAGGCCTCCGTGTCGTCGAAGCTCGGCGTCCACACCGCGTCGATGCCGTGGGCCTTCATGCCCTCCACCAGCATCCCACTGTTGATGTCGCCGGGGTCCTTCTCCCGGGCCGCGCAGATGTCCGTCACCAGGGTGAAATCGGCGACGGCGGTGCAGGTCAGGTAATCCTCGAACAGGGCCTTCACGCGGCTGAAGGTGTGGGGCTGCATCACCGCGAAGAGGCGGCCTTTGCAGCGCTTGCGGGCGATGGACAGGGCGTTGCGCATCTCGGCGGGGTTGTGGCCGTAGTCGTGGAAGATCTCTGCGCCGTCGATCACGTCGGTCAGCTCGAAGCGCCGGTGCGCGCCGACGAAGGCCTCCACCGTGCGGATGGCCTGGGCCATGTCTGCGCCCAATTCGTGGGCGGCGGCCAGCGCGCCGAGGGCGTTCTCCACGTTGAAGCTGCCGGGCACGCCCATGTGCACCGTGCCGACGGTCTCTCCGCCGTGCACCAGGGTGAAGGAGGCGCGCCCGAGCTCGTCCTCGGTCAGCCCCTCGGGGTGCCAGTCGCAGCTGCCGTCCAGGCCGAAGGTGACCGTGCGGCGGTCCAGGCCGTCCAGCAGGCGCTTCACGCGCGGGTCGGTGCCCTTGCCGATGGCGACGCCGTCCGGCGGGAGCAGGGACAGGAACTGGCCGAAGGTGGCCTCAATCTCGTCGATGTCCTTATAGCAGTCCAGGTGATCCGCGTCGATGTTCATCACCAGGGCCATGGTGGGCTGCAGCCGCAGGAAGCTGCGGTTGAACTCGCAGGCCTCCGCCACAAAGATGTCGTTGTGGCCGATGCGGGTCGAGCCGCCGATGGCGTCCAGCTTGCCGCCGATGGCCACCGAGGGGTCCAGCCCGCACTCCATCAGGATCTGCGAGAGCAGGGAGGTGGTGGTGGTCTTGCCGTGGGCGCCGCAGACCGCGACGGCCTGGCGGTCCTCCGCCATCAGCTGGCCCAGCAGCCAGGCGCGCTCCATGGTGGGGATGCCCAGCCGCCTGCACTCGAGCAGCTCCGGGTTGTCCTTCGGGATGGCGGCCGTGTAGACCACGAGATCCGCCCCGTGGACGTTCTCGGGCCGATGGCCGATCATCACGCGGATGCCCTTGGCCCGCACGTCGTCCATCAGGTAGCCGTCGTCCCGGTCGGAGCCGGTGACCTGGTAGCCCTTGTCCACCAGCATCTCCGCCAGGCCGGACATGCTGGAGCCGCCCACACCGATCATATGGATGTGACCGCCCGGGTAATCATGGATCTGCGGAATCTCCGCCATGGCTCTGCCTCACTTTCGCTTGGTTTGCAGTCTCTATTATACGCCACCGGGCGAGGGAAAGTCAATGATGCGAGCCGTTCTTCCGCACAAACCAAGGCCCTGCCGGCGAGCGCACCGACAGGGCATGATGGTTGGGGTATCACCGCCTCCGCTTCAGCTCCTCCCACACCTCGGCGGTGGAGACGCCCTGCTGGTAGAGCAGCACCAGCAGGTGGTACAGCAGGTCGGCGGCCTCGTAGGTGACCTCCTCGCGGGAGCCCTTCACCGCCGCGATGATGGTCTCGCTGGCCTCCTCGCCGACCTTCTTGCAGATCTTCTCCACACCCTTGGTCAGCAGGTAGTTCGTGTAGCTGCCCTCCTGCGGGTGGGCATCGCGGTCGGCGATGACCGCGGTCACCTGCTCGAGGATGGCGGAGGTGGCGGGCATCTCGTCCTCGTCCTCCGGCATCAGGTCGGTGAAGAAGCAGCTGCGGTGGCCCGTATGGCAGGCCGCGCCGGTCTGCTCCACCTGCATCAGCAGGGTGTCGCCGTCGCAGTCCGCCTTGATGCCCAGCACCCGCTGCACGTGGCCGGAGGTTTCGCCCTTCTTCCACAGCTGCTGACGGCTGCGGCTGTAATAGGTCGCGTAGCCGGTCTCCAGGGTGAGGCGCAGGGAGGCCTCGTTCATCCAGGCCATCATCAGCACCTGACCGCTGCGGGCGTCCTGGGCGATAGCGGGCACCAGCCCCTGCTCGTTGAACTTCACACAGCTCAGATCAAATTCCATCTTCTTGCTCCTTTCGCGCCATGGCCAGCGCTTCCTCCAGGGTGAACGCCCCGTCCAGCAGCGCCTTGCCGAGAATCGCGCCGTCGCAGCCGGCCTCGCTCAGCCGCCGCAGATCCTCCAGCGAGCTGACGCCGCCCGAGGCGATGACCTCCAGCCCGGAGGCCTCCCGCAGGCGGGCCGTGGCGGCGACATTGGGACCGCTCATCATGCCGTCCCGGCTGATGTCCGTGTAGATGACGGTGCCCACGCCGGCGGCCTTCACCCGCAGGGCCAGGTCAGCGGCGGTCATGTCCGTGGCCTCCACCCAGCCCTTCACGGCGGCCATGCCGTCCTTCGCGTCGATGCCCACGGCGATGCGCCCGGGCCATCTCGCGCAGGCCTCGGCCACCAGCTCCGGCTGGGTGAAGGCCGCCGTGCCGATGATGCAGCGCTCCACGCCCAGGGCCATGCGGGCCTCGATATCGGCCATGGCGCGCAGACCGCCGCCCAGCTCCACTGGCCCGCCGAAGGTTTCCACCACCTCGGCGATCAGCGGCAGGGAACGGCTGGCTCCGTCGAAGGCGGCGTCCAGGTCGACCAGGTGGAGCCACTGCGCGCCCTGCTCCCGGTAGCGCCGGGCGATGAGGCGCGGGTCGCCGTAGACGGTGACGTCGTCGCGCTTCCCCTTGCGCAGGCGGACGGCCTGATGGTTCATCAGGTCAATGGCGGGGTATAGGATCATACAGACAGCCCTCCCGGGTTTCTCATGGTTTGCAAATCAGATTGCTCAATTGAAACGCATGCAGCGAAGGGGTCCCGGGGGCGATCGCAAAGCCCCCGGGTCGGCCGGCAGGCCGAAAGCCTTCTTGGCTGAAAGGTGGAATTGCAACCTGAAATGGCGATCAGTCTAAACTGCCCTTGGTGGACAAGACCCCTTGCACCCGGGGATCGATGGCGGCGGCGTCCCGCAGGGCCATCCCGAAGGCCTTGAACAGGGCCTCCAGCTTGTGGTGGTCGTTGCGGCCGGCGGCGACGCGCAGGTGACAGGTCAGGCCCGCGTTCATCACCACCGCGCGGAAGAATTCCTCCGTCAGCTGGGTGTCCATGGTGCCGACCATGGGGGAGGCGAACTCCGCCTCGAAGGCCAGGTAGGGCCGTCCGCTGATGTCGATGGCGGCGAAGGCCAGGGCCTCGTCCATAGGCAGCCAGCAGGAGCCCACGCGGCGGATGCCCGCGCGGTCGCCCAAGGCCTCGCGGATGGCGCGCCCCAGACAGATGCCGCAGTCCTCCACGGTGTGGTGGGCATCCACCTGCAGGTCGCCCTGGCAGCTGAGGGTCAGGTCGACGAGGGCGAAGCGGCTGAAGGCGTCCAGCATGTGGTCAAAGAAGCCGACCCCGGTGCCGATGGTGGTCTTGCCGCCGCCGTCCAGGCAGAGCTTCAGGCGGATATCGGTTTCCCGCGTCTGGCGGGTGATCTCGGCTTCTCTCATGGCTGCTCCTCCCGGCCCAGCTCGTGGCCGAAGCGGATGGCGACGGCGTTGCGGTGGGCGTCCAGGCCTTCGCTGCGGGCCAGCAGCATCACCTGCTCGGACACCTTGCGCAGCTCGTCCTCCGTGCAGCAGATGATGCTGCTCTTCTTCACAAAGTCATCCACGCCCAGGGGCGAGGAGAAGCGGGCGGTGCCGCTGGTGGGCAGGATGTGGTTCGGGCCGGCCAGGTAATCGCCCAGGGGCTCCGGCGACCAGTGGCCCAGGAAGAGGGCGCCCGCGTTGTCCACCTTGGGCATCAGGCCGTAGGGGTCGCGCACGCACAGCTCACAGTGCTCCGGGGCGATCTCCCCGGCAATGGCCGCGCAGGTGTCCAGGTCAGGGCAGACGACGATGGCTCCGTAGGCGCCCAGGCTCTTCTCCACCACCTCGGAGCGGGGCAGCAGGGCGGTCTGACGGGCCAGCTCAGCGTCCACCGCCTCGGCCAGGGCCCGGCTGTCGGTGACCATAATGGCCGCAGCGAAGGGATCGTGCTCGGCCTGGGACAAGAGGTCGGCCGCCACCCAGCGGGGGTTGGCGCTGTCATCCGCGATGACCAGCACCTCGCTGGGACCGGCCACCATGTCAATGCCCACGTGGCCGTAGACCTCGCGCTTGGCCAGGGCGACGTAGATGTTGCCGGGGCCGGTGATCTTGTCCACCCGCGGCACGGTCTCGGTGCCGAAGGCCAGGGCTGCGACGGCCTGCGCGCCGCCGAGGCGGAACACGCGGTCGACGCCGGCCAGATCAGCCGCCACCAGGGCCAGAGGCGAGGAGGTGCCGCCGTCCCTGCCGGGCGGGGTGACCATGACGATCTCCTTCACTCCGACGACCCTGGCGGGGATCACGTTCATCAGCACGGAGGAGGGATAGGCCGCCGTGCCGCCGGGTACATAGACGCCGACCCGCCGCAGGGGCGTGATGCGCTGGCCCAGGGCGATCTCCGGCTGGAAATCCACCCAGGTGACCTGCTTCTGCTTCTCGTGGAAGGCGCGGATGCGGCGGGCGGCCTCGCGCATGGCCTCGAGCCATTCGGGGGAGGCGGCGCTGTAGGCGGCCTCGATCTCGGCCCGGCTGACCTCGATGGTGTCCGGCGTCAGGGTCACATGGTCAAAGCGCTCGGTGTAGTCGATGAGGGCCTTGTCGCCCTCGGCCCGCACCCGGGCGATGATGGCCTTGACGCGCTCGGTCAGGTCGTCATGGGTCAGCTGGCTGCGGTTCATCACCCGCGCGCGCAGGGCCTCGGTATCGTTGGACGAAAGGATCGGAACCATAGCGGAACCTCCCAAAGATTGAATAAGGTCTTTTAATTCCCGGATTCGCTCAGACGCATGACCTGCTGCTCCAGCCCGTCGATCAGCTCCCGCATCCTCGCGGCCTTGGTCTTCAGGCTTACGCGGTTGCACACTAGCCTCGCGGATACGTCGCACACGTCCTCCAGCACCGTCAGGCCGTTGGCCTTCAGGGTGGAGCCGCTCTCCACGATGTCGAGGATCACGTCGCTGAGCCCGATGACGGGCCCCAGCTCCACCGAGCCGTGCAGCTCGATGATCTCGATGGCGCGGCCCTTCGCCGCATAGTAGCTGCGGGCGATGTTCGGGTACTTGGTGGCCACGCGGAAGGTGGCGTGCCCCACGGTGGCGTTCACCTGGCCCGGGTAGCCCGCGATGCACAGGCGGCAGCGGCCAAAGCCCAGGTCCAGCACCTCGTACAGGGGGCGGCTTGCCTCCATCAGCGTGTCCTTGCCGACCACACCGAAGTCCGCCACGCCGTGATCCACGTAGGTGGGCACATCGCTGGGCTTGACGAGGATGAAGCGGATGTCGGAGGCGGCGTCCTGCAGCACGAGGCGGCGGCCCGGGTTGCGGGCCTCCTCGCAGTTGACGCCCATCCGCTCCAGTAAGTTGAAAGTCTTTTCGGCCAGGCGGCCCTTGCTCAGGGCAAAGGTGACCACCGGCTTCTCGGCCTCACGCATCGGGATCCACCTCCTTCAGCTCCTCGACGCCAGCCGTGCTGACGTAGAGACCGGACAGGGCCTGGCCCGCGGCGATCCGCGCGGCGGCCTCCCGCCGGGTGATACCGTAGGCCAGCACGGCGCTGACGCCCTTGCCCCGCAACGCTGTGGCGCAGGCGGCGGCCCGGGCCTGGCAGCCGGGATCGAAGGCGATCAGCCGCTGGGGCACCGGCGGCACGAAGGATGCGCCCTGCCGCTCCAGCGCGATCATCAGCAGCTTCAGCCGCAGCGCGAAGCCCACAGCGGGCATCGCCCGGCCGTAGAGGGCTGGCAGGCGGTCGTAGCGTCCGCCGGAGACGAGGGGCTGACCCACCTCGCCGGTCAGGATGTTGAAGATGGAGCCGGTGTAGTAGCCCGCGGTGTGCACCATGCCCAGGTCGACGGCGATGTCCCCGCAGCCGAAGGCCTTCAGGGCTTCAATGACCTGGCGCAGGTTCTGCAGCGCCTCGCGGCAGGCGGGGGCGGCGGTGAGGGACTCGGCCTCGTCCAGCACCTCGACGCCGCCGTAGAGGCGGGGGAGGCGCATCAGCCGGGCGGCGATGTCCTCGCTCACGGCGCTCTCCCGGAGGTAGAGCTGGATGCCGAGGGTGTTCTTCTCCTCGGTGAGGCGGCGCATCACGGCGATCTGCTCCTCGGTGAGACCGGCCTCGCGCATGAAGCCCGTGAAGAAGCCCGCCTGGCCCAGCTCCACCTGGAAGCTCTTCAGCCCGGCCTTGCGCAGGGCCTCCACCGCCAGGGAGATGACCTCGGCGTCGGACTCCGGGGCGCTCTCGCCCATCAGCTCCACGCCGGCCTGGGCCTGCTCGCAGAGCATCGAAAGGGCGTCCTGTTCGTACTCGGTGGCGGACTGCAGGTAGCACAGGCGCAGGGGCAGGGGCCAGCCGGAAAGGGCGCCCGTGGCCAGGCGCACGGCGGGGATGGTGGAGTCCGGGCGCACGGCCAGGATGCGGCCCGCCCGGTCGAAGGTCTTCCAGACATGCTCGGGGCGGTAGCCGTAGGTCTCGTCATCCAGCGCGTCGTAGTATTCGAGGATGGGCGTCTCGATCTCCGCATAGCCGTGCAGGCCGAACAGCGCGCGGAGCATGGCCTCCATCTCGCGCTTGGCATGGCACTCGCCGGGCAGGGTGTCCTGCATGCCGCCCGGGATCTGCAATCGCTGCGTCTTCATCGTCTCACCGCTTTCGTGTGGTAAAGTGATAACGCACTGAATTATACGCCTATTTCAGAGAATTGTCAAGAGGGTGAAGAAAGCCCCGGGAGGCGGGATAACCGTCTGACCGGGGCGTTGCAAAACGATTGTGAATCAGTCCAGCAGGGCGGAACCAGCCACGCACAGCTTCTCATTGAGCGCGTGGGCAGCGGCCTCGTCCTTGTCATTGGTGTTGACGTACAGCTTGATCTTGGGCTCGGTGCCGGAGGGGCGCACGCAGATCCAGTTGCCGCCCTCCAGCTCATAGTAGAGCACGTTGGAGGCGGGCAGACCGGTGGGCTTCACGCCGCTGGCATCGGTGATGGTGCCGGCCTGGTAGTCGCGCACGGCGGTCACCTTCAGGCCGCCGATCTCCTTCGGGGGCTCGGCGCGAAGCTGCTTCATGATCTCCTGCATGCGGGTCAGGCCGTCCTTGCCAGGCAGGCTCTTGGAGACGCCCTTCTCCACGAAGTAGCCGTACTTCGCGAAGATCTCCTGCACGCGGTCATAGAGGGTGATGCCCTCGGCCTCGCAGGCCGCGGCAACCTCGGTGATCAGCAGGGAGGCGTTGACGCCGTCCTTGTCACGCACGAAGGTGGAGGACAGGAAGCCGTAGCTCTCCTCAAAGCCGAAGAGGAAGGTGTGGCTGCCCTCGTCCTGGAACTGCTGGATCTTCTCGCCGATGAACTTGAAGCCGGTCAGCACCTCAAAGATATCCACGCCGTAATCCGCGCAGATGCGGTTGGCCAGGGAGGTGGACACGATGGACTTGACCACCGCGCCGTTCTTGGGCAGGGTGCCCTGCTTCTTCTTGGTGGAGAGGATGTAGTGCAGCATCACGCAGCCGATCTGGTTGCCGGTGAGCAGGTGGAACTTGCCTTCCTTGTCGCGCACGGCCACGCCCAGGCGGTCACAGTCGGGGTCGGTGGCGAAGATCACGTTGGCCTTCACCTCGTCGGCCAGCTTGATGGCCAGGGTGAACGCCTCGGGGTTCTCGGGGTTGGGGGCGCAGGTCAGGGTGGAGAAATTGCCGTCGGGCTTCTCCTGGGCGGTGACCACGGCCACGTTGGTGATGCCGACCTCCTTCAGGATGCGGCGCACGGGCACGTTGCCGGAGCCATGCAGGGGCGTGTAGACGATGGACAGCTTGGGGCCCATCTCCCTGAGCATGTCGGGCTGGATGGTGAGGGTCTTCTCCTCCACCATGTAGTCGTCGTCCACTTCCTTGTCGCCGATGATGTGCAGCAGACCCTTGTCCAGGGCTTCCTGCTCGTCCATGGGCACGCAGTCGAGGTAGTTCAGGCTGCGGATGATCCGGGTCATGCCCTCGGCGATCTCCGGGCCGATCTGGGCGCCGTCCTCGCCGTAGACCTTGTAGCCGTTGTACTCCGGCGGATTGTGGGAGGCGGTGATGACCACGCCGGCGGCGCAGTTCAGGTGGCGCACGGCGTAGCTGAGCAGCGGCACGGGGCGCAGGGCGTCGAACAGATAGGCGGGCACACCCTCGGCGCACAGCACCAGGGCTGTATCCTTGGCAAACTCGGCGGAGCAGCGGCGGCTGTCATAACCGATGGCTACACCGCGCTGGGCGTTCTCGGGATCCTGCAGCAGGTACCGGGCCAGACCCTTGGTGGCGCGGCGCACGTTGTAGCGGTTCATGCGGTTCATACCCGCGCCGAGCACACCGCGCATGCCGGCGGTGCCGAAGGACAGCTCGGTATAGAAGCGATCCTCGATCTCTTTGTCATTGTCCGCGATGGATTTCAGGTCGGCCAGGGTATCCGCATCCTGCGCAAAGTCGCGCAGCCAGGTTTCATAGGCAGTACGCACGTCCATGGGAAACTCCTCCTGTCTCTTTCCGCCGCCCTGGGGCGATGGCTTTTCTGGCTACAATTATACTGGTTTTCGCAGGGATTTGCAAGGGGTGGCGATGCATTTCGCGCGCATTTCGGAGGATGCGTACAGAATGGCGCAAGGCGGTGTTTTTTTCATTGACACGCCCCTCCGGCTGATGTATGATGCGGATGGCTGCCGGAAAATGGCAGACGGAGGATTGTGACAGGAGGTTTTTCAGGATGAGCAGGGTACAGATTCTCGGCTGCGAGCCCCTTCCGCAGATGCCCTGGCAGGATCGGCCTGCCGGCGACACCCACGACACGCCGGTGTGGCGCTACAGCGATAACCCCATCACGAAGCGCAACCCGGTGCCGGGCGTAGCGCGCATCTTCAACAGCTCCGCGGCGGTGTGGGGCGACGGCTTCATCGCGGTGTTCCGCGGCGAGCAGGTCAACGGCATCCCGGCCATCTTCAAGGGCACGAGCAGGGACGGCATCCACTGGGACATCGACCCGGAGCCGGTGCCCTTCCGCGACGAGAAGGGCGAGCCGCTCATGCCGCGCTACGCCTACGATCCGCGCCTGGTGAAGGTGGAGGACGCCTACTATATCATGTGGTGCCAGGACTTCTACGGCGCGTCCATCGGCTTCGCGGTGACGAAGGACTTTGAGCACTTCACCCGGCTGGAGAATCCCTTCATTCCCTTCAACCGCAACGCGGTGCTCTTCCCGCGCAAGGTCAACGGCCTGTACCAGATGCTGTCCCGGCCCTCGGACTCCGGGCATACGCCCTTCGGCGACATCTTCCTGAGCCAGAGCCCCGACCTCACCTTCTGGGGCAAGCATCGCCATGTGATGAGCAAGGGCAGCAAGTGGTGGGAGTCCGTGAAGATCGGCAGCGGCGCGGCGCCCATCGAGACCAGCGAGGGCTGGCTGCTGTTCTACCACGGGGCCTCGTCCACCTGCAGCGGCTTTGTGTATTCCTTCGGCGCGGCCATCCTGGATATCGACGAGCCGAGCCGCGTGAAGTACCGCTGCGCAAACTTCCTGCTGACGCCGGAGGAGTGGTACGAGGAGCGCGGCTTCGTGCCGAGCGTGTGCTTCCCCTGCGCGACCCTGCAGGACCCCGCGACGGGCCGCATCGCGATCTATTACGGCGCCGCGGACACCTACCTGGGCCTGGCCTTCACCGAGATCGATTCCCTGGTGGACTACATCAAGGCCCACAGCGTGGTGACGGAGGAAGATACGGAGATCGGTATCAGGTAATCTAACCCTCATACAGATATGTCACGAGATAGAAAGGACAGAGCCATGCTGAAACAGGCTACGGTCGCGGCTATCCGCGCGGAGCTGACGGATCACATCATCCCCTTCTGGCTGGGCCTGATCGACGAAACCAACGGCGGCTTCATCGGCCAGGTGGATTTCGACCTGACCCGCCGCCCGGAGGCGGACAAGGGCTGCATCCTCAACAGCCGCATCCTGTGGTTCTTCTCCGAGGCGTATATCACCCTGCGGGCGCCCCGCCTGCTGGAGGCAGCGCGCCACGCCTACGCGATGCTGGAGCGCATGCTTGATCCCGTGCACGGCGGCGTCTACTGGGCGGTGCACGCGGACGGAAGCGTCGCGGACGCGACCAAGCACACCTACAACCAGGGCTTCGCGGTCTACGCCCTCTCGGCCTATTACCGGGCCTGCGGGGACAAGCGCGCGCTGGAGCGGGCCCGGGAGATCTACCGGCTGATCGAGAGCCACTGCCGCGACAACGGCGGCTACCTGGAGGCCTTCACGGCGGACTGGCAGCCCGAGAG
>CADASK010000024.1 GCA_902790495.1 uncultured Eubacteriales bacterium
GACTTCCTTCTTGTTGGTGTAGCAACTACAATTAGAAGTCTTCTGTGCTCTTTTTGCAACCCTTTTTTCGGCCCTTTCCCTAAAAAAACGTGAAGAACCTTTTTATAAGCCTTGAAGCCTATTTCGCCTGGGAGAGCATCAGCTTGATGCGGTTGAGCTGGTTGACCTCGCTGGCGCCGGGGTCGTAGTCCACGGCGGCGATGTTCGCCTGGGGATAGGCCCGGCGCAGCTGCTTCACCACGCCCTTGCCCACCACATGGTTCGGCAGGCAGCCGAAGGGCTGGATGCAGATGATGTTGTTCACGCCGCTCTCCAGCAGCTCTGCCATCTCGCCGCAGAGGAACCAGCCCTCGCCGTACTGGTTGCCGATGGAGAGGAAGGGCTTGGCCAGCTCGGCCACCTGGCCGATGGGCATCGGGGTGTCGAAGCGCTGCGAGGCCGCCAGGGCGTCCAGGGCCGGCTTGCGGAAGCGCTGCAGCAGGGCGACGCCCCAGCGGTCGGTGTACCGGCCCGTCCAGCGCGTGCCCAGGTACTCGGCCTTGTAGCCCTGGTTGTGGACGCAGTAATTCACAAAGTCCATCAGATCCGGCACCACCGGCTCCGCGCCCTCGCGCTCCAGTAGCTCGGCCAGGTGGTTGTTGGCCAGGGGCATGTACTTCACGAGGATCTCGCCAACGATGCCCACCCGGGGCCTGCGCGGCACATCCCGCAGGGGCAGGGTGTCGAAGTCCCGCACCAGGGCGGCGCACAGGGCCGCGTAGCGCTCGCCGCTGCCGCCGGCCAGGCTTTGGATGATGCGCTCGCGCCAGCGCGCGTGCAGGGCGTCGGCGGAGCCTTCCTCCAATTCATAGGGCCGCACGCGGTAGAGGCAGCGCATCAGCAGGTCGCCCAGCACCAGGGCCTTGCCCGCGTCGGCGATCATCGCCAGGCTGGGCTTAAAGCCGCCGCTGCGCTCCATGCCGTTGAAGTTGAGGCTGACGACCGGGATCTGCGGCAGGCCGGCCTTCTCCAGCGCGCGGCGGATGAAGCCCACATAGTTGCTGGCCCGGCAGCAGCCGCCTGTCTGGGTCATGATGAGGGCCAGGCGGTTCACGTCATATTTGCCGCTGAGCACCGCCGCCATCAGCTGGCCCACGGTGATGATGGACGGGTAGCAGGCGTCGTTGTTCACGAAGCGCAGGCCGGTGTCCACCGCGCTGCGGGCGTCCTCGCCCTCGCCGCCGAGGATCACCAGGTGGTACCCGTGGCGCTCGAAGACCGGGGTCAGGAAGTCAAAGTGGATTGGGCTCATGTTGGGCGCGAGGATCGTGTAGCCCGCGTCCTTCATCTCCCGCGTGAATTCCCGGCGGACGTAAGGCGCAGGCGCGGCGGTGGGCTTCATGCCCTGTGCCTGGCGCATCGCCATGGCGGCCAGCAGGCTGCGCACGCGGATGCGGGCCGCGCCGAGGTTATTCACCTCGTCGATCTTCAGCACCGTGTAGAGCCGCCCGCTCTGCTCCAGGATCTCCGCGATCTGGTCGGTGGTCACCGCGTCCAGGCCGCAGCCGAAGGAGTTGAGCTGCACCAGCTCCAGCTCCTCGCGCCCGGCCACGAACTGGGCGGCGGTATACATGCGGGAATGGTAGACCCACTGGTCGTTGGCGCGCAGCGGCCGAACGGGCTTGAAGTCGGCGGGCAGGCTGTCCTCGGTCAGCACCGCGACGCCGTAGGAGGCGATCATCTCCGGGATGCCGTGGTGGATCTCCGGGTCCACGTGGTAGGGCCGTCCCGCCAGCACGATGCCGCGGCGGCCGTTTGCCCGCATCCAGTCCAGGGCCCGCCGGCCCTCGGCGCGGATATCCGCCCGGCAGCGTTCCTGCTCAGCCCAGCCCTTGCGCACGGCCGCCCGCGTCTCTAAGGCCGGGATGCCGAAGGTCTCCGCGAAGAAGCGCTCCAGGCGGCGTGAGGCGGTGGGCTCGTCCGTCAGGGCGATGAAGGGCCGCAGGTAGCGCACATCGCCCCGGGTCACGGCCTCCACGTTGTTCTTCAGGTTTTCCGGGTAGGCGCAGACCATCGGGCAGTTGTAGTGGTTCTGCGCGCCCTCCGCCTCCTGCCGCTCATAGAACACGCAGGGGTGGAAGATGGTCTTCACCCCGTGCTCGATCAGCCACTCCACGTGGCCGTGGGCCAGCTTGGCCGGGTAGCACTCGGTCTCCGAGGGGATCGACTCCATGCCCTTCATGTAGATAGCGCGGGTGGACACCGGCGACAGCCGCACGCGGAAGCCCAGCTCCGTCAGCACCGTGAACCAGAGGGGGTAGTTTTCCCAGATGTTGAGCACTCGCGGGATGCCGATCTCGCCCCGCGGAGCCTTCTCCATTTCCAGCGGCTCGTAGGCGAAGAGTCGCTCGAGCTTGTAGGCGGAAAGGTTCGGGCCCTTGTCCTTCGAGGCGGTCTTGCCCAGGCCGCGCTCGCAGCGGTTGCCCGTGATGTGCGTCCTGCCGCCGGGGAAGCGGTTGACCGTCAGCATGCAGTGGTTGACGCAGCCCTGGCAGTGGGTGGTCGAGGTCTTCCACTCCAGGGCCAGGATTTCCTCCAGCGGCAGCATGGTCGAGGGGTTTCCCGCGTACCGGTCTCGGGCCAGCAGGGCCGCGCCGAAGGCGCCCATCATGCCGGAGATGTCCGGGCAGACGGCCTCCACGCCGCTGATTTTCTCAAAGGCGCGCAGCACGGCCTCGCTGTGGAAGGTGCCGCCCTGCACCACCACGCGCTTACCGAGGGAGGCCGCGTCCGTCAGCTTGATGACCTTGAACAGGGCGTTGCGGATTACGGAATAGCTCAGGCCCGCGGAGATGTCCTGGACGCTGGCGCCCTCCTTCTGGGCCTGCTTCACGTTGGAATTCATGAACACGGTGCACCGGGTGCCCAGATCCACCGGGTTCGGCGCGAAGAGGGCCTCCTTGGCGAAGGCCTGGGCCGTGTAGCCCATGGAGGAGGCGAAGTTTTCCAGGAAGGAGCCGCAGCCCGAGGAGCAGGCCTCGTTGAGGAGGATCGTGTCCACGGAGCCGTTCTTCAGCTTGATGCACTTCATGTCCTGGCCGCCGATGTCCAGCACGCAGTCCACCCCGGGATCGAAGAAGGACGCGGCGGTCACGTGGGCGATGGTCTCCACCTCGCCCTCGTCCAGGCAGAAGGCGGACTTCATCAGCTCCTCGCCGTAGCCGGTGGAGCAGGCCCGGACGATGACCGCGCCCTCCGGGAGTTTGGCCTTCAGCTCGGCCAGGGCGTCGATGGCGGTGCGGATGGGCGAGCCCTGGTTGCCCGCGTAGGAGTGCCAGAGCAGCTCGCCGCCCTCGCCGATGAGGGCCAGCTTGGTGGTGGTGCTGCCCGCGTCGATGCCCAGGAAGCACCGCCCGCGGTAAGCCGCCAGGTCGCCGCGCTTCACCCGCGCCCGCTGGTGCCGCCGCACGAAGGCGGTGTAGTCCGCGTGGTCGGCGAACAGGGGCTCCATGCGCTTGAGCTCAAAGGTGAGCATCACGCCCCGGCCCAGGGTGTCGATCAGGGCGTCGATGGGGCGGTTGCGCTCCTCCCGCGCGTCCATCACCGAGAGGGCCGCGCCCGTGGCGGCGAACAGGTGGCTGTCCTCCGGCACGATGGCGGTCTCGTCGGTCAGCTGCAGGGTGCGGATGAAGGCCTGCCGCAGCTCCGGCAGGAAGTGCAGCGGCCCGCCCAAAAACGCCACGTGGCCCCGGATCGGCTTGCCGCAGGCCAGGCCCGAGATGGTCTGGTTGACCACGGCCTGGAACACGCTGGCCGCCAGGTCCGCCTTGGTCGCGCCGTCGTTGATGAGGGGCTGGATATCGGATTTGGCAAACACGCCGCAGCGTGCGGCGATGGGATAAATCTCGCGATAGTGGGCGGCCTCGCGGTTGAGGCCCTCCGCGTCGGTCTGCATGAGGGCGGCCATCTGGTCGATGAAGGAGCCGGTGCCGCCGGCGCACACGCCGTTCATGCGCTCCTCCAGGCCGCCGGTGAAGTAGATGATCTTGGCGTCCTCGCCGCCCAGCTCGATGGCGACGTCGGTCTGCGGGGCCTCGCGTCGGATGGCGGCGGCCACCGCCACCACCTCCTGGCGGAAGGGAATGCCCAGGGCCTTGGACAGGCTCATGGCGCCGGAGCCCGTGATGGCCGCCCGCAGCTCGCAGCTGCCGACCTGCTCCCGCGCCTCGCGCAGCAGCTCCGCCAGGGCCTCCTGGGTGTGGGCGCGGTGCCGCCTGTAGGCGCCGAATACGCGCCTGCCGCTTTCGTCCAGCAGCACCAGCTTGACAGTGGTTGAGCCGACATCCATGCCGGCGAGATACACAGGTTTCATCGGGAAAAAGGATCCTTTCGGGGTGGCGGACGCCGCCGTCCGCGCTTGGGTCTTCCGGGTGCGGTGAGGCTCAAAAAAGCCAAAGGATACTGTACTACAAAACGCCCCGCGTGTCAAAAGAGAAAAGCGAAAAAGCATGGACGGATGCCGATCATCATGGGCCAGAACATCGGCACCTGCGCGACGGCCATCCTGTTCCAGCATCGGGGTCGGGCGCAACGCCAAGCGCGTCGCTGCCATCCACCTGTCCTTCAACCTGATCGGCACCGCCTTCTTCATGCTGCTCTACTTCGTGGTGCACGCCGTGGCGGATCTGCCCTTTGTGGACGAGGACGTCTACGATCCCCACGCCTATCTGCGGAACGTCCGCACCATGGACAACCCCCAGTTCAAGCGCCAGTTCACGGCCTACAGGGACCGCTACCTTGCGATGGCGGAGGTTGCCGACGCGGAGGCCGCCGCCGGCAAAACGGCGCCTGACCCCGCCTGAGCGCCACTTGGATGCCTTAGATGGGAAAAGTTAGCACAGTTGCCGCCATTTTGTAACAACTGTGAACCGTCCCAGGCGCAGAACTCCCTTGTCTTTTGGCACATGTTGCCTTATAATATATATGGGGAGCAATGCGAATGGTTCCTCAGACGGACAAGGAGGTTGGCATGTACAAACTGCTCCTGATTACAGACCGAACGGAGATTCTACAGATCTACGCGAATTTGGACATCTGGGCAGAGATGGGGTTCCGCACACCGCGCATGGCAGCATCGGTTGACGAAGGCCTGGATATCCTGTCCAGACACTTTGCGGATGCGGTGGCCATCGAACTGTCCGAACCGGAGCGCGACCGGCTTTATGACGCGCTGAATGCACAATATCCGGCCTTGCCTGTGATGACGGCGGGAGAGACGCCCGACGAGGTCACGCGCAACCTGAAGGAACTCAGACACCTGCTGAACCAGCTGAACGCCGATTATTCCAACGACCGCTACGATCCGGCGGAGAAGATGCAGCTGCGCCGCCACGCCTTCTTCCGCAAGCTGCTGGAGGGCTCCTTCACCGACGAGGGACAGATCCGCCGGGAGCTGCGCCTGCTGCGCAGCCGGATGGACCCCGACCGCCCCTGCGTGGTGATGCGGATGGAGACACCCACCGAGAGCGGCTACCTCGCCGAGCACTGGCAGTACGGCCAGGATCGGCTGGAGGTCGCCATGCGCAACATCTTCGGCGCGGAGCTGGAGGGCATGCGCATCCTGGTCAGCGCCCTGGAGGACGAGCGGCTTTATCTGGTGGCCTGCCCCATGAAGGGCTGCGCCGGCCCGTCGTCCGACGCCAGCATGACCAGGCTCGTGCACGAGCACACCCAGGAGTCCATCGACCATGTGAAGGAGTATCTCGGCATGGATCTGCGCATCGGCGCGGAGGCTGTGCTGCCCTCGATCGTGCAGCTGGCGGGATTGCAATTGTAACCCTTTGACTGTTATCACACCTTAAAGAGCGGCAGGCGAAGGGGTGCAGGGGGCGATCGCAAAGCCCCCTGCCCGCGCCCGCAGGCGCGGAACCTGATGCAGTTGAACTACGGAAGCTCATGAGCTACCGCTACATAGACAAATCAAGGAGGTCAATCGCTATGGGAATCTTTGACGTGCTGCGCAGCCAGGCCATCGACGTGATCGAATGGTCCGACAGCAGCTCCAACACCATCGTGCACAAGTACGACATGAACGGCAAGGAGATCATGATGGGCGCGCAGCTCACCGTGCGCGAGAGTCAGGTGGCGATCTTCGTCAACGAGGGTCAGCTCGCCGACATCTTCCAGCCCGGCCGCTACGAGCTGCAGACCTCCAACATGCCGATCATGACCGCGCTGAAGGCCTGGAAGTTCGGCTTCAACAGCCCCTTCAAGGCGGACGTGTACTTCATCAACACCCGCCAGTTCCTCGACCTGAAGTGGGGCACGGCCAACCCCGTGATGATGCGGGACGCCGAGTTCGGCATGATCCGCCTGCGCGCCTTCGGCAACTACGCCTTCCGCGTGGTGGACCCCGAGACCCTGCTGCGCGAGTGCTTCGGCACCGCCAAGACCTACACCGTGGAGGACATCGAGGGCCAGATCAAGCGCACCGTGGTCTCCAATCTCTCCGACGCCATCGCCGAGAGCAAGATCCCCGCGCTGGACATCGCCGCCAACTACGACGAGCTGGCCGGCTACGTGCTGCAGGCCGTGAACCCCAAGGTCGCGGGCCTGGGCGTGCAGCTGACCGCCTTCACCATTGAGAACGTGTCCCTGCCCGAGGAGGTCGAGAAGGCGATGGATCGCCGCACCTCCATGGGCGTGGTCGGCGACCTGAACAAGTACACCCAGTACCAGGCGGCCGAGGCCCTGCGCGAGAGCGCCAACAACCCCTCCGGCATGGCCGGCGCGGGTGTCGGCGTGGGCGCGGGCGTGGCCATGGGCCAGGCCTTCGCCAGCGCGATGCAGGCCAACCAGGCGCCCGCCGCCCAGGCTGCCCCCGCGGCCGCTGCCGGCAGCTTCTGCCCCGCCTGCGGCAAGCCCGTGCCCGCCGGCGCGAGGTTCTGCCCCAACTGCGGCCAGAAGCAGAGCGCCGATCCCGTGTGCCCCGCCTGCGGCGAGCCCGTGCCCGCCGGCGCGAAGTTCTGCCCGAATTGCGGGAAGAAGATGTAATCCTGTCCCGATGAAAGCCTTGCCCGGAGTCCTTGCGGCTCCGGGCTTTTTCTGTCGAAAGCGACGCGCCCCTTCCATATTCATGTCTTTTTTGTGTTGACAATCGACCAGAAATACAGTATACTTTCAACAGAACAAGAGCAGCGAAATGCTCGGACAATACAGAAAGGGGATCCGTACCATGAAGAAGTTTTTGGCTGTCGTTCTGGCCCTGACCATGCTGCTGGGCCTGTGCTCCTTTGCCGTCGCCGAGGACGACGTGCTGGTGATCTACTCCGCCCGCAATGAGCGGCTGAACAACATCGTCATCCCCGCCTTTGAGGCCGCCACCGGCATCAAGGTCGAGATGATCACCGGCTCCTCCGGCGAGGTGCTGCAGCGCGTGAAGAGCGAGGTCGAGACCGGCAACGTGACCGTGGACATCCACTGGGCCGCCGACGAGACCATGCTGGCCGCCAACCGCGACCTGTTCGAGGTCTATGTCTCCACCGAGAACGACGCCCTCTATCCGAAGTTCCAGAATGACGGCACCAACGTGTTCAACAACGCCTATGCCGAGCCCAACGTCATGATCGTCAACACCGACGTGCTGAAGGAGCTGGGCATCGAGGTCAACGGCTACGCCGATCTGCTCCAGCCCCAGCTGAAGGGCAAGATCATCTCCGCCGACCCCGCCAACTCCTCCTCCGCCTTCCAGTGCCTGATCGGCATGCTCTACGGCATGGGCAACGGTGACCCGATGAGCAAGGAAGCCTGGGACTTCATCGACGAGTTCCTGAAGATCAAGGGCGACATCGCCGCCAACTCCTCCTCCCAGGTGTACAACGGCGTGGCCAACGGCGAGTATGCGGTGGGTCTGAGCTATGAGGATCCCTGCGTGGAGCTGCAGGCCCAGGGCGACAAGCCCGTGAAGGTCGTCTACGCGGTGGAAGGCACCGTGTACCCCGGCGAGTCCGTGCAGATCATCAAGGGCGCGCCCCACATGGAAGCCGCGAAGAAGTTCGTGGACTTCGTGCTGAGCGAGGAGAGTCAGACCGCCGTGGCCGCGGCCCTGAACCTGCGCCCCCTGCGCCAGGGCATCCCGGTCAACGAGAAGATGCTGCCCGACAGCGAGATCAAGCAGTTTGAGACCTACTCCACCAAGTTCGTGGCGGAGCACAAGGCCGAGATCGTGAAGATGTATCTCGACCATGTGGAAATGAATATGGAATAAGGCGTAAGTCTGCTCGTTTATCCTCTCCATCCATATTGCCTGCCAGCAAAGGATTCCGCGCCTGCGGGCGCGGGCCGGGGGCTTTGCGATCGCCCCCGGCACCCCTTCGCCCGCCCGTCTTATATGGCTGGAAAGAGGCTAGTAACTCAATGAAGCCGGGGCGTTCTGCGGCTGTGCGGAACAGCCCCGGCTTTTCCAAAAGAAGGAGAGGAATCATATGGGTGTCGCCATTCATGTGGACAACGTGACCAAAGCCTACGGCAAAAACATCGTCATCCAGGGTCTCTCCGCCGAGATCAAGCCCGGCGAATTCTTCACCCTGCTGGGCCCCTCCGGCTGCGGCAAAACCACCCTGCTGCGCATGATCATCGGCTTCAACTCCATCGAGGGCGGCGAGATCCGCGTGGACGACAAGGTGATCAACAACATCCCCACCAACAAGCGCAACATGGGCATGGTGTTCCAGAACTACGCCGTGTTCCCCCACATGTCCGTGCGCGACAACGTCGCCTACGGACTCAAGACCCGCCGGGTGCCCCGGGAGGAGCGCTACCGCCGGGCCGATGAGATCCTCAAGCTGGTGAAAATCGACCAGTACGCCGACCGCATGCCGACCCAGCTCTCCGGCGGCCAGCAGCAGCGCGTCGCCCTGGCCCGCGCCATCGTCATCGAGCCCGAGGTGCTGCTGATGGACGAGCCGCTGAGCAACCTGGACGCCAAGCTGCGCGTGGAGATGCGCAACGTCATCAAGCAGATCCAGCACCAGATCGGCATCACCACGGTCTACGTGACCCACGACCAGGAGGAGGCCCTGGCCATCTCCGACCGCATCGCCGTGATGCACGGCGGCGTGATCCAGCAGATCGGCACGCCGAAGTACATCTACCAGCGCCCGGCCAACGAGTTCGTCTCCACCTTCATCGGCCTGAGCAACCTGCTGGACGCCACCTGCAGCAATGACACCCTGGACTTCGGCTGCGGCTACCGCGTGCCCATGACCACCCTGCGCCCCGGCGTGAACGGCCCCGTGCACGTGGCGGTGCGCCCGGAGGAGTTCACCATCCACCAGGATGGCGCGCCGGGCATCCCCGCCACGGTGCAGAGCAGTGTGTTCCTGGGCATGACCCAGCACTACTTCATGCGCCTGGAGGGCGGCAAGGAGATCGAGGTGGTGGAGAACAGCGACCTGACCGACATCCTGCCAGACGGCGCGAAGGTGACCCTGCAGATCGTGCCCCACAAGGTGAACGTGTTTGACGCCGCCAGCCGCACCACCCTGATCCGGGAGGAGGCCTGAGCGCCATGACAAAACGCCGCTATTCCCCGATCTGGACCTTCCTGGCCCTGGCCATCCTGGCGCTGTTCATCATCTTCGTGGTGTACCCGCTGGCCCTGGTGCTCTACAAGAGCGTGGTGGACCCCACCACCAACGGCTTCACCCTGGAGAACTTCACCCGCTTCTTCACCCGCAAGTATTACACCAACACCCTGAAGAACTCCTTCAGCGTGACCATCGTGTCCACTCTCATCAGCGCGACGCTGGGCCTGGTGATCGCCTACATCACCCGGCAGTACCGCATCGCGGGCAGCAAGTGGCTGAACATCGCCATCGTGGTCAGCTACCTGTCGCCGCCCTTCATCGGCGCCTACGCCTGGATCCAGCTGCTGGGCCGCAACGGCATCTTCACCCGCTTCATCAACGGGGTCTTCGGCGCGAACTTCGGCGGCATCTACGGCTTCGCGGGCATCGTGCTGGTGTTCTCCCTGCAGTCCTTCCCGCTGGTGTACATGTACGTCAGCGGCGCGCTGCAGAACCTGGACAACTCCCTGAATGAGGCCGCCGAGAGCCTGGGCGCGAACAACTTCCAACGCGTCACCGGCATCATCCTGCCGCTGGTGCTGCCCACGGTGCTGGCCTCGGGCCTGCTGGTGTTCATGCGCGTGTTCAGCGACTTCGGCACGCCCATGCTCATCGGCGAGGGCTACCGCACCTTCCCCGTGGTGCTGTACAACCAGTTCATGGGCGAGGTGACCAACGACAGCTACTTTGCCGCGGCCCTGTGCGTCATCATCATGGCCATCACGCTGGTGTTCTTCTTCCTGCAGCGGTGGATTGCCGCGCGCCACAGCTACGCCATGTCGGCCCTGAAGCCCATGCAGCCCCGCGCCCAGCGCCCGCTGCCGAAGGCTCTGTGCCATATCTTCGTCTACCTCGTGGTGCTCATCGCCCTCCTGCCGCAGATCACGGTCATTGTGACCTCCTTCCTGAAGGAGTCCACGCCGGGCATCTTCACCACCGAGCTGTCCCTCATCAACTATGAGACCATCTTCTCCAAGAACCCGCGCGTGATCCCGAACACCTACCTCTTCGGCCTGGCGGCCATTGCCCTGGTGGTCATCTTCGGCGTGCTGATCTCCTACCTGGCGGTGCGGCGCAAATCCGTCATCACCACCACGGTGGATACCTTGACCATGCTGCCCTACATCATCCCGGGCTCCGTGCTGGGCATCTGCTTCCTGTACGCCTTCGCCACCAAGCCCCTGGCGCTGACGGGCACCGCGGCCATCATCATCATCGCGCTGACCGTGCGCCGCATGCCCTACACGATCCGCTCCTCCACCGCCATCATCAGCCAGATCAGCCCCTCCATCGAGGAGGCCGCGGTCTCCCTGGGCGCGTCCGAGGTGCGCTCCTTCGGCGAGATCATGCTGCCGATGATGATGCCCGGCGTCATCTCCGGCGCCATCATGAGCTGGGTGACGGTGATCAGCGAGCTGTCCAGCTCCATCATGCTCTACCGCGCATCGACCCAGACCCTGACCGTCGCGGTCTACACAGAGGTCATCCGCGACTGCTTCGGCAACGCCGCGGCCTATTCCACGGTGCTGACCGTGACGAGCATTGTGTCGCTGCTGCTGTTCTTTAAGCTCACGGGCAGAAGGGATATCAGTGTCTGAGTAACTTTTTTCTAACCAGCCCTATCCTCATGTTCAACGTAAGGGCGATGCGAAGGGGTCCCGGGGGCTCGGAGCGCCCGGAAAACGCCATGTTATGGCGTTTTCAGCGGAGAGCGGGCGGCAGCCCCGGACCGACCGCAAAGCCCCCGGGTCGCGGCCCGCAGGCCGCGAAATCCTCTTGCTGACATAAAAAGAGACCACAGGTTCCTTACCTTTACAAGGTAAAGCCTGTGGCCTTTTCCATATGTAAGCGGAGTTTCCGCGCCTGCGGGCGCGGGTCAGGGGCTTTGCGGTCGCCCCTGACAACCCTTCGCGTCGCCTCCTGGTGATCAACGATAAAGTTGATCATGGAAGTTACACTGTGACAAACTGTCCATCCCTGACATCGACGGTGATCTCCTCCCCGGGCTTCACCGCGCCGGCGACGATCTTCCTCGCCACCAAGGTCTCCACGCGGCTCTGCAGGAAGCGCTTGAGCGGGCGCGCGCCGTAGACCGGGTCGAAGCCCTGGTCGATGACCTGCCGCATGGCCTCGTCGGTCAGCGTCACGTGCAGGCGGCTGTCCTTCAGGCGGTCGTTCAGGCTGTTCACCATCAGGCCCACGATGCGGGTGATCTCCTCGCGGCCCAGGGGCTTGTAGCAGATGATCTCGTCAATCCGGTTCAGGAACTCGGGGCGGAAGTGGGTCTTCAGCAGGCGGTCCACGATGCCGCGGGCCTCCTCGGAGATCTCGCCGTCGCGGATGCCCTCGAGGATCGCGTCGCTGCCCAGGTTGCTGGTCATGATGAGGATCGTGTTCTTGAAGTCCACGGTGCGGCCCTGGCTGTCGGTGATGCGGCCGTCGTCCAGCACCTGCAGCAGCACGTTGAACACATCCGGGTGCGCCTTCTCCACCTCGTCGAACAGCACGACGCTGTAGGGCTTGCGGCGCACGGCCTCGGTCAGCTGGCCGCCCTCGTCGTAGCCGACGTATCCGGGAGGCGCTCCGATGAGACGGGACACGGAGAACTTCTCCATGTATTCCGACATATCGATGCGGATCAGGTTCTTCTCGTCGTCGAACAGGGCCTGGGCCAGAGCCTTGGCGAGCTCGGTCTTGCCGACGCCGGTCGGGCCGAGGAACAGGAAGCTGCCCAGCGGGCGGTTCGGGTCCTGGATGCCCGCGCGGCTGCGCAGGATGGCCTCGCTGACCTTGGTCACGGCCTCGTCCTGGCCGATGACGCGCTGGTGCAGGATGTCCGGCAGGTGCAGCAGCTTCTCGCGCTCGCCCTCCATGAGCTTGGCGACCGGGATGCCGGTCCAGCGGGCGACGATGCGGGCAATCTCCTCGTCGGTCACGCGGTCGTGCAGCAGGCTGTCCTCGCCGCGGGCCTTTTCGGCCTCCGCCTCGGCCTCCTCCAGCTGCTTCTTCAGGGTGGGCAGGCGGCCGTACTTCAGCTCGGCGGCCTTGTTGAGGTCGTAGGCGCGCTCCGCCTTCTCAATCTCACCGTTCAGCTGCTCCAGCTGCTCGCGCAGGCTCGTGACCTTCTCGATCACGGCCTTCTCGCCCTCCCACTTGGCCTGCATGGCGTTGAAGCTGTCGCGCTCCTCCGCCAGCTGCTTCTGCACCTCCTCCAGGTGCGCCTTGGAGAGCTCGTCGTCGTCCTTCTTCAGGGCGGCCTCCTCGATCTCCAGCTGCATCATGCGGCGGCGTACCTCATCCATCTCGGTGGGCATGGAGTCGATCTCCGTGCGGATCATGGCGCAGGCCTCGTCCACCAGGTCGATGGCCTTGTCCGGCAGGAAGCGGTCGGTGATATAGCGGTTGGAGAGGGTCGCGGCGGAGATCAGGGCGCTGTCCTGAATCTTCACGCCGTGGAAGACCTCGTAGCGCTCCTTCAGGCCGCGCAGGATGGCGATGGTGTCCTCCACGGAGGGCTCGCCGACCATCACGGGCTGGAAGCGGCGCTCGAGGGCGGCGTCCTTCTCAATGTACTGGCGGTATTCGTTCAGCGTGGTCGCGCCGATGCAGTGCAGCTCGCCGCGGGCCAGCATGGGCTTGAGCAGGTTGCCGGCGTCCATGGCGCCCTCCGCCTTGCCCGCGCCGACGATGGTGTGCAGCTCGTCGATGAACAGCAGGATGCGGCCCTCGCTCTTCTTAATCTCGGCCAGCACGGCCTTCAAGCGCTCCTCAAACTCGCCGCGGAACTTCGCGCCGGCGATCAGGCTGCCCATGTCCAGGGAGAACACGGACTTGTCCTTCAGGCTGTCCGGCACGTCGCCGCGCACGATGCGCTGGGCCAGGCCCTCGGCGATGGCGGTCTTGCCGACGCCGGGCTCGCCGATGAGCACCGGGTTGTTCTTGGTCTTGCGGCTGAGGATGCGGATCACGTTGCGGATCTCCGCGTCACGGCCGATGACCGGGTCGAGCTTCTGCTGCCGCGCCATCTCCACCAGGTCGGTGCCGTATTTCTTCAGCGAATCGTAGGTCTCCTCGGGGCTGTCGGAAGTCACGCGGGTCGCGCCGCGCACCTCGCTGAGGGCCTTGAGGAAGCGATTGAGGTCGAAGCCCGCGCGGCTGAGCACGGTCTTCATGCGCTCGTTGGGCTTCGAGGCCAGGCCCATCCACAGATGCTCCACGGAGATGTACTCGTCCTTCATCTGCTTGGCGCGGGCGTCGGCCTCGTTCAGGGCCTTGTCCAGCTCCTGGGTGATGTAGACCTTGTCGGCCTCCCGCCCGGGGCCGGAGACCCGCGGCATGCGCTCCAGGGCATCCTGCACGGCGGCCTTCAGGCTGTCCGCGCTGACCCCGCACTTGCCCAGCAGCTGCGGGATCAGCCCGCCCGCGTCCTCCAGCAGGGCCGAGGCCAGGTGCTCCTGATCCACCTGCATGTGCTGATAATCCACAGCGATGCGCTGCGCGCGCTGGATCGCCTCCAGCGACTTCTGCGTATATTGGTTCATGGCTGCCATAGCTGTCAGCTCCTTTGCGTTGGTCTGCAGGTCAAAGTCTGACTTTCTTTGACCTTCATCTGCATTCTACAGCATTTGGGGAAAGAATGCAAGGGGGTGCGGGAAATTTTTGCAAATTCTTTTGCGGGTTATAAGCAGGAAAAGCGCGGACGGGGCAGGCGCAGGATTTCACCTTGCGTCTTTTCATTTTTATTGAAGGCGCGGCACTTGTGTGATATAATTCAATGGGGTTATGAAAACAGCAATATGGAGGTTTACCCATGAACGACGTGCAGCAGCGCGCAGCGGCAAAGCACTTTGCGGATTACTGGAAAGGCAAGGGCTATGAGAAGGGCGACAGTCAAAAGTTCTGGCTTTCCCTGCTGACGGATGTGTTCGGCGTGGAACACGCGGCGGAATTCATATCGTTTGAAGATCAAGTTCATCTTGACCACACCAGTTTTATAGATGGATATATCCCTGCCACCCATGTTCTGATTGAGCAGAAAAGCATAGGCAAGAGCCTGTCACAGCCCATCCGGCAATCTGACGGTTCCCTGTTGAAGCCGATAGAGCAGGCAAAACGCTATGCTAACGAACTGCCTTATTCACAACGTCCGCGCTGGATTGTCATTTCTAATTTTGAGTGTTTCCACGTTTACGATATGGAACACCCGCAGGCAGAAGCCATAGAAATCAAGCTTGAAGACTTGCCTGAAGAGTATTACCGGCTTGAATTCCTGGTGAAGACCGGGGATGCGAACCTGCAAAGGGAAATGCAAATATCCTTTGACGCAGGCAAACTTGTCGGCAAACTGTATGACGCTTTCTTGAAGGAATACAGAGACCCCACCAACGAACACAGCTTGAAAAGCCTGAATGCGCTGTGCGTCCGCCTTGTTTTCTGCCTGTATGCCGAGGATGCGGGTATATTCGGCCGGCGTTTAATGTTCCATGACTATTTGCAGCACAACGGCATTTCCAAGGCACGTCAGGCGTTAATCGACCTGTTCCGCGTGCTGGACACAAAAATCGAAGACCGCGACCCGTATATGGACGACGAGCTTGCATCGTTCCCTTACGTCAACGGCGGGCTTTTCAGCGATGAAAACATCGAGATACCTCGCATCAATGAAACCATTTTCGATCTGCTGCTGAACCAAGCCAGCGCGGCGTTTAACTGGAGCGAGATCAGCCCGACCATATTTGGCGCTGTGTTTGAAAGCACCTTGAACCCGGAAACCCGGCGCAGCGGCGGCATGCACTATACCAGCATTGAAAACATTCACAAGGTCATTGACCCCTTATTCCTCGACGCATTGAAAACAGAGCTGGAAGACATCAAAGCAATCCAGCAGCCTGGCACAAGAAAGCGTCGTTTGGAAGCATATCAGAACAAACTTGCTTCGCTGAAATTTTTGGACCCGGCCGCAGGCAGCGGAAATTTCCTCACCGAGAGCTATCTTTGTCTGCGCAGGCTGGAAAATGAAGTGATCGACTTGCTGCAGCAGGGGCAGATTGTCATCGGTGAGGCGATCAATCCGATCAAAGTATCCATTGCGCAGTTTTACGGCATTGAAATCAATGACTTTGCCGTGACCGTTGCTAAAACCGCTTTGTGGATTGCTGAAAGCCAAATGTTGAAGCGGACAGAAGATATAGTGCATTTGCAGCTTGATTTTCTGCCCTTGAAAAGCTATGTAAACATCGTTGAAGGAAACGCCCTGCGCATTGACTGGAATGATGTTATCCCGGCGCGGGAACTGTCCTATATTATGGGCAATCCGCCGTTTGTAGGCGCACGGATAATGACAAAAGTGCAAAAGGAAGATATTAATCTTATATTTGCTAAACGGAAAGGCGCAGGAAATCTTGATTATGTGTCGGCATGGTATGAAAAAGCTACTGATTATATTTCTGGAACAAGAATCAATGCAGCCTTTGTGTCAACTAATTCCATTACTCAAGGGGAACAGGCAACCATATTATGGCAGCCTTTAATGGCAAAAGGTGTAGTTATTACTTTTGCATGGACAACTTTTAAGTGGGGCAGTGAATCAAATGACCCAGCCGCAGTTAGCTGTGTTATTGTTGGTTTTTCCGTAAATCCCCCAACTTCTGAACGTTTACTTTTTCAAAGCGAGCATTCATTTATCAAAGCAAACAACATAAATGCGTACCTGTTGAATGCGCCGAATATTTTTGTAACAAACAGAGCTAATACTTTGTGTAATGCCCCTGCAATCAATTATGGTAGTTTCGCTTTAGATGATGGAAACTATACAATAAGCGAAAAGGAATACTCCGAACTTATTGCACAGGATGAAACGATAACTGAATTGATGCGTCCATTTATTGGCGCACAAGAATTGTTGCACAAAAAGAAACGGTTTTGTGTTTGGCTAAAAGGTGTATCCCCCTCTAAGCTTAATGCTCATCCACTTATCAAAAACAAAGTGGCATTAGTTCAGGAATGGAGAAGCAAAAGTTCCCGGCAAAATACAGTAGCTTTAGCTGAGACCCCTACACTATTTGCAGAAGTAAGGCAACCAGATACGATGTATCTTGCAATCCCAACTGTTTGTAGTGAAAAAAGGCGTTATATACCTATGGCATTTTTGACACCAGATATTATAGCATCAAATCAATTATACATTGTTGGAAATGCTGACATATATCATTTTGGCGTCCTGATGTCAAATGTTCATATGGCGTGGATGCGTGCTGTATGTGGTAGATTAGAGTTAAGATATAGGTATTCGTCCGCCGTTGTTTATAATAATTTTCCATGGCCTAATCCTACAGCCCAACAGCAAGAACGAATAAGAAAAACTGCACAGGCTATCATTGATGCACGTGCGCTTTATCCTGATAGCAGCCTTGCAGAGTTATATGATGAAGTGTTAATGCCCCCGGAGCTGCGCACAGCCCACCAACAGAATGACCGCGCTGTATGGGAAGCATACGGCAAAGCATGGAACATCGGCAAAGAAAGTGAATGTGTCGCCTACCTGATGAAGCTTTATCAAACTATGACGGCGGCAGAGGGCAGCAAATCGTAACCCTTATTGTCTAAAGAAAGAGCGCCGTTCGTGACTGAACGACGCTCTTTCTTGCATTGCTCTGTTTCCCTGGAGCCTCAGCCGTGCAGGCCCTGCTCCTGGCGCTCCATGTTCTCGACCACCACATCGTAGATCTCGCCCAGGGACGCGCCGTACTCCAGCACCTTCCAGGGTTCGTTGGTGTGGAAGTGGATCTTGATCAGCTCGTCGTCGCCGACGGCCAGCAGGCAGTCGCCCTTGAAGTTCTCGGTGATGTAGTCGTTGATGGCGTCCTCGTCGAGGTCATGGCCTTCAATGAGGAGTTGGGTGTCGAATTTGAATTCCAGCATCAGGGGTCAGCTCCTTTCAAACTTGATACTGTTTGCAAATGCGTTTGTTCGCGTAAAGGCGAGCGGCGAAGGTTTGCAAAGGGCGATCGCAAAGCCCTTTGCCCGCGCCCGCAGGCGCGGAACCTCTGCGCAGGGGATTTCGCCGCCTGCGGGCGGCGACCAGAGGCTTTCCGATCGCCTCTGGACTCTTCGGGGCAGCCGTTTGGTGAAAGGGCTTTGTGTCGCTCAAGGCAATTGTAAGGAAGTTACTCCTGCTGATACCGCCAGGCGCGGGCGCGGTCGCCGGCGTTCAGGACGCGCTTGCGCATGCGCAGGTTCTTAGGGGTGACCTCCAGCAGCTCATCATCGTCGATGAACTCCAGGCACTCCTCCAGGCTCAGCGGGTGAATGGACACCAGGCGCAGGCTGTCCTCCGAGGCGGAGGCGTTGCGCATGTTGGTGACGTGCTTGGCCTTGCAGACGTTGACCACCAGGTCGCCCGGGCGGGCGTTCTGGCCAACGATCATGCCCTCGTAGACCTCCAGGCCCACGCCGATGAACAGCGTGCCGCGCTCCTGGGCGTAGAACAGGCCGTAGCTGTTGGAGATGCCGGTCTCGTGGGCGACCAGCGCGCCGACGTTGCGGTGCGGGATGTCGCCCTTCACGGGCTCATAGCGCTCGAACACGGAGGACATGATGCCCTCGCCGCGGGTGTCGGTCATGAACTCGGAGCGGTAGCCGAAGAGACCGCGGCTGGGCACCAGGAACTCCATGCGCACCCGGTCGGTGCCGCTCATGTGCTCCAGCACGCCGCGGCGGCGGCCGATCTTCTCAATCACCGCGCCGGCGCTGGCCTGGGGCGTATCCACCACCAGGCGCTCCACGGGCTCGCACTTCACGCCGTCGATGGTCTTGTAGATGACGCGGGGCTTGCTGACCGCGAACTCATAGCCCTGGCGGCGCATGTTCTCGATGAGGATGGACAGGTGCAGCTCGCCGCGTCCGCACACCTCGAAGGCGTCTGTGGAGCTGGTCTCGTTCACCCGCAGGGAGACGTCCGTCTGCAGCTCGCGCATCAGGCGCGCGCGCAGGTGGCGGCTGGTGACGTACTCGCCCTCGCGGCCCGCGAAGGGGCTGTCGTTGACGGAGAAGGTCATGGTCACGGTGGGCTCGCTGATCTTCACGAAGGGCAGGCCCTCGATGCACGCGGGATCGCACACCGTGTCGCCGATGGACAGATCCTCCGCGCCGCACAGGGCCACGATGTCGCCCATGGTGACCTCCTTGGCCGGGCCGCGCTTGAGGCCGTCATACTGGAAGAGGCCGCTGAGACGCCACGGAGGGCTGGTCACGCCGGTCTCGAGGTTCGTGTGCACGACCATCATGCCCTCGGTGAACTTGCCCCGGGCGATGCGGCCCACGCCGATGCGGCCCACATAGTCGGAGTAGTCGATGGTGGAGATGAGCACCTGGGCCGGGCCGTCGGGATCGCCCTCGGGCGCGGGGATGTACTCGAGGATCGCGTCGAAGAGGGGCTTCAGGTTGGTGCCGGGCTGATTCAGGTCGAGGGTGGCCGTGCCCTGGCGCGCCGAGACGTAGAGGATCGGGTTGTCCAGGGTGCTCTCGTCCGCGTTCAGGTCGATGAGCAGGTCGAGGATCTCCCCGACCACCTCCTCGCAGCGGGCGTCCGGACGGTCCACCTTGTTGATAACGATGAGCACCTTCAGCTTCAGGTCCAGCGCCTTCTGCAGCACGAAGCGGGTCTGGGGCATCGGGCCCTCGAAGCTGTCCACCAGCAGGAGCACGCCGTCCACCATCTTCAGCACGCGCTCCACCTCGCCGCCGAAGTCAGCGTGGCCGGGGGTGTCCACAATGTTGATCTTGTGGCCCATGTAGTGCACGGCGGTGTTCTTGGCCAGGATGGTGATGCCCCTCTCGCGCTCGATGTCGCCGGAGTCCATCACGCGGTCGACGGTCTGCTGGTTCTCATGGTACACGCCGCCCTGCTTGAGCATCTGGTCGACCAGGGTGGTCTTGCCGTGGTCGACGTGGGCGATGATGGCAATGTTGCGGATATCTTCACGAATCATAGGCTTGATAAGGCTCCTTGTCTCATAAAACAGTTCATCATGTAACATGCTGCGCCCCGAAGAGTCCAGAGGCGATCGGAAAGCCTCTGGTCGCCGCCTGGAGGCGGCGAAACTCCTGCTTCCAGGAGGTCTTTGGAGGAAGTCATTCTTCCTCCGCCTTGCGGGCCGCGGTCTCCGCCAGCTCCAGGCCGGGGTTGTTCTCCATCGCCAGGCGGATGCTCCACTCGTTCTCAAACAGCAGCACATCCCTGCCGCGGCTGTCCTTGGCGCGTCCGGAGGTCGAGGTCAGCTTCAGCTCCTCCACGGGCTTGGGCGTCTTGGTGACCCAGCGCACGTGGTGGAAGTTCATGGGCTCCATCACCAGTTCGGCCTGGTACTCGGTGCGCAGGCGGTGTTCCAGCACCTCGAACTGCAGCACGCCGACCACGCCGACCATGAACTCCTCCCGCCCGGTCTCCGTGCGGGTGAAGGTCTGGATCGCGCCCTCCTCGGCCAGCTGGTTGATGCCCTTCTGGAACTGCTTGCGCTTCATGCTGTCCCTGGGCCGCACGCGGTTGAAGAACTCCGGCGCGAAGACCGGGATGTCCTCGTAGTGCAGCTTCGGGCCGTCGGAAAGGGTGTCGCCCAGCTGGTAGATGCCGGGGTCGAACAGGCCGATGATATCGCCCGCGTAGGCCTCCTCCACCGCCTCGCGCTCGTCCGCCATGAACTGCTGGGGCTGCTTGAGGGCCACGGGCTTGCCGGTGCCGGAGTGCCAGACCTCCATGCCCTTCTCGAAGGCGCCGGACACGATGCGCATAAAGGCGAGGCGGTCGCGGTGGGCCGGGTTCATATTGGCCTGGATCTTGAAGATGAAGCCGGAGAAGTAGTTCTCCTCGGGGCCGATCTCGCCGATGTCGCTGCGGCGCGGCAGGGGCGGCGGCGTGTAGCGCAGGAAGCGCTCCAGGAAGGGCTCCACGCCGAAGTTGGTCACCGCCGAGCCGAAGAACATGGGCGTCAGCTGGCCCGCGCGCACCTGCTCCAGGTCGAAGCTCTCGCCGGCCTCCAGCAGGTCCAGCTCCTCGTGCAGGCGCTCGATGTAGCCCTCGTTCAGCGCGTCGTGCAGGGCGGGGTCGTCCAGGGGAATGTCCGCCTTCTCCACCATGCGCTTGCCGTGGTCGCCGCCGGTGTAGAGCTCCACCAGGTTCGTGTCCCGGTGGTACACGCCCTGGAAGTCGCCGTCCACGCCGATGGGCCAGTTGATCGGGCAGGAGCGGATGCCCAGCACGCTCTCGATCTCGTCCATCAGCGCGAAGGGATCCTTCGCCGCGCGGTCCATCTTGTTGACAAAGGTGAAGATCGGGATGTTGCGCATCCGGCAGACCTTGAACAGCTTGATGGTCTGGGCCTCGACGCCCTTGGCCGCGTCGATCAGCATGACCGCCGCGTCCGCCGCCACCAGCACACGGTAGGTGTCCTCCGAGAAGTCCTGGTGGCCGGGGGTGTCGAGGATGTTGATGTGGTAGCCGTCAAACTCGAACTGCATGGCGGAGGAGGTCACGGAGATGCCGCGCTGCTTCTCGATGTCCATCCAGTCGGAGGTGGCGTGCTTGTCGCTCTTGCGCGCCTTGACGCTGCCCGCGGAACGGATCGCGCCGCCGTAGAGCAGCAGCTTTTCCGTGAGCGTGGTTTTGCCCGCGTCCGGGTGCGAGATGATGGCGAAGGTTCTTCGCCGCTCCACCTCCCTGTGCAGCGTCTCCTGGGTTGCCGGCATCCTGATCCCTCCCGCATTTCTTAAGGAAATAACCAACGATGTATTATAAAGTGGAGATACATGGGTTGTCAAGAATGAAATCTGGGAGGAATTTGGGCAGAAATCGGGAAAGATTGGGTGTTTGCGCGCAAAAAAGAACGGCCTCCGTTGACAGGACGCCGCTCCTTCGGTAGAATTGTAATGCAGTGGATGTTTCCTGTTGGCAACCCAATGGAAACGGCCTCTGAGTAGCGGCAACTACCCAGAGGCTTTTTCTGTCTTAGTTCTTATGACCGTAGTGAACGGTGAGAACAAGACTGATGACAGCAATCAGAGCCATGAACAATTCAAGGTTCGTCATGCGCACCACCCCCTGTTGTCTTGATTCCAACAGGGTAAAGCATCCGGGCGATCGCCCAACCAATGACAGCATCCTTATCATAACATAAGCATGAAATCCCGGCAAGTATACCGGAACTTCAAATTGTTTTGGAATATGAGACAGTATTGGGGAATTTGGATGGGCTTTCGCGGTTTTCCACAGCTGATTCCTGCTGTTGAAGCCGGTCTGAGGCATTTGTGGATGTACTGTGATTCCGCCGAGAGCGGAGCCAAAGTGCCGTTACCGTTGGTGAAGAAATTGATGCAGTCGAATGGAGAAACACAGATCACGGGGATTCATCTCCTAAAGGTTAAAAAGAAAGCGCCACTCACATTGAATGGCGCTGAAAGAAACCAAGCGAAAAAGATGCTACTTACTTTAACATATTGTATGCATTTTCAAAGAAAGATGTATCTTCCATCTTGAAAAGATAATCAGAAGAAGCAAATTGTCCTTGTTCGGTAATTTTGAACGTTACAGATGAATTCTTCTTCAGTGCTTCCAAAACAGTTGATTCATAAGACGAATCTATATAGATTCGGTCTCCACCTTTCCACATTGTTCCGGTCATTTTAACTTTTTTTCCATCAGGATCAAGCATAACAATTGAATAGTATGTGGTATCATATGAACTCTTTACGACATTTCGACCGTATTCAACAAGTTTGAGGGCTACATCATCTTTATCAATCAACCAAATAACATACAGTTTACTGTTGGTAGTAGCTGAATTGTTGAAAGTTCCTTCAACATATTCCTTTGTTGTGATATATCCCTCGGTGGTAGGATTCTTAAACTCATCAACGTAATATTTGATCTGCCAGATACCGGTATTAGTCGGATCTGAAGCCCCCGCGGCATTTTTAGCGGCTGTAATTCTTGATTCCAATTCGCTTTCGAGTGCAATTAATTCTTCCAACGACATTCCTTCTAAAAAAGAATAGTCAGCTGCTATGGCAGAGAAAGAAAGCGAGCAAACAAGAATCGCAAGTAAAACACTCACCAATTTTTTCATCACCAAATCCTCCTTTGAGCAAACTTTCTTTATAGATTATAACCTCACAGCCCAGAAAAAGCAATATACTAAATGGTTATTCTGGTGAATTGTTAATATATTTTTCCCATTTACTCTGACACCCGTCTTCACTGCTGTTCATGTCCAGCTTTTCGCATTCAAGCCAAACTTCAGTACAAGAAATACTCCGTTTATGTGATCGTTCATCAAAGTAGTGCCCTTATAGGCTTCCTGTAATACGGATTCAATGACTATGTACTCAGAGATTTCCTCCAGTGCCGCGATCTTTGAGGTTGCCCATTCACTCAGCAGAACTTTTCTTCCTCCAGCTCTTTCCAAATGCCTTTTTGTTCAAACTTTCTTCATTCTTGCGTAATAACATCTTGACAAAAACAGCGCATTTAGGTTACAATAGGCTTGGTATCGAATACCCATGCCTTGCCCGGCCTGGCCGGGAACGGAAGGAGGAAGGGCGGTGCCCCGCACGGCCCAAACACGATGATGAAACGTCGACTGATTGTGCTCATGCTCTGCGTGGCCGCGCTGCTGGTGGCACTCAGCGCAACAGCCATGGCGGATTTTGACCCGCTGAAGGTGAGCATGAGTCTGTCCAGCAATACCTTCACCGAGCCGAAGACCATCACGGTGTCCATCAAGGTGTCCAACACCGGCGAGAGCGATATGCCCGGCCCGGTGACGCTGTATTATCCCAACGGCAAGCAGGTGGAGGAGTTCGGCTCGCCCACCCTGTCCGTCGGCGCGTCCCAAAGCTGGACGGGCACCTGGCGCGTGACCCAGAAGCAGCTGGAGAACGGCAAGATCACCTTCAAGATCGAATACACCCTTTATAACGAGAACGACGAGCTGGTCCGCAAGCAGAAGAGCTTCTCCAAGGCCATCAACTACGAGGGCGGCGTCGCCTCCGTGGAGGTCAACCGCACCATCTCGCCCACCACGGCCAACAAGGGCCAGAAGGTCAGCGTCACCTACGACGTGGTGAACACCGGCACCCTCGACATCAGCGATGTGACCATCACCGAGGACAAGAGCATCTCCTCCAAGAAGGGCACCATCGCCTCCATCAAGGCCGGCGAGAAGGGCAGCTACACCTTCACCGCCACCATGGGCTCCAAGGACCTGACCAGCAAGGCCACCATCACCTACAACGCCGAGGGCAAGAAGAACACCGTCACCAAGGAAGCCGCCACCGTGAAGTACGGCGAGGTGAAGCTCTCCGCCTCCCTGGACGCGGACAAGAAGGGCGGCATGTCCGGCGACACGGTGACGCTGACCCTGAAGCTCAAGAACTCCGGCAAGACCGACTATGAGAACATCTCCGTCACCGACCCGGTGCTGGGCCAGGTCGCCGCGAACGTCACCGTGCCCGCGGGTGAGACCGTGACCGTGGAGAAGGAGATCTCCATCTCCGACACCACGGATTACCAGTTCACCGTGGCCGGCCAGGACACCGACGGCGCGGATGTGAGCACCACCAGCCCCCGCGTGACCGTCACCGCCATCGACCCCAAGCAGGTGGTCAGCCTGGCGGTGGATACCAGCGTGGACCGCGAGGTGGTCTACCAGCTGCCCGGCACCGTGCGCTTCCGCACCAGCGTGACCAACCTCTCCACCAGCGACGTCAGCGACGTGAACGTCTACGCCACCGGCGTGCTGATGTACACCTTCTCCAAGATTCCCGCCGGCCAGACCAAGGAATTCACCCGCGACGTCGACGTCACGATGGCCGGCCAGTACCAGTTCGTGGCCCGCGTGAAGAACCAGCTGGGCGAAACCCAGAGCTTTGACGGCAACATCGTGCGCATCGCCTACACCGCGCCCACGCCCGTGCCCACCGAGGCCCCGATCGTGACCCCCGTCGCGCCGGTGTACCTGGAGATGCCCACCGAGGCCGACCTGAGCCGCGACTACTCCACCCTGCAGCGCTACCTGCGCTACGCGAGCATCGCCCTGGCCGTGCCCGCCGTGCTGGGCCTGGGCCTGGTGCTGATCGGCGGCGTGCGCCGCGCCCGCCATGCAGCGGAATCCGCCAAGGCCGTGGATCACCTGGAGCGCGGCAACGTTCGCGACTACACTGAAAAGTCCGCCAGCCCGAATGTGATCGCCTCCGGTGAGGAGGCCGCCGAGGAAGCGGAAACCGCGGATGTCTGACCTTATCCCATGAATGCTTTCCCCGCTGGGCAATGCTCGGCGGGGATTTTCAATTCCCAAGCTCAAGCAAAGAACTGATCCCTTTCTAAGGCGATGCCCGAAGGTTTCCAAAGGGCGATCGGAAAGCCCTTTGGTCGCCGCCCGCAGGCGGCGAAATCTCTTGGATACAAATCTATCTGCTGCCGAAACAGGCAATGCGAAGGGGTCCCGGGGGTTCGGAGCGCCCGGAAAACGCCATGTTATGGCGTTTTCAGCGGAGAACGGGCGGCAGCCCTGGACCGATCGCAAAGCCCCCGGGTCGCCGCCCGCAGGCGGCGAAATCCCCCTGCACCCTTGCGCCACCCAGCGTCCTGCGCTATAATACCCTCACAGACATCCAACAAACCGCAAAGGAGGCACTCCCCATGGCCATCACCCAAAAACCCTTCGGCACCACGCCCGAGGGCAAGCAGGTCACCCTCTATACCCTGACCAATTCCACCGGCTCCTCCGTCTCCGTCACCGATTACGGCGCGATCCTGACCTCCATTCTCGTCCCGGACAAGGACGGCAACCTCGCCGACGTCTGCCTGGGCTTCGACACCCTGGACGGCTACCTGAAGAAGCACGGCTCCATGGGCGACGTGGTCGGCCGCCACGCCAACCGCATCGGCGGCGCGTCCTTCGACCTGGACGGCGTGCACTACGAGCTGGCGAAGAACCACGGCCCCAACAACCTGCACTCCGGCCCGGACAACTTCGCGCTGAAGGTGTGGGACGCCTGCTGCGAGAGCGGCGTCATGGGCGACAGCGTGGTCTTCACCTGCGTCAGCCCCGACGGCGAGAGCGGCTTCCCCGGCACGATGCAGGTCAAAATGACCTACACCTGGACCGAGCAGGACGATCTGATCCTCCGCTACGAGGCCACCACCGACAAGGCCACCCTGTGCAACATGACCCATCACGCCTACTTCAACCTGGCCGGTCATGACCACGGCACCGTGCGCGATCAGGTGATCTACATCGACGCGGACGTGTTCACCCCCGTGGACGAGGGGCTGATTCCCCTGGGCACCTACATGCCCGTGGCCTGCACGCCGCTGGATCTGCGCGAGGGCGCGCTGCTGGGCGACGGCATCGACCACTGGCAGGAATGGCCCATCATGCAGGCCGCCGGCGGCTATGACCACAACTTTGTGTTGCGCAAGGGCTGCGCCATGGGCCTGGCCGCCTGCGCCCACGACGAGAACAGCGGCCGCACCATGGAGGTCATCACCGACCAGCCCGCCATCCAGCTCTACACCGCCAACACCACCAACCTGGAGGGCGGCAAGGACGGCGCGGTCTACGGCCCCTTCTCCGGCTTCTGCCTGGAGACCCAGCACTGCCCGGACAGCATTCATCATCCCAACTTCCCCGGCACGGTTGTGCTTCGCCCCGGCGAGAAGTACGACACCACCACCATCTACGCCTTCCGGGTGGATGACTGAGCCCTCTCAGTCATCCACAAGGGGAGCCAAGGCCCTCATCCGTCAGCCCTGCGGGCTGACACCTTCCCCCAGAGGGGGAAGGCAAGGGGGTTCGTCTGCAACATGAAAGCCATTCACAATAGCTGCCAAAACAAGTGCGGCTGCGAAGGGTTGGAGGGGGCTCGGAGCGCCCGGAAAACGCCATGTTATGGCGTTTTCAGCGGAGAGCGGGCGGCAGCCCCGGACCGACCGCAAAGCCCCAAGTGCGGCGCGAAGGTTTCCAAAGGGCGATCGCAAAGCCCTTTGGTCGCCGCCCGCAGGCGGCGAAATCTCCTGCAGCCAAAAGGAAAAGCCCTCCATTTCCGGAAGGGCTTTTCTTTATGCCATCAGGATTCAGCCCAGTCCTGATACAAACTCCTTCTCGTGCGCCTCCTGGTCATCTCCACCAGCCCCAGGGAGGTGTACCCGTGCACAACGGTCTTCACGCGGTCCCGGGCCAGGGCCTCCCGCAGGGCGGCCAGCACGGCCTCGCGGTCCGCCTCCTCCGCCATGTCGATCAGGTCCATGATGATGATCCCGCCCAGGCTGCGCAGGCGAATCTGCCTCGCGGCCTCGCGCACGGCCTCCAGGTTGGTCTCCAGCAGCGTGCGGCGCAGGCTCTCGCCGGTGTGGCGGGCGGTGTTCACGTCGATCACCGTCAGCGCCTCGCAGGGGTCGATCACGAGGTTCCCGCCGCCGGGCAGGGGCACGCGGCGCTGCAAAGCGGCGTCCCGCTGGCGGATCAGGCCGTGGCGCTCCATCACGCCGGGCGCCTCCACCTCGCAGGGCAGGCGAGCCGCGTATTGCTCCGCTAAAGCGGCGTCCTCGGTCACCAGGCCGTCGAGGCCGCGGGGCAGCTCGTCCTCCAGCAGGGCGTCCAGCAGCGTGCGCGGGCGGTCGACGCAGGACGGCGCGTGGGCGGTGGGCAGTCTTTCGGCTACCTCCTCCCAGTGGGCGAGCAAGGCCTCCGCCTCGCCGCGCACCGCCGTCTCCGAGGCGTCCGCCGCCGCGTGGCGCAGCACCAGGCCGAAGCGTCCCCGGGCGATCTCCGCGCCGAGGGCCTTCAGGCCGGCGATCTCCCCGGCGTCCGTCACGCGGGCGGAGACGCCAATGTGGCGGTTCATAGGCATCAGCAGCACATACTCCCCGCACAGGGTGATGTCCCGGGTGAGGAAGGCGCCCTTCGTGCCCTGGGCGGCGCGGCGCACCTGCACCGGCACGCGCATGCCCGTGCGCAGGGGCTGGCCCTCGAAGGTGGCGCTGTTCTCCTTCAGCGGCAAAAACCCCATCTTCTCCTCGCCGATGTCCACAAAGGCCGCGCTCATACCCAGCATCACGCGGCGCACCACGCCCAGGTAGATGGCCTCGGTGGACGCGGCGGAGGCGTCCTCGCGCAGGTATTCGATCAGCACCCCGTCCTCGGTCAGGGCGATCTCCCGGTTAGGGACGGTGGTGGTATAAACGATTCTCTTCATAGCGTCATCAGAGCGTTTCCAGCGCCGCCAGCTGCCCGTCCGCACCGCGTCCCAGCAGCCCCAGACGGGTCACGCCGAAGCGGGGCTTTTCGCAGCCGGCGTCGGCGCACAGGGCGGTCACCAGCATGTCCGGCTTGCAGTTCTCCGTCTCGGAGAGGGCCAGCACCGCGTGGAGCGTGCCGCCCTCCATGGACAGCTCAAAGATCCACGGGCGGATGTTGACCTCCTTCACGCCGCTCTTGGTCTTCCGCTCGGCGAGGATTTCCTCCCGCGCCAGGAAGCCCGGCAGCGCGGCGCGGCAGCTCTCCGCCGCCTGGGCGTTCAGCAGGGTGATGCGGTAGTCCGCGGCCTGCACCATCGCCATCAGGGCGGGGTGCCGGTCGTCCAGGGCCCGGGCGGAGACCAGCTGCATCTCCGGCGGCAGGGCCCGGTTCATGGTCGCCACAAAATCCTCCGGGGTCATTTCCCGGCTCAGGGTCACGTCCATCAGCTCCCGCTCGCCGCTGGCGCCCACGGACAGGGCCGAGGCGAAGGTCAGCAGGATGTGCGGGTTGAAGCCGTTGGAGTAGGCCACCGGCACGCCCGAGCGGCGCAGCGCCCGCTGCATCGCCCGCATGATGTCCAGATGCCCGATGTGCCTCAGGCGCTCACCCTTGCGAAACACGGCCAGCATCCGCATAGCTGCACACCCCCTTGTAGCGCTGAATGCCGCAGCCGTTGCAGCCCTGGCGGCAGTCGCGGGTCGTTTCGGCGGCGAGAGCCTTTTCCCACTCGCGCCAGAGGAAGGGCTTCACAATCCCGCTGTCGATGAAATCCCAGGGCAGAAGCTCGTCCTTCTCCCTGCGGCGGTTGGCGTAGAAGGCCGGGTCGAGACCGCAGTCCGCGAAGGCCTGCAGCCAGGCGTCCAGCTTGAACAGCTCGGTCCAGCCGTCCAGCATGCAGCCCAGCTCGTGGGCGCGCAGCAGCACGCCGCCCAGCCGGCGGTCGCCCCGGGCGAAGCAGGCCTCCAGGAAGCTCAGCCCGCTCTCATGGTAGTTGAAGGTGACGCCCTTCACGCCCTTGAACTTTTCGCGGAGGTAGGCCTGCTTCTGCTGCAGGGTCTCGCGGGTGTCCTGGGGCTCCCACTGGAAGGGGGTCACCGGCTTGGGCACGAAGGAGGAGGCGCTCACGGTGACGCGCAGGCCCTTCGCCCGAACGCCCTTGGGCACGGCGAAATAGCAGGCAACCACCTTGCGCGCCAGCTCCACCATGCCGTCCAGATCCTCGTAGGTCTCCGTCGGCAGGCCGATCATAAAGTAGAGCTTCACGCTGCTCCAGCCGCCCTGGAAGGCGTCGGAGACCTTCTCCATCAGGTCCTCCTCGGTGACGCCCTTGTTGATGACGTCCCGCAGGCGCTGGGTGCCGGCCTCCGGAGCGAAGGTCAGGGAGGTCTTGCGCACCTTCTGGGTCTCCTCGAGGGATTCCTTCAGCACGCTGTCCAGGCGCAGGGACGGCAGCGAGATGGAGACGCGCTCCTGCTGCAGATCCTTCATCAGCTGGCGGATCAGATCGGCCAGGCAGGTGTAGTCGCCGCTGGAGAGGCTGGAGAGGCTCATCTCCTCATAGCCGGTGGATTTTTCGAGGGCGAGGGCAAGCTGCACCAGGCGCTTGAGGCTGCGTTCGCGCACCGGGCGGTAGAGCATGCCGGCCTGGCAGAAGCGGCAGCCCCGGGTGCAGCCGCGCATGATCTCCAGCATGATGCGGTCGTGCACGATCTCCGTGTAGGGCACGGGGATCTCCTCGGGATAGTAGGCGCTGTCCAGGTCGGTGACGATGCACTTCTCGACCTTCGCGGGGGCCTCCGGGCAGTTGGGCGTCATGGCGGCCAGGGTGCCGTCCGGGTTGTAGGTCACGTCGTAGAGGGCCGGCACATAGACGCCCTTGATCTTCGCCAGGGTCTTCAGGCAGTCCATGCGCGGCGCGCCGCTCTTCTTCCAGTCGCGGATGGTGGCGGTCACCTCCAGGGTGACCTCCTCGCCGTCGCCGATCATGAAGGCGTCGATGAAGTCCGCCAAAGGCTCCGGGTTGAAAGCGCAGGGGCCGCCCGCCACCACGATGGGCTCCTCGCGCCGCCGGTCGCGGCTGAGCAGGGTCACGCGCCCCAGCTCCATCATCGCCAGGATGTTGGAGTAGCTCATCTCGTACTGCAGCGTGAAGCCGATCATGTCGAAATCACACAAGGCGCGGCGGCTCTCCATGGAAAACAGCGGCACGTCCTCCTGCCGCATCAGCTCCATCATATCCGTCCAGGGCATGAAAAAGCGCTCGCACACGCTGTCCGGCTCGCGGTTGACCAGGCCGTAGAGGATCTTCATGCCCAGGTGGCTCATGCCCACCTCGTAGGTATCCGGGAAGCAGAAGCCGTAGTGCAGGGCCACCTCGTCCCAGGGCTTCACCACGGTGTTCATCTCTCCGCCCGTGTAGCGCGGCGCCTTCTGCACCTGCTCCAGCAGGGCTTCGATCTTTTCGTTCGATACAGTCAAGGGGCGGCCTCCTTCGTCTGTCATGGGTCTTAGGGGAATTGTAGCATCGATGACCGGGTTTGTCTATCGGCAAATACCATGAAAAAAGGATCGCCGCGGCATACAAAAAGCCGGGCTTCACGCCGACTGACGTGTTTGCCCGGCCTGATTGCCTCATACCGGCAGCCGTTTCCTCTCCTGCAGCAGCGCCTCAAATTCCGGCAGGGTCTTGTTCGCCCGCCTCGCGCCCTCCTGCACGGGCAGGATGCCGTCCAGCACCAGCTGGATCAGCGTGTCCAAGGCACCCTCAGCCCGGCCCTCCATGCGGCCTTCCTTGCGGCCCGTCTCCAGCGCCAGCTTGCTCTGCGCCTTTGCATATTGCTCAATGGCATATTCCTGGTTGAACAGCGTCACCATGATGTCGATGACCTCCTTCTCCTGCTCGTTGAGGTAGTTGATCAGAACGCCCCGATCCTTGCAGATGCGAATGGCCTCCTGCGCCGCTTCCCTGGTTCTGCCGAGCAGCTGAACCTGCCTGTCCAGCACATGGCAGAAGATGATATACTGGCCGATGATATCCTCCGTCTCCGCGGTGAAGACCCGCGCCTCCAGCTCCAGCGGCAAATCGGCCCGCCCGAAGAAATCCTTTCTCAGCGAGATGATTTCCGGCACCGTCTGCGCGCCGGTGTAGATCACATAGAATTCCGGGAACGGCAGCTCCAGCTTCCGGGTGTCGTGGATGTCGTACACATTCCTGTGGATGTATTCCTGCATGGTGTCCGCCAGGTACAGCAGGGTGCGGATCAGGATATTGACCGACCAGGTGGCCTGCGCCTCCACAAAGATCATCAGCTTGTCCCTGACCACGAAGGCGAGATCGTTGTACTGATGATTGGTGATCACCTGCTTGAGGGTGATGGGTTTGATGTCCGAGGCGAGCACATCGGTCATATCCGGATGCAGGGTCTGGAACAGCTGAAGCCGGTAGTCGTCCCGCTCAAACAGATCGATAAAGACAGAGTTCTTGAAATCCCGCTTGACACCAGGCTCCATATGCATCCCTTCTTTCCTCATTTCTATTATATCGGCCGGAGCAGGGAGAGTCAAGCATGGAAAGAAGAAAAGCCCTCCCAACCGGGAAGGCTTGAAGGCTTACCCTCTGCTCCTCCGTCAGTCCAGCATCCCGCTGGCTTCCTGCAGCAGCTGGATGATCGGCAGGTGCTGGGGGCAGACGCTCTCGCACTGGCCGCACTGGATGCAGGCGCTGGCCGCGCCGGACTTGCCGGAGGAGACCAGGCCCTTGTAGAAGTTCTTGGGGCGGAAAGTCTCGTTGTAGAGCTTCATCGTGTTCACGGCCTTGAACACGTCGGGGATCGCGATGCCCATGGGGCAGCCGTCCGTGCAGTAGCGGCAGGCGGTGCAGCCGATCTGGGGCACGTTGAGCATGATCGCGCGCACCTCGTCGATGGTCTCGCGCTCCTTCTCCGTCAGCGGCTCGAAGTGGGTGAAGGTGTGCAGGTTGTCCGCCATCTGCTCCTCGCTGCTCATGCCGGAGAGGATCGTCATCACCCCAGGCAGGGAGGCCACGAAGCGCAAGGCCCAACTGGCGATGCTGCTCTCGGGCCGCACGGCCTTGAACTTCGCCTCCAGCTCGGGCGTCAGGGAGACCAGGATGCCGCCCTTGACCGGCTCCATGATGACCATCGGGATATTCCGCGCGTGCAGGATCTCGTAGAGGCGGCCGCTCTGCACCACGGGGTTCGTCCAGTCGGCGTAGTTCAGCTGAATCTGCACAAACTCCACCTCGGGGTGCTGATCCAGCAGGCGCTCCAGCAGCTCGGGCGAGCCGTGGAAGGAGAAGCCGAAGTGGCGGATCTTGCCCTCGGCCTTCTTCTGCATGCCCCAGTTGAAGCAGTCGTACTTGTCGTAGGTCTCCGCGTTGCTGCCGTCCTCGACGGAGTGCAGCAGATAGAAGTCGAAGTAGTCGGTGCAGGCGCGGGCCAGCTGCTCGTTGAAGATGCGGTCGCGATCCTCGGCGCAGTGCATCTCCCAGGCCGGCAGCTTGGTGGCCAGGTAGAAACTGTCCCGGGGATAGCGCTTCACGAGGGCCTCGCCCGCCGCGCTCTCGGATTTGCCCTTGTGATAGACATAAGCCGTGTCAAAATAATTCAGGCCGGCCGCCATGTAGGCGTCGACCATGCGGCACACCTGGGCCATGTCGATGGCGTCGTCCTTCTGGGGCAGGCGCATCAGGCCAAAGCCCAGCTTCGGCATTTCGTTCAGGTTGATGGACACTGTGACTCCTCCTTCGATGGGTCGGGGGTGAATGCGAACCGGCGGGGTACAGGCCTGCCGTCCCATGCGGCAGGCCCTCTCAGTCAGCCTTCGGCTGACAGCTCTCCCAGAGGGAGAGCCAGGGTTTCGCTTATTCTTTGATCCGGATGAACGCCACGTCGTTGACGCCCAGCTCCGCCTCGGCAGACAGCACGCCGTCAGCATAGGCGGCTGACAGCGGCTCGTCGGTCACGGCGCTGCGGGTCTTCAGGCTTTCCACCTCCGCTGGTGTCAGCTGCACGGGGGAACCCATCTCCTGCCACAGCTTTAGCGGGTTGCTGTGCGTCTCGTCGATGCGGCGCACAGTCACCGCCGCCGGGGCCTTGGGCAGCTCCACGGCGATACGAACCTTCTCCGCCGGGAGCTCCAGGTTCTTCATCCTCTGGCGGAACAGGAGCACCTGGGTCTCGCCGTCCCCGCGGAAGGCCGCGCAGCCGATCTCGCCCAGGGTCGCGTTCGGGCCCAGGTCGACGCGGGCGTCCCCCGCCTCCCGGAGCATCCGCAGGGCGTGGTAGACCGGCTTGGGAATCCCGTGCTGGGTCAGCATGCCGAAGCCGCCGTGGAACTCCTGCGGGAAGGGATGCAGCTCCTCAAAGATATCGGAGAAGCACCAGATGGAGGAGCCGTCCACATGGTCGGCCACCTCCAGCGCCGCCTTCACGTCGTAGGCCGCCACCTTGCGGGTGTCGTTGGTCGCGGCGGAGAAGATGGCGTTCTCGTTCCACTCGGTGTAGTACAGCGGCAGGCTGCCGGCCTGGAGCCGCACCTTCGCCGCGTTCTTGCGGAACAGATCGTTGGGGATGTCGGTGGTCTCGGACTTGTCCGGCGACAGGGCGCGGAAGCCGTTCAGGAAGCTCTTCTCCTCCACGGTCTTCAGGGTCTCCGCTCCCCTGCGCATGCGCTCCTCCCAGGACTCGCCGGGAACGGCCTGGCCCTCCTCGTCGCCCTGGTCGTCCACGCCGCCCAGCGGATCGCCCGCGTACTGGTGGGTCGAGATGAAATCCACGGGCACGCCGTGGGCCTTGCAGAAATCGGTGAAGCTGACCACCCACTTGCTGCTGCTGGTGGCCGGGCCGCCCACGCGGATGAGCGGGTCCACGTCCTTGATGGCGCGGGCCGTGATCTCGTAGAGGTGGAAATACTCCTCCCGCGTGCCGTTCCAGAAGGCGTAGGGCAGGTCGGGCTCGTTCCACACCTCGAAGTCCCAGCTGCGCACCTCCTCCGCGCCGTAGCGGCGGATCAGGAAGCGCACGAAGGCCTGGATGTAATCCCGCCAGGCGGCATCGTCCGCCGGGGGCACGATGTTGGGCTTGTAGAAGAACGCGCCCTTGAGCGGCCGGCCTTCCTCCTTCAGCGCCAGCTTCTCCGGCATGAAGGACAGCTCCACGAAGGGCTTCATGCCCGCGGCCAGCACGTTGTCGTAGGCCAGGGCGCAGGCGTTGAAGTTGTATTCCTCAAACTGCTCAGCGCCGGCCACGGCCATCTGCATGGAGAGGTCGGTCAGGGTGCGCATGTCGTCGCAGAAGATGCCGTGGAAGCGCACGCGCTCGATGCCCAGGGTGTCATGGATGAACCGGAGCTGGGCCGTCCAGTCGGTGCGCAGGGCCAGCAGGGCGTGGCCGGAGCCCACGCAGTACTGCCAGTGGCGCTTATGGGGCTTCACCGGGGCGTTTTGCGGAATCCGAAACTCTGTCATAGGCGCACCTCGTCAGGCCCGGTCGATGTGCTTGGTGACGATCACGTCGCTGCCCAGGCCGAGGACGTCGGCGATCACCACGTCGCCGATGTGCACCGGGGCGGTCAGGGTCTGCCGGTTGATCTCCGCCATCACGTCGAAGATGCGGTCCTTCGGGATGGCCTTGGTCAGCCGCACGCTGGTCAGGGGCAGGGAACCGCCCTCCACCCGCACGCTGGTGGCGATGGTGCGGCGGGGATCCACCAGCTCCTGGGTCACATAGGCCTTGCCCTTGGGGCAGAGGTTGCCGGTCACGGAGAGCACGGTCGTGCCCTCGTACTCCGCCTCGACCTCGCAGCCGTTGGGGCACACAATGCAGGTAAACGTCCGTTTCATTCCACACACACCTCCATGTCGGCGCTGTCGGTCAGCTTCGCGGCCTTGATGGGCAGCTGGATCATCTCGGCGGGCAGGGCCTTGCGCATCTTTTTGCGCAGCACCTCGCGGCCGTCCTGGCGCACCACCACGCTCACGTCGCGCAGGGGCTGGCGCACGCGCAGGGACAGGGTGAAGTCCCGGGTGCCGCTGATGCGCTGGGGAATCACATGGCCCACGTTCTGCCCGGCCCTGACCTCCAGGCGGCACGCGGGCAGGCTGCCGGTCAGCAGGTACTCCGCCGCGCTGTCCGCCAGGGCCTCCGCCTCCAGGGAGACGAAGTCCACCAGGTCGTGCACGTGCAGCACGTTGCCCGCGGCGAAGATGCCGGGCACCTGGGTCTGGCAGTGCTCGTCCACAAACGCGCCGCGGGTGCGGGCGTCCAGCTCCACGCCGGCGGCCAGGCTCAGCTCGTTCTCCGGGATCAGGCCCACGGAGAGGATCAGCGTGTCGCAGGGGATCTCCTCCTCGGTGCCGGGGATCGGGCGGAAGCGCTCGTCGCACTGGGCCACCACCACGCTGGTCAGCCGCTCGCGGCCCCGGATGTCCACCACCGTGTGGCTCAGGTGCAGCGGGATGCCGTAGTCGTTCAGGCACTGCTCAATGTTGCGGGGCAGGCCGCTGGGGTAGGACTGCACCTCGTACACGCCCTTCACGTGAGCGCCCTCCAGCGTCATGCGCCGGGCCATGATCAGGCCGATGTCGCCGGAGCCGAGGATGACCACCTCGTGGCCCACCATGATATTCTGCAGGTTGATGTAGTTCTGGGCCACGCCGGCGGTGTAGACGCCCGCGGGCCGGGTGCCCGGGATCGCCAGCGCGCCGCGGGTGCGCTCCCGGCAGCCCATGGTCAGCAGCACCGCGTCGGCCTGGATCTGCAATAGGCCCTTCTCCCGGCTCGCGGCGGTCACCAGCTTTTCCGGGGTGATGTCCAGCACGGTGCAGTCCGTCAGGCACTCGATGCCCTCCGCCTGCACGCGGTCGATAAAGCGCTGGGCGTACTCCGGGCCGGACAGGGACTCGCCGAAGCGGGTCAGGCCGAAGCCGTCGTGGATGCACTGGCGCAGGATGCCGCCCAACAGGCGCTCCCGCTCAAGAATCAGAATGTCATTGACGCCCTTTTCCTTCAGGCGCAGGGCTGCCGCCAGACCGGCCGGGCCGCCGCCCACAATCACCGCTTGCTTGTGCATCATGCCTGCTCGCCTCCTTTGACATAGCCCGTGAACATCCTGGAATCACCGTTGGTCAGCCGCACGTCGGTCACGGCCTTGCCCAGCTCCTCGCGGATCAGGGCCGTGATGCGGGTCTCGCAGTAGCCGCCCTGGCAGCGGCCCATGCTGGCGCGGGTGCGCACCTTGATGCCGTTGACCGTGCACACGCCCAGGGGATTGTGGATCGCGGCCACGATCTCGGCGCGGGTGATGGTCTCGCAGCGGCAGATGATCTCGCCGTAGTCGGGGTTCTCCGCGATCAGCCTCGCCTGCTCCTCGCGGCTCTGCTCGTGGAAGCGGGCCACGCCGCGGCGGATGGGATCGAAGGCCGGGTTCGGGATCAGCTCCTCCTTCTCGCGGATCAGGTTCACCGCGCGGCGGGCGATGGGCAGGGCGCTGGTCAGGCCGGGGCTCTCGATGCCCACCAGGTTGATGACGCCGGGCACCTCGTCGCGGCGCTCGATCAGGAAGTCCTGGATCTCGCCGGTGGCCGGGTCGATGCGCTTGGGCCGCGCGCCCGCGAAGGTGCGGATGTAGTACTCGCGCTTCATGTGCTTGAACATGCGCGCGCCGCTCTCCTGCAGGCCGTCCATGCCCACCTGGCGCACGCTGTAGTCCTCGCCGTCGACCACGTTGAAGCTGTTGGGGCCGACCAGCACGTTGCCGTCCACGGTGGGGGTGGCGTGGGTGTCGAAGGTGTTGCGCTCGGTGGGCGCGGGATAGACCGGGATCTTCGCGAAGGCGCCGGCCTTCTTGTCCAGCACGAAGTATTCGCCCTTCACCGGCTGGATCACATAGCCGGGGATGCCGAGCATCGCGCTGATCTCGGCGCTGCGCAGGCCCGCGCTGTTGACCACCCAGCGGCAGGCGAAGTCGCCCTTGGTGGTGTGCAGCACGTGACGGCCGTCCGCGATGACCTCCGCGCCGGTCACCTCGGTGTAGAGGTGGTACTCCGCGCCGTTCTTCACCGCGTTCTCCGCCAGGGCGATGGTATAGATGAACGGGTCGAGGATGCCGCTGGAGGGGCAGTGGATCGCGAAGTTGCCGCCGGCGGAGGGGTCGATCTCGTCCATCCGCTGGCGGTCGATCAGCTCCATGCCGGGCACGCCGTTGGCGCGGCCGCGCTCGATCATGGTCAGCAGGCGCTGGCGGTGCTCCTCGGTGAAGCCCACGATCAGCTTGCCCGTGCGTTTGAAGGGCACATCCAGCTCCTTGGCCACCTGGTCGAACTCGCGGTTGCCCTCCACGCAGCACTGGGCCTTCAGGCTGCCCGTCTTATAGAGGAAGCCGGCGTGCAGCATGCCCGTGTTGCGCCCGCTGGTGTGGGTCACCACGTCGCTCTCCTTCTCCAGCACGGCGACGCGCAGCTTGTAGCGCGTCAGCTCCCGGGCGATGGCGCTGCCGATGACGCCGCCGCCGATGATGATGATGTCATACTCCCGCATGAGCCTGGCTCCTTTCCCGTACAAAAGGGTTGCTTTTTGACCGGATCAGCCTTATGATACAGGAGGTGAAACCCTTTGTCAATTTCGTATATTTGACAGATATGTTAGCTGTGCTAACATTAGAGAGGACATTCCATGAACGGAAAGAAGAAACGCGAATCGATCTTCCTCAGCGAGCGCTTCATGCAGGCCGCCTGCATCTTCGCCATCGCCACCGGCCTGGCCTCCATGATCCTCCGCCTGCGCGAGGGCGACGCCTTCGCGGTGTTTGAATCCCTGACCAAGCTCCTCGCCGCGGGCGCCATGTACCTGGCCTTCAGCTTCTTCAAGTGGGACGTGGCCAAGGGTCTCATGGGCGGCTTCCTGTTCTCCCTGATGTACCAGGAGGCCCACCTCGTGCTGGCGCAGCTCTGGGCCGCCCAGGATTTTGACGTCTACCTCGTGGCGGGCGTCCAGGGCAGCCTCTACATCGCCGCGGCCGGCATGTCCTTCCTGATGACCGTCATCATCACCGTCAACCACTTCTTCATCAACTACGCGACCAGCGGCAACCCGAAGGACGTCATCTTCAACCGCATGGCCATCCTCTTCAAGCTCTTCGTGTACATCCTGCTGGTGGCGGCCAACAGCGGGCTGGGGTTTGCCTCCGTCATCCTCTGGCGCAACGCCCTCGGGTATCTGTCGGACATCGGCCTGCTCCTGCTGCTGGTCAGCGTGGAAGCCCAGATGTACACCTTCAGCGTGCTGCGGAAGGAGCTGCTGAAGCAAAAGCGCGAGAGGGGGAAGAAAGCATGAGCACCCGGGAACGCCTCTCCGGCATCTGGCTGACGGCGACGACCCTGCTCGCGCTGTTCGCCTTCACCGTGTTTTTCGTGGCGCAGATGTGGCTGAACGTGCTCTTCGCGGTGTACCTGGGACTGGTCATCGTGCAGAGCGCGGCCCTGATCCTCTACCTGTGGGGCCCCGAGAAGCTCAAGAGCAAACCGCTCAGGATCCTCTACCGCCTGATGTACGCCTCCTCCCTGCTCGTGATCCCCTGCTTCCTGTTCATCTTCACCGGCCTCGTCTCCCAGTATCACGCGGAGCTGCGGGACAGCATCGACGCCTCCGCGATGCCGGTGGAGCAGATTCTCCCGGCCGAGCGCACGACGGTCTACAAGACCGGCGAGGTGTACGTCATCTTCCCCGAATACAGCCAGGTGGAGCTGGCCTGCCAAAGCCGTCCCTCCAAGGGCGATCCCTCCATCACCTGGTGCAGCGGGGCGGCCTTTCAGCACACCGTGAGCCTCGGCTTCTCCCAGGAGGACATCGAGGGCGACCACGCGGTGAAGGGCGCCCTCTACGAAAGCCCCTACAGCAAGGACAGCTACGCGGCCTTTACCTTCGCCGAGGGCCGCTTCGCCTTCACCTTCGACGACGCGCCCGGGGCCGTCCGGCGGGCGGCGGAGGCCGGCGGAAGCGGCTTCATGCAGTTCGGGCTGATCCGGGACGGGGAAACCGTCATGATGATCAACCGGCCCAGGGCGCGCTGCTACCGGGCGCTGGCGGAGCTGAACGGGCACCTGTGCATCATCGATTCCGTCAACATGCTGCACTTCGAGGCCTTCATGGAGGAGCTGCACCGTCTCGGCGTGACCAACGCCCTGTACATGGACATGGGCGCGGGCTGGAACTACTCCTGGCTCAGGGACGCGGCCGACCGCGTGGTGACGCTGTTCGGGCTCCCGGTGCCCTGGTCGCACAACTGGCTTGTCTTCCGGAAATAATGCGCAACGCGCGAGGAGCGTGAACCGCCATGGATCTGCACCTGTTGGAGAACATCGTGTGCATCGCCGATGAGAAGAGCATCACCCGCGCGGCGGAGAAGCGCTTCGTGACCCAGAGCGCCCTCAACCAGCAGCTGCAGAAGCTGGAGGAGGAGCTGGGCGCGCCCCTGTTCATCCGCTCCCGGGGCAACTGGCAGCCCACCGAGGCCGGCGAGGCCTACCTGAGCGCCGCCCGGCAGATGCTGCTGCTGCGCAAGGACACCTACCGCCGCATCGCGGACGTGGCCGAGGAGAGCCGCCGTCACCTCGCAGTGGGGCTGATCCCGGAGCGCGGGGTGGAAATGTTCACCGCGGTCTATCCCGCCTTCCACCGCTCCTTCCCCCAGACCCGGGTGGAGCCGGTGGAGTGCCGCGTCACCGAGATGCAGCGGATGATCTCCGCCGGCCAGCTGGACCTGGGCCTGGCGACCCTGGCCGAGCACCAGCGCGACGGCAACCTCTACCACGTGATGGCCGAGGAGGAGATTCTGCTGGCCGTCCCCGCCGTCAGTCCCCTGGCCGCGGGCGGGAGCCCCGACTGGCGGCGCGCGCCGGAGACGGAGTTGGGCCGCTTCGCGGAGGAGTCCTTCGTGCGCATCTACCAGCGCTCGACCCTCTTCAGCCTGACCAGCGCCCTGTTCGAGGCCGCGGGCTTCACGCCCAAGGTGCTCTTCTCCACCGCCAGCAACGCCAGCAAGTACCGCATCGTGGCCCTGGGCCTGGGCTGCGCCCTGCTCCCGGCCCTCTACGCCCTGCGCGGCGACGACGTGGTCTATTTCCGCCTCCCCCAGCGCCCTCGCTGGCAGGTCACCCTGTGCAGCCGCCGCGGCGGCTACCTCGGCCGCGCCGAGAAGCGCTACATCGAGCTGTGCAGGGAATACTGGCGAAGGCTGGAAGCGTAAAAACCAAAGCAAAAGTGCCTGTCCGGGCATGGGATTTCCCGGACAGGCGCCTCTTTGTTGTTTACGCCGTCCTCTCCTCCCCCGTCAGCCCGTCCACCTCCTCGGGCTGGAGGTAGGGGTTCAGGCGCAGGGCGGTGGCGCGGTCGATGTCAGGGCGCATCACCTGGATGTTGCGGATGATCTCGCTCTCGTCGGCGATGGTCTGGCGGGTGAAGCGCACGGCCTCGGTGTCCGCGTCCAGCAGGGCGAGGATGCCTCGCACGAAAGCGTAGGCCTGCCACTCGAAGCGGTTGGCCTTCAGGTCGAGGCTGGCACAGGCGGCGCGGATGGCCACGTTGGTCAGGCTGCCGCCGGTCAGCTCCTCCATGTTCAGGGCCATGTAGTCCTGGTAGAGGGCCTTCTCCAGCAGCTTCAGCGCGGCCTGCCGGGCCTCGTAGGGCACACTGATCGTGTGGGGCTCGGCGGTGGACGCGCCGCCCGCGCCGTCGGAGATGCTGGTCACGGCCTTCAGCCGCTGGATGGTCTCCAGCACCTCGGCGATGTCGTCGAGGGTGCCGCCGAAGTTGTTGAGCACCCAGTAGACGTCGTTGGCGCGGTCGAGGTTGTCCGCGAAGTCCGAGAGGATGCGGTCGTAGCAGTCGATCTTGGAGCGGATGGCCGGGGTCAGCTCGCTGCGGCGCTCCTCGTTGGCCCAGAAGGGCACCAGCGGCAGGGCCCGCACCGCCTCGGCCACCAGCTCCGTGCCCAGCACGCTCTCGCGGCGGATGAGCCGGTAGGGGCGGAAATCCCCTGCGGGCACCAGCTGACCCTTCTCCTCCCGCCACATCGAGACGCCCTGGGGCTCGAACAGCCGCACGCACAGCGGCGAGCGGGCCTCCAGCTGCCAGAACTGCACACCCATCCGGGCCTCGCCGCTCACCTCGTCGATCAGCGGAAAGAAGCCGGAACAGGGGTCGCGCACCGCCTCCACGATCTCCAGGTGGTCGGTGTTCCAGTAGCCCCAGCACACGCCGTGCTGCAGGGCTTTTTCGCCCATGCGGGCAAGGGTGAGGTCGAAGTCCGCGCCGAGGCGCGCCTTGAGGCCCGGGTCGCCAAGGGTGACGCCGTTGCCCAGCAGGTACTGGGCCTGCTGGGTCACGAAGCGGCCGAAGAAGCCCGAGTACACGCGGCTGCCGACCACGTCCTTCATCCGCGTGCGCACGCGGCGGCGGCCCGAGGCGTCTGTGGTCTCCACCTTGGAGGCGCGCAGCACGGTCTTCTGGGCGATGGCCGGGTTCTCCCCGCGGAAGTACGCACTGGCCTGCAGTCCGTCGCGGAAGAACGGCGACACCCGGTACGCGCGGATCGCCTGAAGCAGGCATTTGCCCTTGTCTGGGGAGGAAAGATAGGTTTGGTAGGTGATGGGGGTATGGTACATAGGATACTCCTTTTCAAATTTTCGGTTCGATTCGCAGCGCCCTCACCAGCGACGCGGCGCTGTCCGGCGCGTCATCATGCTCCGCCTGGGGCGTGTAGCCCAAAATCTCCCGCAGCCACGCGGGATCCGTGCCCGCCACCAGTGTCACCCGCGGCCACCAGGCCCGCAGATAGGTGCTGATCTTGATGTGCTTGTTCATCCGCTCGGCGTAGGGATGCGCCGCGATCCCCCTGCGCCGGGCCTCCCGGGCGAGATAGCCCCTGTCGCCGTTGGTCTCCATCCACAGCGGGCCACAGAGCAGCCGCTCGCACACGTCCCCGATCTCCTCCAGGCAGTCGTTCACGTGGGCGCGCCACAGCCGGCCGTAGAGGTACAGCCGCTCGCCGTCGAAGCGGCCACAAGTCAGGGCGGTGCCCTCGCCGCCGCCGTAGCCCGCGTCCACGTGGGCGATGCCGTCCCGCAGGCAGTCCGTGTCCTCCGTGAAGGGCGGCATCAGGGCGAACAGGGCGTCCGCCTCGGCGATGTGCCGCAGCTCATAGTTGGCCGCGAAGAGGCTGGGACTCATGGACGCGCGCAGGGCCCGCAGCTCCTCCGGCGCGATCAGCCCGGTGCTGTAGCAGTCGAAGCGCTGCGGGGCCGGCATCAGGCTGATGGCGTCCTCCGGGTGCCAGGGCGTGCCCATGTTGATCATCCGCCCACCGCGGTTGCGGATGTTCTGCAGCTCCTGGTACACCGTGCGCGTCCGCTGGCGCTCGGCGCTGCTGAGCCGGTCGGTCAGGTTCACGATGTCGTCGGTCAGGATGAGGTCGGCGTGTTTGCCGGTGAGACTGCCGCCGATGCCCTGGCCGCGCAGCTGGGGCGCGCCGCGGGCCGCCGTGTACACGCTGGTGACGAGGGTGTCCTCCGTGGCGCGGGCGAGGGTCACCGGCTCGCCCCAGACCCGCGCCGTCAGCTCCCGCAGGGCGGGATGCCGGAGGATCGCGGCGGTCTGGGCAATGACCTCGCGCACATCCGTGTCGGTCTTCCGCAGGAAGAGCAGGGTTTTCTCCGGCTGCAGGGCCAGGGTCAGCGCCATGGCCAGAGAGAGGCAGGTGGTCTTGTAGCTGCCGCGGTGGGCCAGCAGCGTCATGTCGGTTTCGCCGAGGAGCATTTGGCGAAGCCAGTCACCGTGGAGGGCATCGGTCAGGCGGGTGAAGCCGCAGAGGCGGCCGACGGCGGCGGGGTGGGCGGCGAGGAAGGTAATGGCATCACGATTTCTTTGCTGCATCAATTCCTTCTTATGTGTTTCTTTCAGCTTGGACAGCTGGAGATTCCGCGCCTGCGGGCGCGGGCAAAGGGCTTTGCGATCGGTCCGGGGCTGGTCGCCCGCTCTCCGCTGAAAACTCCATAACATGGAGTTTTCCGGGCGCTCCGAGCCCCCTCCACCCCTTCGCCCCTTCGCCTGAGTGAGCTTCTTCCGCAATCTCAGCAAGAAGCTGGGTGATCTCGCGGGAGAGGCGGCGGGTGTCGGGCGGAGCGGCTTCGGGGCGCTCGAAGAGGCCGTAGTGGCGGCCCAGCAGCTCGGCGGCCTTGTAGCGCTCGCTGGTCTTCACGGCGGCGTCCTCCGGCTGCTCGCCGCGCAGGATGGACGTCATCACCCGCAGCACCTCCTCCGGCTGGGCGATGGCCGGGTCGCTCGTGCGTCTGGTCATGCGGCCGCCTCCAACCTGCGGGTGAATTCCGCGCGGATGCGCTGCACATGCCGCGGCGACAGCCGGGTTGTCTCGGCGATGGCCTCGCAGGTTTCCCCGTAGGCGTAGTAGTCCTCGAGAATGGCCCGGTTGCGGCTGTTCGGCGCCAGGCGCAGGATCTGCCTCAGCCGGGGACGGATGGCCGCCAGGCGCTGTTCGTTCTCCTCCAGCTGCCTCAGGTAGGCGTCTCGGTGCTGCTCCGCCGCGTAGCGCGGCTCGTTGGTGCCGGGCAGTTGTCCCGGCGCGCAGGACCCTCGCAGGCCCGCCGGCCCCAGCCGCTCCTCCAGGCTGTCCAGCGTTCTCCTCAGCGCCCGCGATTCCCGCGCCATCTCCCGGCAAAGGCTCAGGCATTCCAGATCGGTCAGGGTTTCCATGCTTCATTCTCCTCTCTATGCGAATGTTTGTTCGCTCAGTGCGTCTGCATCATACATCAACTTGCGGTTGATGTCAAGGGCTCGGCTTGATTTTTTTCAACCTTTGGTGTAGAATGAAGACAGTTCCAACAGATGGCCAATCCCGACAGACAGCGATCAGATGGGGTGATCCCGTGTTAGGCTCCAACATCCGTACACTGCGCAAAGCGCGCAAAATGAGCCAGAGTGAGCTGGCGGAGCTCTTCGGCGTATCCGTCAACGCGGTGTCCAAGTGGGAGAAGGGCGTGGCTGAACCCAACGTTGAACGGCTGACCGCCATGGCGGAGCTCTTCGGCGTGACGCTGGACGAGCTGTGCGGCGAGCTGCCCTCCCCCGACATGTCCACGCTGAAGGTGATGAACCGCGCCTTCGCCCAGATGACCCCGGACGAGCAGGAGAAGCTGCTGGCCGTGGGCCGCGCGCTGTTCGCCCACGCCTTCGAGGGCCTCGGCGAATGAGTCCCGACCGTCTGCGCGGCGCGGACGCGGCCTGCAAGTGTCTCCTCCGCCTGCAATGGGCCGCGCTGCCCGTGGAGCCCATGGACCTGTTCAAGCATCTGCGGCGGATGGTGAAGCTCATCAGCTACGAGGAGCTGGCGCAAGCCGACAGCGAGGCGGAATACGCGCTGCGCCACACCGCGCCCGAGGCGGAGGGCCAGACCTTCACCGCCCGCACGGAGGACGGCCGGCATGAGATCCTCTTCGTGCTCTACCGCGCGAGCGGGCACCCGGGCCGCGTGCGGCACACCCTCGCCCACGAGCTGGGCCACGTGGCCCTGGGGCACAGGGAGGACAGCGCGGCCTGCGACGCCCAGGCGGAGGCCTTCGCGTCCGCCCTGCTGTGTCCGCCCGGGCTGCCGGAGAGGCTGGCCGAGGCCCTCGGCGCGGCGCTCACGGCGGAGCAGCTGGCGGCTGTCTGCGGGATTTCGCGGGAAGCCGCGCGCCTGGCGCTGAGGACGCCGGAGGAGCTGAGGGAGCTGCCCTCGGCAAAGGAGGCAGCGGAGATGCTGCTTCCGGCAGGGGTTGCAAGGGTAAGGCTGTTTGGCTTTTGAACACGTGAAAAAAGCTCTTCCTGTGCTTTTGTGCGGTAAGAGCTTTTTCTATGGATTTGGTTTGTCAGGCTTTTATCTCCTTATTTCGCCGGCAGATAATCCTGCTCCGCATACCCCAGCTCGCTGTCATAGGGATTCAGCCGGAAATTCGTGTCATCCTGAATCAGACTCATCACATAGTCCGCGTCCTGGCCGGTGACCAGCTTCGGCTGGAAATTGCTGTTCGGGTAGGTGCCGGAGATGTGGGCGGGATAGAGCCGCAGCTGCTGGCCCTTGTAGGTGCCGTCGTCCGCGAAGGTGAAGGTCACCTGGGCGATGGCCGTGTACAGCTCGCGCACCTCGCAGTTGCCGCCGAAGCAGAAATTGCCCAGCGACCACAGCACGTTGCGGTTGCCCATCACGTCGATGCCCTGGAGCACGTGGGGATGGTGCATCACCACCAGGTCGCAGCCCTGCTGCAGGGCGAAGCTGGCGAAGTTGGCCTGGCTGTCGCCGTGGCGCCGCGCGTACTCCGTGCCGCAGTGGAAGGTGAACACGATGGAGTTGACCCCGTCCGCCTTCAGCGCCTGGATCTTCTTCATGAACCACTCGCGGTTGTCCAGGTAATCGCTCTGCCACACGCCGAGGAAGCCCATGCGGATGCCGCCGAAATCGTGCACGTACACATAGCGGTTCCCGAAGAAGCCGATGCCATTGCCCTTGAGGGTCGCGCGGGTGGCCTTCAGGCCCTGGGAGCCGTAGTCGGCGGTGTGGTTGTTGGCCAGGTTCACCGCCTCGATGGAGGCGTTTTTCAGGATGTCCGCGTAGCTCGGGCGGCCCCGGAAGCGGTAGGTCTTGCCCGTGTTCTCCGAGGAGGAGGAGTCGCTGAGCACGCCCTCGAGGTTGACCACGGTCAGGTCGTCTGCCTCAAAGATGTGCTTCACATTGGCGAAGAACCAGTCGAAGCCCTCGCTGCGGGCAAAGCCGTTGAAGGCATAATCCTTGTCGCGCAGGCGCTCCTCGCAGCCCAGGGTCACGTCGCCGGTGAAGGTGACGGTGATCTGCCTGTCCGCCAGAGCGGGCGCAGCCAGGGTCAGCAGCAGGGCAGCGAGCAGGAGCAGGGAGAGCAGGCGGTTTTTCATAAGATGGTACCTCCCGGAGCATCAAAGATTGTTGATCGTGCAGGCAAACCTCATCCGGCCTCGCAAAGCTTGGCCACCTTCCCCAAGGGGGAAGGCAAAGACGAAACGCGGCAAGCCTTCCCCATAGGGGAAGGTGGCATCGCGCTTCAGCGCGATGACGGATGAGGTCCTTCTTTCCTCCTCAGCAGGCGAAGAATCCCCTGATTCTTCGTCAGCCTCCACAGGGCGAGGCAGCACACGCCGTAGACCGCCGCGCCGACGAGCATCGCCGCGGCCAGGGCCGTCCAGCCGCCGGGCAGCAGGCGGAACACCAGCCGCACCGCGCAGGTCATCACCGCGCCGATGCCGCAGTAGGTCAGGGCGTAGCGCAGGAAGCGGCCGTAGGGCAGCTCGCCGCGCAGGTGCAGATATTGTACCACGGGAACCGTCCCTTCCGCAAGCACCGTGCCGATCACCGCGCCCATGGCCCCCATGCGGGGGATCAGCAGGCTGTTGGCAACCAGGTTGACCGCCGCCCCCGCCGTGACCGAGCGCACCACGATCCTGTCCCGCTCCTGGGGCAGAATCCACTGGGTGCGCACCACGTTGGCGAAGCCGATGAGGATCAGCGTGGCCGCCAGCGGGATCATCAGCGCGCCGGAGCGCCTGAAGTCCTCGCCGTAATAGAGCGGAGCCAGCTCGGGCGCGACGCTGGCGATGCCGAAGCCCAGGGCGCACACCATGCACAGCACCAGCTGCATGCTCAGGTCGATGTGGCGGCGGATGTCCTCCACCCGGCCCTGCTTCCACATGTGGCTGACCTTGGGCATCATCACCGTGCCCACGGCCGAGATGAAACCGGAGAGACAGTAGATGATCTTCTCCGCGTTCTCGTACAGGCCGTTCTCCGCCATGCCCGCCATGGCGCCCACCATCACCTTGTCCATGGTGCGGTAGACGCTGACGGCCAGCACCGAGAGGAAGAGCACCGCGCAGGGCTTCAGGTGGCGCAGGGCCTCCGCCCGGGTCACCGGGGTCAGGGACACGAGGCTCCGCAGGCTAAGCGCGGTGAGCAGGCAGCCCACCAGCGTCGCCAGGGCCCACACCAGGCCGTAGATCCACAGGTCGTCCGGCGACTTCACGAAGATGAACACACAGGCTGCCGCCGCCAGCTTGACCGCCGTGTTTTTCAGGGCGATGGGCTTGAAGCGGTCGAGGCCCATCAGGCACCAGTCCAGGTTGACCAGGCACGAGAGGGACGCCGGGGTCAGCGCCCAGGCGATGGCCTTCTCCTCGTCCGCCACCAGGGCCGCGTAGGCGATCCACACCGCCAGCGTCAGCCCGGCGACGATGCGCTGCATCCGCCACACGGAGGAGAACACGCGGCTCAGCGCTGCCCTGTCGTCCCGGGCCCGGGCGACGGCGCGCACGCCGTAATTTTCCAGGCCGAGCATGGCCACCAGGCAGAAGAAATAGCTGATGTTCCAGGCATAGCTGTACAGCCCCACGCCCGCCTGCCCGCACACCCGCGAGAGGTACGGCGCGGTGACCAGGGGCAGCAGCACCGAGAAGACCCGGTAGCCCACATTGTAAAGGGTGTTTTTGCGTGTGCTCAAAGGAAAGAGATCTCCTTTCACGCGATATAGCCTTCCCCCGGAGGGGGAAGGTGGCATCGGGCTTCAGCCCGATGACGGATGAGGATCTGTGTTGTCTGCTGGCCCTCTCAGTCAGCCTTACGGCTGACAGCTCTCCCAGAGGGAGAGCCAAGAAATACGCGGCCTTTCCCCTCCGGGGAAAGCCTTTTATACACTTGACAAAGCCTCCGCGATGAGTATAATGCGTAAACTGTAAACTATATTTTGGTTTACGCAAATTCTCACAGCGAGGTCCTCTGCCATGTCTGATACGAAAACCGTTTCTTCCTCCCGCATCCCGACCGCCCAGCTGGTGCTCTGCGCCCTGTTCGCGGCGCTGACCGCCGTTTGCGCGCAGATCATCATCCCCATCGGGCCGGTGCCCGTGTCGCTGTCGCTGCTGCCGGTGCTGCTGTGCGGCGCGCTGCTGGAGACCCGATACGCCCTGCTGTCCATGGCGGTGTACATGCTGCTGGGCCTGGCGGGCGCGCCGGTCTTCTCCAACCTGACGGGCGGCGCGGCGAAGCTCTTCGGCGTCACGGGCGGCTACATCATCGGCTACCTGCCCTGCGTGGCCCTGACGGCCATGCTCATCCGCAAATGGGGCCGCGCCTACTGGAAGCAGTGCCTGGCCATGGCCATCGGCGTCATCGTCTGCTATGCCTTCGGCACGGCCTGGTTCATGGTGACCAAGCACACCGGGCTGATGGCCAGTCTGAGCGCCTGCGTGCTGCCCTTCCTGCCCTTCGACGCGGTGAAGATCGCCCTGGCGGCCTTCCTCTCCCTGCGCCTGTACGAGCCGATGAAGCGCGCCGCGCATCTGTGAGGCCTGCCCTTCACGAGGCGGAGACGCACCTGTTCGGCCTACAAGAACAAAACCCGGCCTTTGAAGCCGGGTCTTTTTGTTCACTCAACCTTGGTGAACGCGTCCTTGCCCAGGCCGCAGGTGGGGCACACCCAATCCTCGGGCACGTCTTCCCAGGCAGTGCCGGGGGCGATGCCGTTGTCCGGATCTCCCTCAGCGGGGTCATACACATAGCCGCAGGGGCATTCCCATTTGTCCATTGCGAGGCCTCCTTTATGCTTTAGGATAGAAAAAGCATAGCATAGTTTGCGGGGGAAGTCAATTGCCCGGCGCGCGATTCAGGGCTTGCAAAGGGGTGGAAAGGTGGTATGATGAAAGATGGCGAGCTTGTGTTGATAATTCAATGATAGAAGCTGCCGAAAGGATTCCATCATGCATGAAGCCTACACTCCGCCCTTCCATATGACGGACGAAATCACTGCCCTGGCCATCGAGATCGGCGAGATGATCGGCCGGCTCTCCGTCAGCGCGGGTCTCAGCCCCGACCCAACGCTGCGCAGGGAAAGCCATATCCGCCGGGTCTATTCCTCGCTGGCCATCGAGCACAATACCCTTTCCCTCGACCAGGTGACGGATGTCATCGACGGGCACCGCGTGCTGGGGCCGCCCAAAGATATCCGGGAGGTCAAGAACGCCTACGAGGCCTACGAGCGCCTGAACAGCCTGAACCCCGCCTCGCAGGAAGATCTGCTGCTGGCCCACAGGCTGATGATGCAGGATCTGATCCCGGACGCGGGCTGTTACCGCAGCCGGGATGTCGGTGTGTACAGCGAGGGCCAGCTGATCCACGCCGGGACACCGGCGGCCTATGTGCCGGAGGTGATGAATCAGCTCTTCTCATGGCTGAACGACGCCGCGGTGCATCCGCTCATCGCGGGCTGTATCTTCCACTATGAGTTTGAATTCATCCATCCGTTCTCGGATGGCAACGGACGCACAGGCAGGCTGTGGCATTCGCTGATCCTGCAGAGATGGCAGCCCATTTTCGCCTGGCTTCCGGTGGAGAGCATGATCCACGAGCACCAGGCCGCCTATTATCAGGCCCTCGGCGCGTCAGACAGCACGGCCTTTGTCACGCTCATGCTGACCATCATCCGGGACATCCTGCGCGATCTGCGGCAGAACGCTTCAGAAGATGGCCATGTAAATGGCAGTGTAAATGGCAGTGTAAATGGCAGTGTAAACGAGGAAACCATCCTGCTGATTCTGCAAAAGAGACCCAAAGCCACCATCAAGCAGATCGCAGCGTGGACCCATCTGTCTGTCCGACAGGTTTCCCGTCTGCTGGCAGGTCTGAAAGACAGCGGGAAGATTATCCGGCACGGGGCACCCAAGAACGGCTATTGGGAAGTGTCCTCCAACTGACCTCAAAGGAGTCCACCATGCGCACCATAGGCCTGACAGGCGGCATTGCCTGCGGAAAAAGCAACGTATCTGCCGAGCTGAAGCGGCTTGGCGCCTTTGTCATCGACGGGGACGTCCTCACCCGGGAGCTGCAGGCCCCCGGCGGCGCGGCCCTGCCCGCCCTGCGCGAGGCCTTCGGCGACGGGATCTTTGCCGCCGATGCGCCCGAAACCCTCGACCGCAAGGCCCTCGCCGCCCTGGTCTTCTCGGACAGCGCCGCGCTGGAAAAACTGGACGCGGTGATGCAGCCCCTCATCCTCGGCGAGATCCTCCGCCGCATGGAGGAGGCCCGCGCCCGGGGCGAGAGGCTGTGCGTGCTGGACATGCCCCTGCTCTACGAGAAGGGCCTGGAGCGCCTGTGCGACGCGGTGTGGTGCGTCAGCCTGCCGGAGGAGGAGCAGCTGGAGCGCCTCATGGCCCGGGACGGCATCGGCCGCGAGGCCGCCCTCGCCCGCATCCGCAGCCAGCTGCCCGCCGCCGAGAAGGCGCGCCGCGCGGACGTGGTGATTGACACGAGCGGCTCCATCGGGTACACTAAGAGCCTGGTTCCGCCCCTGGTTCGGCAGGAGCTTGCAAAGGAGGGGAGTGTCCTTGGATCAGCAGCCATGGCAGAGACGCACGGCGCGCTATGAGCAGCCGGAGCGCCCCTCCTATGCCCCCAGAATCACAAAGGAATACGAGCTGCCGCAGCAGGGCTATGCGCCGCCCGCGCCCCAGGCCTTTCCCCAGCGCAGGGCCAGAGCCGCGGCCCAGCCCGAGCGCCGCATCCCGACCCCCGCGGCCCACGGCGTCTATGAGACAGAGGAGGAGGACGCTCCCCAGCCCCGCTACCAGGCGGCCTGGGAGCCCCAGCCCGTCGCCCGCTCGCGCATCCAGCGCGGCCGCCGCGACATCGAGGACCGCACGGAGGCCGAGGAGCGGGACGAGCGCCGCTCCCGCCGGGTGCGCGAGCGGACACCCTCCCGCATGCCGCGGCTGCTGTCCTTCGCCCTGGCGCTGATGCTCCTGGTGGTCATGGGGCTGCTGGCCTCGGACGCCATGATGTCCGCCTACCTCAAGCGCCAGCAGGAGGCCCGCGAGGCCGCCTACCAGGAGGTGCTGTCCAAGCATCCCCTCGACTACCGCGCCTACATCGAGCGCTACGCCGCGGAGTACAACCTGCAGCCCGCCTACGTGGCGGCCATCATCCTCAACGAATCCAGCTTCAACCCCTCCGCCGTGTCCAACGTGGGTGCGCGCGGGCTGATGCAGCTGATGGAGGACACCGCCGAGTGGATCAACGGCAAGCTGAACGTCTCGGGCTACAGCTTCCAGATGATGTACGACCCGGAGACCAACATCCGCTTCGGCTGCTGGTACCTGAGCTACCTGGCGCGCATGTTCGGCGGCGACCCGGTGTGCGTCACCAGCGCCTACCACGCGGGGCAGGGCACGGTGAGCAACTGGCTGCAGAACGGCCAGCTGCAGCGCGGCGGCGGCAACGCGGCCATCGAGGCCATGCCCGAGGGCCCCACAAAAACCTACGCAGGAAGGGTGACACGAGCCTATGGCATCTACGACGCGCTCTACTACCACGCGTTCAACAGCGCTGCTGACGGCGCTGCTTCTGCTGCTCCTGGCGCTGACGCCGGCGGCTGAGGCCACCAACGTGCGCGACACGCTGGTGGTGGGCATCCAGTCCACCAAGACCTCCGTGATCCGCCCCCTCGATCCGCTGGAGCGCGACATCCTCAGCGTCTACAACCTGGTCTATGAGTCCCTCGTCGTCATCGACGACAACTACCTGCCCCAGCCCGGCCTGGCCGAGAGCTGGGAGGAGAGCGGCGGCGGGCGCACCTGGACCTTCCACATCCGCAGCGGCGTCACCTTCTCCGACGGCTCGCCGCTGACCGCCCGGGACGTGGTGGCCACCGCCGAGTACATCCTTGCCCGCGCGACGGACGAGAGCTCCGCCTCGCCGGGGTATTACTCCAACCTGCGCTATTTCTGCTCGAAGATCACCGCCTCCGACGATTACACCGTGGTCGTGCGCACGCCCACGGGCCGCAGCTATTTCGGCGTGCTCTACGCGATGACCTTCCCCGTGCTGCCCGCTGCCCTGGTGGACACCGACAACCCGCCGGGCACGGGCCCCTACGTCATCACCTCCTTCACCCCCAGCACCTACATCTCCCTGGACGCGAACATGAGCTGGTGGAAGAGCCTCCCCCAGGTGCGCTCCATCTCCTTCATGCTGCACGACACCCAGAAGGCCGTGATCGAGAGCTACGAGTACGCGCGGGTCAACACGATCTTCACCCGCTCCATCGCCGCGGCCCAGTACAAGTCCGGCATGAACTCCCTCTCCCTGGACTACCGCACCAACCAGCTGGAGGTGCTGCTGCTCAACCAGAGCTACGCCAAGCTCAAGAGCGAGGCCGTGCGCAAGGCCATCCGCTACGCGGTCAACGTGGATTACATCGCCCAGAACGTCTACATGGGCATGGTGGACCGCACGGACACGCCCATGATCCCCGGCTCCTGGATGTACAACGACACCCTCGGCAGCTACTTCGTCAACGACGTGCAGGCCGCCCGCCAGCTGCTGGCCGACGACGGCTGGAGCGACACCAACGAGGACGGCGTGCTGGACAAGTTCACCGAGGAGGGCGAGACCCTCGACCTCAACCTGCGCCTCTACGTCTACGAGGAGCCGGACAACGACGTGCGCATCGAGACCGCCAACGTCATCAAGCAGCAGCTGGCGGAGATCGGCATGAACGTGGAGATCATCACCACCACCTACCTCGACATCCAGGAGAAGCTCTCCGCGGGCTCCTTCCACCTGGCGCTGTGCTCCTTCGCCATGGACGTCTGCCCCGACCCCGGCTTCCTGCTGATGAGCGGCAACACCGGCAACTACGGCCGCTACCGCTCCACCGCCATGACGGATCTGTGCAAGGAGCTGCGCGCCTGCGTCAACCAGCAGGACTACCGCGCCAAGCTGATGGACATCCAGCGGCGCTTCGCCGAGGACTGTCCCTTCATCTGCATGTTCTACCGCTCCGGCGCGGTGCTGACCCGGATGATGTACACCACCGCCAGGGATGTGCGGGAGGGCGAGCTGCTGCGGGGCATCGAGACCTTCAGGCCCTGAGGCGTCTGGATCCTTCTGACGATAAAAGGCTCCGGAATCCATGTCGCTGTGGATTCCGGAGCCTTTTTGTGTTTTCTTCATGTTAGCAAGGGTTCCGCGCCTGCGGGCGCGGGCAAAGGGCTTTGCGATCGGTCCGGGGCTGCCGCCCGCTCTCCGCTGAAAACGCCATAACATGGCGTTTTCCGTTCCGCGCCTTTATTCGTGAAGCAGGCGTTCCTTCTCCAGGGCTTCCTTTTTCCCGTGGATGCGGCCCAGGGCGTACATCAGCAGCGTGGCGCACAGCAGGTTCGCCCAGCCGAAGCGGGACGGGCTGAAGCTGTTGACAAAGCCGATCAGCAGGTTCGCGCCGCCCACCGCGGCCAGCATCTTGCCGATCTTGTCCAGGTGGCCGATGCGCGAATCGATGTCGGAAAACAGATCAAAGGGGCCGTCCGCCGTCTTTTTTCGGAAGTAGATCCACATCGCGTATCGGCCGATGTATTCCGCGCCGGTCTCCTGCATGAAGGAGATATAGGCCTCGTCATAGGGGTGCATTTCCAGCCGCACGCTGTACTCGCCCGGCTCGCAGCACACAAAATGGTAGGTGGCGAGCCCCACGTCCTCCAGCACCCAGCCGTTCATCGCCATCTCGTTGAGCCAGGTCTCTTCCTTTTCAAAGCTCCAAACCCAGAACCATTTCCGGATCGTCTTTCTGTTCTCCATCGTTACGCCTCCCGCAGTATCCTTTCCCCGTTGTCCGCCAGCTCCCGCAGCCTCGCCGTCTCCCGGCGCAGCACCTGCAGGCCGTCCTCCGTCAGTTTGTATTCCTTCCGCCGGCTGTCGTCCTGGGACGGCAGCTGGATGATCCAGCCCTTGTCGGTCAGGGCGCTCAGCGCGCCATACAGCGTCCCCGCCGCCAGGTGCACCCGGCCGCCGGACAGCTCCTCGGTCAGCTGCATGATGCCGTAGCCGTGGCGCGGCCTGACCAGGGAAAGAAGGATGTAGTACGTGGCCTCCGTCAGCGCGTATCCCTCCGCCATGTTCTCACTCCCATCGTCGTTCGATATATCGATGTTCGATATATCGTGACTGCATTATATCGATGCCCGATATATTTGTCAAGAGGGTTTTTCAAATTTTCTTGATTGAGCGGCGGCACGAAAAAAAAGACCGCCGAACGCGGTCTATCATATTCAAGTTTACCATCCAAAACCTCTGCATGGGGATTCCGCGCCTGCGGGCGCGGCCAGGGCCTTCCGATCGCCCTGGACCTTCGGGCTGCCCGCTTTGCAAACGTTTTGCTTTCTGATCTGAAGCAGAAGCCTTTCTGGTTCAAATACCCAAGCTCACTCTTCCTCATCCCGATACAGATCCGGCGCGGAGAAGTAGAGGTGATCCAGGGCGATGAAGGCGCCCTCGGCGTCCATTTCGGAGATGGAGCGGTGGTCGGCGATCAGCTGGAAGGGCACGCCGTCGGCGTAGTAGCGGAAGCCCGCCATCTCCTGCCACAGGGTCTCGCGGAACACCTCGTCCGCCGCGGCGTAGTCGCCCTGGAGAATCACCGTGTCCGGGTCGAACACGAGGCTCACGTTGCGCAGTACCGGCGCGAAGATGTGGGCCAGGGCCTTCGACACGGCCTGGGCGGCGGCGTCCCCCTCCGCCGAGGCGCGGAACAGCTCGGAGATGGTGCAGTCCTCCTCATGGCCCGCCAGCGCGGAGTCCGGGTGTTTGGCTGTCTCCGCCGCGAGCATCACGCGCATCCTCCGCGGGCTGATCATCCGCTCGAAGCAGCCCCGGCTCCCGCAGCCGCAGGGCTCGGGGTCGTCCGGCGCCACGGTCATGTGGCCGATCTCGCCGATGAGCGAGTGCCGTCCGTTGGTGATGCGCCCGTGCTCGATGAAGCTGCTCGATACGCCCCAGGTGGTGAACAGCACCAGCACCCGCTGGTTCCGCAGGGTGGAATCCAGGAGGAAGGGCCGCGCGCACATCTTCCCGGCGTTCTCCAGCAGGATGGGCGTCTCGGTGCCCAGCAGGGCGGAGAGGCTGTCCAGCAGGTGGACGTGAGTGCCCCACTGCGGGGTGTGGGAGGAGAACATCAGCGTATTCGTCGCCCGGTCCACCGTGCCGCTGGTGGAGACGCTGGCGGCGCACACGTCCTGGGGCAGCACGCACTGCTCCCGCAGCAGCCGGGCGGCCAGGGCGGCGGCCTGCTTCGCCGTCTCCTCCGCCGTGGCGGGCAGGGGCTGGGGCAGGTTCAGCTTGCCGATCAGCGTGTGGCCGATGCTGTAGAGGCTCGCCCGCAGCTCCCTGGGCCACAGGGCGATGCTGAGGAAGTAACGGTTTTCCGAGAGGGTATAGTATTCCGGACGCTTGCCGCCCGCCGCCGTCGAGGAGCCCTTGCCCCTGGAGATCAGCAGGCCCTTGTCCTGGAAGAAGCGGATGCACTTGACCACCGTGGGCCGCGAGATGCCGGTCATTTGGCTGATGTCGCCCGCGCTCAGCCTCGCGCCCCGCCGGAAGGCGGACAGGACGCTGCGCCGGTTGACGATCTTCAGGTCGGCCAGCATGGCGGGGGAACCGGTCTCGGGGCGTATATCGATCTTTTCCATGGAAGATCCCGTCCTCCTTTCGGTTTGGTAAGAGAGATGCGTAACTTATTGTCCGAACAAAGTGTACCACAAGATGTGCCTTTTTGCAAACATTACGGCACAGAATCAGAAAATTTTCGACAGGGTGCTTGACAGACGGGCGGGCATGCTGTACAATAGCATCAAGTTAAGAAAGAATGTTGCGTAACATTCTTTCACAATCTCATCAAACGCCCGAAAGGGCAAGAAAAGGAGTGCTCCTGTATGAAGAAGCTCGTATCAATTCTCCTCGTCCTGGCGCTCTGCCTGTCCGCGACCGCCGCGATGGCTGCCGGCAAGGTCGGCGTGGCCATGCCCACCGAGAGCCTGCAGCGCTGGAATCAGGACGGCGCCAACATGAAGGCCCAGCTGGAGGCCGCCGGCTATGAGGTCGACCTGCAGTACGCCAACAACGACGTGGCCCTCCAGGTCAGTCAGCTTGAGAACATGATCCTGGGCGGCGCTCAGGTGCTGGTCGTCGCCTCCATCGACGGCGGCGCGCTGGACACCGTGCTGGCCCAGGCCAAGGAAGCCGGCATCCCGGTCATCGCCTATGACCGTCTGCTGACCGGCACCAAGAACGTCGACTACTACACCACCTTCGACAACTACGGCGTGGGCACCATCCAGGGCACCTATGTGAAGGAAAAGCTGGATCTGGACAACGCCGAGGGCCCCTTCACCATCGAGTTCACCGCCGGCTCCCCCGACGACAACAACGCGCTGCTGTTCTTCCAGGGCGCCTATGACGTGCTGGCTCCCTACATCGAGGCCGGCAAGCTGGTCGTCAAGTCCGGCCAGACCACTTTCGAGCAGTGCGCCACCCCCGCCTGGAAGTCTGAGACCGCCCAGGCCCGCATGGACAACATCCTGACCGCCAACTACTCCGACGGCACCAAGCTGGATGTGGCCCTGTGCTCCAACGACTCCACCGCTCTGGGCGTGACCAACTCCCTGATCTCCTTCGGCCTCACGGCTGACGAGATGCCCATCATCACCGGTCAGGACTGCGACAAGCCCAACACCAAGAACATGATCGCGGGCCTGCAGAGCATGTCCGTGTTCAAGGATACCCGCGTGCTGGCCGAGCAGACCGTGAAGATGGTCGGCGACCTGCTGGAAGGCAAGACCCCCGAGACCAACGCCACCTATGCCAACGGCGTGATGGATGTTCCTTCCTACAACTGCACGCCCCTGTTTGCCGACGTGAACAACTACGCCGAGCTGCTGCTGGATTCCGGCTACTACACCGCCGAGGATCTGGCCAACTGATCTCGGACGCCCAGGCAAGGATCCCAGGGACGGACGGCCTTCGTCCGTCCCTGATTTTCCATTCGGACAAAGGGGGAAGCGTACTTTGGGCAAGAACATTCTCGAGATGAGAAATATCACCAAGGTGTTCCCGGGCGTGAAGGCGCTTGACCAGGTCAATATCGAGGTGGAGGAGGGCGAGATTCACGCCCTGTGCGGCGAGAACGGCGCGGGCAAATCCACCCTGATGAAGGTGCTCAGCGGCATTCACCCCTACGGCACCTACGAGGGCGACATCATCTATCAGGGTGAGGAGTGCCGTTTCCGCAACATCAAGGACAGCGAGCGCAAGGGCATCGTCATCATCCACCAGGAGCTGGCGCTGGTCCCCTACCTGAGCATCGCCGAGAACATGTTTCTGGGCAACGAGCAGCAGAAGCGCAGGGGCGTGGTGGACTGGGACAAGACCTACTCCACCTGCTCGAAATACCTGGAGATGGTCGGCCTGCACGAGAACCCGCGCACGCTGATCAAGGACATCGGCGTGGGCAAGCAGCAACTGGTCGAGATCGCCAAGGCGCTGGCCAAGAACGTGAAGCTGCTGATCCTCGACGAGCCCACCTCCTCCCTGAATGAACAGGACGCCAAGAACCTGCTGGACATGCTCATCCGCTTCAAGGGCCAGGGCATCACCAGCATCCTGATCTCGCACAAGCTCAACGAGATCAGCTACTGCTCGGACAAGATCACCATCATCCGCGACGGCCACACCATCGAGACGCTGGACAAGGCCGTGGACGACATCAGCGAATCCCGGATCATCAAGGGCATGGTGGGCCGCGAGATGACGAACCGCTTCCCCCAGCGCGAGCACCACATCGGCGACGTCTCGCTGGAGATCAGGAACTGGAACGTCTACCATCCGCAGTTCACCGAGCGCAAGGTGGTGGACAACGTCTCCATCACGCTGCGCAAGGGCGAGGTCGTCGGCATCTCCGGCCTGATCGGCGCCGGGCGCACCGAGCTGTGCATGTCGGTCTTCGGCCGGGCCTACGGCAACCGCATCTCCGGCGAGCTGCTGCTGGACGGCAAGCCGATCCAGCTGCACGACATCCCCACCGCCATCCGGCACGGCATCATGTACGTCACCGAGGACCGAAAGGGCGACGGCCTGATCGTCTCGGACTCCATCAAGCACAACATCTCCCTCGCCCGGCCGGCCTTTATCTCCTCGCGCGGCGTGATCGACCAGGACCTGGAAGCCATCAAGGGCAAGGAATTCAGCCAGGAGCTGGGGGTCAAGACCCCCACCATCGAGCAGCTGGTCGGCAACCTCTCCGGCGGCAACCAGCAGAAGGTGCTGCTGGCCAAGAGCCTCTTCGCCGAGCCGGACATCCTCATGCTCGACGAGCCGACCCGCGGTGTCGACGTCGGCGCTAAGTACGAAATCTACGAAATCATCAACAAGATGGTCGGGGACGGGAAGTCCGTGCTGATGATTTCTTCTGAACTGCCTGAGTTGTTAGGCATGGCCGACCGCATCTACGTGATGAACGAAGGCCATGTGGTTGCCGAGCTGCAGAACGACGGCACCGTGACCCAGGAGGAGATCATGGGCTACATCCTGCGCGACAGCAACAGGAATATTCAATAACGGGGGTTCAAGCATGAAAAAGAAGTCGCTTATGAAGGGCAATATGCGCGAGATGAGCATGCTGATTGCCCTCGTCATCATCATCGTTCTCTTCACCATTCTCACCAAGGGCATCCTCCTGAGGCCCATGAACATCGCCAACCTGATCAACCAGAACGCCTACGTGGTGATCCTGGCCTGCGGCATGCTGCTGTGCATCCTCACCGGCGGCAACATCGACCTGAGCGTTGGCTCCACCGTCGCCCTGGTCGGCGCCTTCGCCGGCACCTTCATCATCACCTGGGGCTGGAACCCCTACCTGAGCATCGTCCTGTGCCTGCTCATCGGCATCGGCCTGGGCGCGTGGCAGGGCTTCTGGATTGCCTATGTGGGCATCCCGCCCTTCATCTGCACCTTGAGCGGCATGCTGGTGTTCCGCGGCATCACCCTGCTCATCCTGAACGGCCTGACGCTCGCGCCCTTCCCGGCGGCCTACACCCAGCTGTCCACGGGCTTCATCCCCGATATCGCGCCCGATGGCATCACCCTGTTCGGCACGAAGCTGAACCTGCTGTGCCTGCTGGTGGGCGTCGCCATCGCCGTGGCCTATGTGGCCCTGCAGATCAAGAACAACGCCACCCGCAAGAAGAAGGGCTATGAGACCGAGCCCCTGCCCAGCCTGCTGATCAAGACCGTCATCATCTGCGCGGCCGTGATCGCGGTGTTCTGGAAGCTGGCCCAGCACAAGGGCATCCCCACCGTGCTGATCATCCTGGGCATCCTGCTGCTGGTGTATAACTTCATCACCCAGAAGACGGTGATGGGCCGTCACCTCTACGCCATCGGCGGCAACAAGAAGGCCGCCGAGCTCTCCGGCGTCAAGACCAAGAAGATGATGTTCCTGGCCTATACCAACATGAGCTTCATCGCGGCCATCGCCGGCCTGGTCTTCGCGGCCCGTCTGAACAGCGCCAGCCCGGTGGCCGGCCAGAGCTTTGAGATGGACGCCATCGCCTCCTGCTTCATCGGCGGCGCGTCCGCCTACGGCGGCACCGGCACCATCGGCGGCGCCCTGATCGGCGCCCTGATCATGGGCACGCTGAACAACGGCATGTCCATCATGGGCATCTCCTCCAACACGCAGCAGGTGGTCAAGGGCCTTGTGCTGCTGATCGCCGTCGCCATCGACGTGCTGGGCAAGAAGAACTTCAACTGGAAGTCTCTGCTGAACCTGGGCAAGAAGGCGTGACATGGCCTTCCGCCATGACCAACCAAGGAGGGAATGGGCAGACATGCGCTACGTATTGGGTGTCGACCTCGGAACCAGCGGAACCAAGACCGTTCTCTTTGACGAAAACGGCATTGCCGCCGCGTCCGCGTCCCGGGAGTATCCGATGGATCAGCCCTACAACGGCTGGGCCGAGCAGGATCCCGACGACTGGTGGCGCGCCGCGCGGGACACCATCCGCGAGATTCTGGACAAGAGCGGCGTGAAGGCCGCCGACATCTGCGGTCTGGGCATCAGCGGCCAGATGCACGGCCTGGTGATGACCGACGACGCGGGCGCCGCCCTGCGCAAGGCCATCCTCTGGTGCGACGGCCGCACCGGCGAGGAGTGCCGCGAGCTGACCGAGCGGGTCGGCAAGGAGCGGCTGATCGCCATCTCCGCCAACCCGGCCCTCACCGGCTTCACCGCCGGCAAGATCCTCTGGGTGCAGAAGCACGAGCCGGAGCTGTGGGCGCAGGTGCGCCACGTGATGCTCCCCAAGGACTATGTGCGGCTGAAGCTGACCGGCGTCTTCGCCTCCGAGATGAGCGACGCCAGCGGCACCAACATGCTGGACGTGCCGAACCGCCGCTGGTCGGAGGAGATCGCCGCGGCCCTGAACCTGCCCATGGCCTACCTGCCGCCGCTGTGCGAGAGCCCCGACGTGGCCGGACGCATCAGCGCCGAGGCCGCGAAGGAGACCGGCCTGCTGGAGGGCATGCCCGTGGCGGGCGGCGCGGCGGACAACATGGCCGGCGCCATCGGCACAGGCGTGGTGCGTGCGGGCAAGGCCTTCACCACCATCGGCACCAGCGGCGTGGTGTTCGCCCACAGCGACACCGTGCAGATCGACCCGGCAGGCCGGGTGCACACCTTCTGCGCGGCAGTGCCCGGGGCCTACACCGTGATGAGCTGCACGCTGGCGGCAGGCCTGTCGCTGAAGTGGTTCCGCGACACCTTCTGTCAGGCGGAGATCCAGACCGCCGACGGCATGGGCACCGACCCCTATGTGCTGATGAACGAGCAGGCCGCCCAGAGCCCCATCGGCTCCAACCGGCTGATCTTCCTGCCCTACCTGATGGGCGAGCGCAGCCCGCTGCTGGACAGCGACGCCCGCGGCGCCTTCATCGGCCTGAGCGCGATCCATCAGCGCCGCGACCTGCTGCGCGCGGTGATGGAGGGCGTCATCTTCTCTCAGCGGCAGAACCTGGACATCCTGCGCGGCATGCACGTGGTGCCGGAGACCATGCTGGCCTGCGGCGGCGGCGCGAAGAGTCCCTTCTGGCGGCAGATGATGGCGGACGTCTTCGGGATGCCCGTGGCCACGGTGCAGAACACCGAGGGCCCGGCCCTGGGCGCGGCCATCCTGGCCGGCACGGCGGCGGGGCTGTACGAGAGCGTCCCCGCGGCCTGCGAAAAGATGATCCGCGAGAGCGAGCCCCTGCAGCCTGACCAGGCGCGCGGCGCGGCCTACGAACCGTTCTTTGAGATTTACGAGAAGCTGTATCCCCAGCTGAAGAGCGCTTACGCCGAGTTAGCGAAGCTGTAAGAGATTCCGCTGCCATATCAACGCGGCGGCGAAGGGGTGCAGGGGGTTCGGAGCGCCCGGAAAACGCCATGTTATGGCGTTTTCAGCGGAGAACGGGCGGCAGCCCCGGACCGACCGCAAAGCCCCCTGCCCGCGCCCGCAGGCGTGGAATCCCTGTGCCAAAGCACAAAGCTTTCAAACCAGAAAGGATGACAACCCATGAAAATCCTTCCCGTCAGTGATCCGGCATTCCGCCCCTATGGGCGCATCGTCGGAGGCTACCCGGTCGAGGGCCTGCTGGAGGCCCTGACCAAGACGCCGCTGCCCGAGGGCACCGAGTATGTGCCCAAGGACGAAACCCTGCACGCCGCGAAGGACGCGGAGGCCGTCGGCGAGGCCCTCTTCGGCGGCATGCCCTTCCAGCTGGGCTGGTGCAACGGCCACAACACCAGGCTGAACTGCCTGGAGTACCACCGCGACAGCGAGTTCAACCTCTCCCCCGAGGCTTTCATCCTCCTGCTGGCGAAGATGGACGACATCGCGGAGGACGGCACCCTGGACACCGCGAAGGTCAAGGCCTTCTGCGTGCCGGCGGGCGTGATGGTCGAGGTCTACGCCACCACCCTGCACTATGCCCCCTGCCACGTCGACCCGGCCAAGGGCTTCCACGTGATGGTGGGCCTGCCCGCGGGCACCAACACCGACTACCGCCCGGTGAACGCGGCAAACGTCGCCGACAGCACGATCTGGGCGCGGAACAAGTGGCTGCTGGCCCATCCCGAGAGCAGCGAGGCCGCCCAGGGCGCGAAGGCGCTGCTGGTGGGCGAAAACATCGATATCGCCAAGGATCTGTAAAAAACTGCCCTCTCCGTCAGCGCTTCGCGCTGACGGAGAGGGCAAGCAAGCAAAGCATCCAAATATCCCATCATTTTATCACCCCATCGACTATTTTGAGAGGAGCTACCGCCTATGATCACCAATATCCCCGAGGTCAAGCTGGGCATCGTCGCCGTCAGCCGTGACTGCTTCCCGATCCAGCTGTCCGAAAAGCGCCGCGCGGCCATCGTCGCCGCCTACGGCAAGGATCTGTACGAGTGCCCCGTGACCGTCGAGAACGAGCTCGACATGCAGAAGGCCATCGCGGACGTCAAGGCCGCGGGCATCAACGCCCTGGTCGTCTTCCTGGGCAACTTCGGCCCCGAGACCCCCGAGACCCTGCTGGCCAAGTACTTCGACGGCCCGACCATGTTCGTGGCAGCGGCCGAGGGCGACGGCGACATGATCAACGGCCGCGGCGACGCCTACTGCGGCATGCTCAACTGCTCCTACAACCTCGGCATGCGCCACCTCGCCGGGTACATCCCCTCCTACCCCGTGGGCACCGCGGAGGACGTGGCCGGCATGATCTGCGAGTTCGTGCCGATCGCCCGCGCCATCATCGGCGTGAAGAACCTGAAGATCATCACCTTCGGCCCGCGTCCCCAGGACTTCTTCGCCTGCAACGCCCCCATCAAGGGCCTGTATGAGCTGGGCGTGGAGATCGAGGAGAACAGCGAGCTGGATCTGCTGGTCAGCTACAAGGAGCACGCGAACGATCCCCGCATCCCCGAGGTCTGCGCGGACATGGCCAAGGAGATGGGCGAGGGCGCGTACTATCCGGATATGAGCGTGCGCCTGGCGCAGTTTGAGCTGACCCTGCTGGACTGGGCCGAGAAGCACAAGGGCGACCGCAAGTATGTGGCCTTCGCCGACAAGTGCTGGCCCGCCTTCCCGAGCCAGTTCGGCTTCGAGCCCTGCTATGTCAACAGCCGTCTGGTCAGCCGGGGCATCCCGGTCTCCTGCGAGGTGGACATCTACGGCGCGCTGTCCGAGTACATCGGCCTGTGCGTCTCCGCCGACCCGGTCACCCTGCTGGACATCAACAACAGCGTGCCGAAGTACATCTATGACGAGGACATCAAGGGCAAGTACAACTACAGCCTGACCGATACCTTCATGGGCTTCCACTGCGGCAACACGCCCGAGTGCAAGCTGTGCTCCGACCGCGCCGTGAAGTATCAGCTGATCCAGCACCGCCTGCTCGAGCCGGAGGGAAGCGAGCCCGACTTCACCCGCGGCACCCTCGAGGGCGACCTGGCCGCCAGCGACATCACCTTCTACCGCCTGCAGTGCGACAGCGAGGGCTGCCTGCGCGCCTACATCGCCGAGGGCGAGATTCTGGACGTGAAGACCCGCAGCTTCGGCGGCATCGGCGTGTTCGCCATCCCGGAGATGGGCCGCTTCTATCGCCACGTGCTGATCGAGAAGCGCTATCCGCACCACGGCGCCGTGGCCTTCAGCCATGTGGGCAAGGCCCTGTTCGAGGTCTTCCGCTTCCTGGGCGTGAAGGACATCGCCTACAACCAGCCCGCCTCCCTGCCCTATCCCACGGAGAACCCCTTTAAGTAAGCTATACACCGCCCAGCCCAGCGGTCATCTGACCTGAAAGGGGGACCGACCATCTTCAGACCGCGGCACGGCGGTTCAAAAACACATGAATATTTCATGCAAAAAAACGTACAGGAGGATTACCATGAAGAAGTTTGTAGCTATGCTGCTGGCAGCCATGATGCTGCTGTCCATGACCTCTGCCTTCGCCGAGGCCGAAAAGACCACCCTGACCATGTGGTGCATCGCCACCGAGAGCGACGCCAACCGCCCCGCCTATGAGAAGGCCATCGCGGAATTCGAGGAAGCCCATCCCGACATCGAGATCAAGTGGGAAGCCTTTGAGAACCAGTCCTACAAGACCAAGATCAAGACCGCGATGTCTGATCCCTCCACCCTGCCGGACATCTTCTTCACCTGGGCCGGCGCCTTCTGCGGCGACTTCGCCGAGCAGGGCAATGTGTACTGCCTGAACGACGCCTACAAGGGCTTCGCGGATCAGCTGCCCGAGGTCATGATGCAGAACGCCTCCTACGGCGAGAACGGCGACCACTATGCGGTGCCGCTGACCATGAACATCGTGACCCTGTTCGCCAACATGGACCTGCTGGCCCAGGCCGGCTGGGATCATGTGCCCACCACCTATGACGACCTGATCGCCTGCTGCGACGCCCTGGTCGCCGCCGGCATCACCCCCTTCGGCTGCGCCGGCTCCGAGACCTGGTGCGTGACCGAGTACCTGGAGCCCATGATCGAGAAGACCATCGGCTACGAGGCGCTGAACGCCATCTTCGCCGGCAAGGCCACCTGGAATGACGAAGCCATCGCCAAGGCTGTGGACGCCTTCCAGGAGATGATCGTGAAGGGCTACTTCGATCCCGACGGTCTGACCCTGGGCAACGACCAGGTCAAGGCCAACTTCATCGCCGGCAAGTACGCCTTCTATCAGAACGGTTCCTGGAACTGCGGCGAGATCAACGACGCCGAGGGCAACTTCCAGGTCGCGCTGTTCCCCGTGATGGACACCGAGAAGGCCACCTACGGCCAGGTCATCGGCGGCCCCTCTGACTCCCTGGCTGTCGCCGCCACCTCCAAGAACCCCGAGCTGGCCGCTCAGGCTGCCTTCGAGCTGGGCCGCGCCATCTGCCACTACGGCTATCTGGCTGGCTCCGGCCTGCCCGCCTGGACTCCCGACTACGACACCAGCGCTGTGAAGCCTCTGGTGGCTGACGTGGCCAAGATCGTGGCCGAGTCCGAGGGCATGGTGCTCTTCGGCGACACTGCCATGAGCGCTGACCCCGCCAACATCTACCTGAACTATGTCTCCCAGGTGTACGGCTGCGAGATCGACGGCGCGCAGTTCGTCGACGGCCTGACCAACACCCTGCAGTAAGCGATTGCATCAGCAATGATGGAACCGGAGACGGCCCGTCGAGGGAGAATATTCCGAAGAGGGCCGTCTCCCTCTTTTTATACAATGCCTTGACAGCAGGGGTTCCGCGCCTGCGGGCGCGGGCAAAGGGCTTTGCGATCGCCCTTTGCAAACCTTCGCCTGCATCCCTCGCGATCGCATTGTAAGAAAAGAATGGTCTAACAAAAAGGACTGCGAAAGATGAAGAAGCATTGGTCTTATCGGCTGAGCGTGTTCGCCTTCCTGCTGCCGGGTCTCATCCTCTTCGTCGGCATCCTCATCGCGCCCATCATCATGTCGGTGTTCTACAGCCTGAATGACTTCAAGGCCATCTCCGGCTCCGATATGACCTTCGTGGGCCTGAGGAACTACGTGGAGCTGTTCAGCCGGCAGCTGGCCAACGAGAAGGGCACGCTCTTCGCCAACGTCAACTACATGGGAGACGCCCTGGTCAACGCCCTGGTGCTGGGCGCGCTGTCCGTGTTCATCCAGCTGCCCCTCGCCCTCATCATCGCCCTCAAGCTCAGCAAGGGCATCCGCGGCGAGCGGGCCTACCTGTCCATCTACTTCATGCCCGTGCTGATCTCCACGGTCATCATCGGCCAGCTGTGGATGAACATCTACGAGCCCGACGGCCTGCTGAACGCGGCGCTGGGCGCGCTGGGTGTCCGCGACCAGGTGTTCACCTGGATCACCTCCCACATCCACTCCACCAAGATGCCCTTCAAGGGCGGCTGGACGGGCTACAAGGAGACCGCCCTGATCGCCGCCTTTGTGCCGATCCTGTGGCAGTACATCGGCTACCACATGCTGCTGATGTACGCGGGCATCAAGGGCGTGCCGGCGGACCTGCTCGAGGCCGCGCAGCTGGACGGCTGCACCGAGGGCCAGGTCAACCGCCACATCGTGATTCCCTACATCAAGCCGATCCTCAAGGTCTGTGTCATCTTCGCGGTGACGGGCTCGCTCAAGTCCTTCGACCTCATCTACACCCTGATGAAGGACACCCGCCGGGCTGAGCTGCCCAGCACGTTGATGTACAAGCTGACCTTCCTCAACAACCGCTACGGCCTGGGCAGCGCCATCGCCGTGGTGCTGATCGTGCTGTGCTTCGCCTTCGCGCTGCTGATCAGCCTTGCGTTCAGGGACAGGGGGGAGAAAGTCGCATGAAAGTCGGAAAGAAAAAGGCGTCCCTCATCCTGGTGCACCTACTGCTGCTCGTGCTGGTGGTCATCAACCTGTTTCCCCTGTACTGGATGCTGACCTTCTCCCTGAAGGACAACGACGAGATCTTCGGCGGCTACCTCAAGGACGACACCGGCGCCATCATCTACGATGCCAGCGGCGAGAAGATCCCCGTGGCGCGCAACATGATCGGCTTGCCGCGCACCTGGCGCTGGAGCAACTACACCAAGGCGCTGAACACAGGCAACATGGGGCGCTACTTCCTCAACAGCCTGATCGTGTCCGCCTCGGCCATCATCATCACGCTGATGGCGGCCTTCATGGCCACCTACGCCATGACGCGGCTGGTGTGGAAGGGCCGGAAGATGATGAACAAGTTCTTCATGCTCGGCCTGACCATCCCGATCCACGCCGCCCTGGTGCCCGTGTTCCTGATCCTCTCGCGGCTGAAGCTGCTGGATACCTACACGGCCCTGATCGTGCCCTACGCGGCCTTCTCGCTGTCCATGGGCATCCTGATTAGCGCGGGCTTCATGGGGGATATCCCCTATGACCTGGACGAGGCCGCCTTCCTGGACGGCTGCACCGAGTGGGGCATCTTCGGCCGGGTGATCCTGCCGCTGATGATGCCCGCCACCGCCACCGTGGGCATCTACACCTTCCTGCAGTGCTGGAACGAGCTGCTCTTCGCCACCATCTTCGTCAGCAAGGGCGAGTACGTCACCCTGCCCGTGGGCGTCAAGCAGCTGGTGGGCCAGCACACCACCGACTGGGGCCCTGTGGGCGCGGCGCTGGCCATCGCGACCATCCCGACGATGATCGTCTATGTGCTGCTGAGCCGGAAGATTCAGGAGGGCTTCATCGCCGGTGCGGTCAAGGGCTAAAACCCTTTCAACAGACCAAATTCAAGCGGCAGGCGAAGGGGTGGAGGGGGCGCCGAACGCCCGGAAAACTCCACAGTGTGGAGTTTTCAGTGAGGCGAAAGCGGCAGCGACATGATCGCAAAGCCCCCTCCCCGCGCCCGCAGGCGCGGAACCTCCGCTGGCAAACAATGCAAAAAGCCTTTCTCACCGATGCTGGGAGAAAGGCTTTTTGTATGCTTGATTCATCCCGGGAGGTGTGGTAAAATCAGATCATCATCGATACCGAAACATCCATCCTCACGCGAGAGAAAGGTGATTGCCTATGCTGCGTATCCTCAAAACCCACCCGGAGCTGCAGCCCTACGAATCCGACCTCGAGCTGCGCATGCGGCTCTACAAAGATAAGAAGCGCCAGCTGGTGGACGACAAGACCCCGCTGAGCAGCTTCGCCAACGCCCACCACTGGTACGGCTTCCACCAGGAGCCGGACGGCTGGGTCTACCGCGAGTGGGCCCCCGCCGCGGATCAGCTCTACCTGACCGGCGACTTCAACAGCTGGGCCTGGACGAAGACGCCCATGACTCGCCTGGACAACGGCAACTGGGAGCTGAAGCTGCCCGGCAACACCCTGCAGCAGGGCAGCCGGGTCATGACCATCGTGCGCAACGGCGACCGGCTGACCCAGCACATCCCGCTCTTCGCCCGCCGCGTGACCCAGGACTGGGTGACCCAGAGCTGGTGCTGCGAGGTGTGGGACGACATGACGCCCTACCCCTGGACGGATCAGGACTTTACCTGCGACGAGGCCCCGCTGATCTACGAGGCCCACGTGGGCATGTCCAGCGAGGAGTACCGCATCGCCACCTACCGCGAGTTTGCGGACAATGTGCTGCCCCACGTGCAGGACGCCGGCTACAACACCGTGCAGCTGATGGCCGTGATGGAGCACCCCTACTACGGCTCCTTCGGCTACCAGGTCAGCAGCTTCTACGCCGCCTCCAGCCGCTTCGGCTACCCGGACGACCTGAAGTACCTCGTCAACAAGGCCCACGCCATGGGCATCCGCGTGCTGCTGGACGTGGTGCACTCCCACGCGGTGGGCAACACGCTGGAGGGCATCAACCTCTTCGACGGCACCTCCTACCAGTTCTTCCACGAGGGGCCGGAGGGCGACCATCCCGCCTGGGGCACCAAGCTGTTCAACTACGCCAAGCCCGAGGTGCTGCACTTCCTGCTCAGCAACCTGAAGTTCTGGCTGGAGGAGTACCACTTCGACGGCTTCCGCTTTGACGGCGTCACCTCCATGCTCTACCACGACCACGGCCTGGGCGTGGCCTTCAGCGACCTGAGCAAGTACTTCACCATGAACACGGACACCGAGGCCGTGACCTACCTGCAGCTGGCCAACGAGCTGATCCGCCAGGTGAACCCCCACGCCCTGACCATCGCCGAGGACATGAGCGGCATGCCCGGCATGTGCGAGCCCATCGCGGACGGCGGCATCGGCTTTGACGCCCGCCTGGGCATGGGCATCCCCGACCTGTGGATCCGCTGGGTGAAGGAGCGCCGCGACGAGGACTGGAACCTGGGCGAGGTGTGGAAGGAGCTGACCTTCCGCAACGCCCCCACCATCGCCTATGTGGAGAGCCACGACCAGGCCCTCGTGGGCGACCAGACCATGATGTTCCGCCTGGCCGGGGCCGCCATGTACGACCAGATGAGCGCCGACTGCCACACCCAAGTGATCGACCGTGCCATCGCCCTGCACAAGATGATCCGCCTGCTGACCATGGCCGCCGGCGGCACGGGCTACCTGACCTTCATGGGCAACGAGTTCGGCCATCCGGAGTGGATCGACTTCCCGCGCCCCGGCAACGGCAACAGCTTCCAGTACTGCCGCCGCCAGTGGAGCCTGATGACGAACCCCGCGCTGAAATACCAGGGCCTGTACAACTTCGACCATGACATGATCCACACCGCCCGGCGCTACCACATCTTCAAGGAGGGCTGGCCCACGCTGCAGTACATCCACGAGGATCAGCACGTGCTGGCCTTTGAGCGCGGCGGGCTGCTGTTCGTGTTCAACTTCTCGCCCAACCAGAGCTACACCGACTACCCGATCCCGGTGAGCCGCGGCGTGGATTACCGTCCGCTCTTCTCCACGGACGACACGCGCTACGGCGGCTTCGGCCGCGTGGGCCACGACCCGGTGAGCGCCTATGTGCCCGGGATGGAGGGCAATCACGTGCGGCTCTATCTCCCCGCCAGGACGGCGATGGTGCTGGCGCCAACCGATCTGTAATCCCCCAAGCTTTCACATGAAAAGCCTCATCTGTCAGTTTTTGCGCATCTGGCCGATGAGGCTTTTGCGATTGCTGCATTTTCCCATTGCCACACCCCCGTTCTTTGTGGTATACTGGGAGCAGCGAAAATGCGTTCCCAATTTCATACCACAGGAGGCTCAGGTTATGCTGAAGGATTTTGAACCACGCGAAACCGAGGACAAGGAGCAGCTCAAAGCGGAAATCAAGCAGCTCAAGGAGCGGCTGATCGCCCAGCCCCAGCAGCTGCGCGACAAGAAGCTCCCCGTGCTGGTGCTGCTGGAGGGCTGGGCCGCCGCCGGCAAGGGCAGCCTGCTCAAGGAGCTGATCTCCGAGCTGGACCCCCGCTTCTACAACGTGCAGTCCATGCTGGTGGAGCCGGAGAGCGAGGCCCGCTACCCCTTCCTCTACCCCTACGCCGCGGCCATCCCGGAGAACGGCAAGATCATGTTCCTGGACTCCGGCTGGATGGAGGGCGCGGTGACCAAGTTCCTGCGCCACGAGATCACCAAGAGCGAGTATCGCCGGCGCATCCGCATGGTCAACGAGTTTGAGCGCCAGCTGCGGGACGGCGGCTATATCCTGCTGAAGATCTTTATGCACATCCCGAAGGAGGAGCAGTACAAGCGCCTGGCCGCCCTGACCGACCACCGCGACACCGAGTGGCGCGTGACCGACGCCGATCTGTGGCAGCACCGGGAGTACAACCGCTTCCTCGAGGCCTACGACGAGTTCATGGACCGCACGGACAACGCGGTGCCCTGGCACGTGGTGGACGGCACCCACCGCAAGACCGCCGTGCGCGACGCCATGCGCCTGCTGGTGACCCAGATCGACGAGGCCCTGGACGTGGGCCGCTACGTGGGCGATCCCTTCGAGGAGACCTTCCCGCTGCGCAAGATGCCCAAGCTCAGCGAGGTCGATCTCTCCCCCACCATCGCCGACGAGGATTACAAAAAGGAGCTCAAGCGCCTGCAGAAGCGCCTGAGCGAATTGCACAACGAGATCTACCGCAAGAAGATCCCGGTCATCCTCTGCTACGAGGGCTGGGACGCCGCGGGCAAGGGCGGCAACATCCGCCGCGTCGCCTACCCGCTGGACCCCCGCGGCTTCGACGTGCAGCCCATCGCCTCGCCCGAGCCCCACGAGCTGAACCGCCAGTACCTCTGGCGCTTCTGGACGCACCTGCCCCGCACCGGCCACATCACCATCTTCGACCGCACCTGGTACGGCCGTGTGATGGTGGAGCGCCTGGAGGGCTTCTGCTCCGAGAAGGACTGGCAGCGCGCCTACAACGAGATCAACGAGTTTGAGCGCCAGCTGACCGACTGGGGCGCGGTGGTCATCAAGTTCTGGATCCACATCGACCAGGACACCCAGCTCGCCCGCTTCACCGACCGCCAGAACACGCCGGAGAAGCAGTGGAAGATCACCGACGAGGACTGGCGCAACCGCGAAAAGTGGCCCCAGTACGAGGTCGCCGTGGACGAGATGCTGGAGAAGACCTCCACCAAGAACGCGCCCTGGTACATCATCGAGAGCAACGACAAAAAGTACGCCCGCATCCGCACCCTCGAGATCATCGTGAAGGCCCTGGAGAAGGCCTGCGCCAACCGCTTCGCCCAGCTGGCGGGTGAGGACTGAGGCGTATTAGCTAAGACTAATTCTTTCGCGGGCTCTTCCAAATTGCTTCGGTTTCCTGTATACTCATCTTAGAGCTGAGCCTCGCCTCAGCCCGTCCATCTATCAAATTTCTACCTTAAGGAGGAGAACATCATGAAGTGGGTTTGCAGCGTTTGCGGCTATGTGTACGAAGGTGACCAGGCGCCCGAAAAGTGCCCGGTCTGCAAGGCTCCCGCATCCAAGTTCATCAAGCAGGAGAGCGAAATGACCTGGGCTGCCGAGCATGTGGTCGGCGTGGCGCAGGGCGCTCCCGAGGACATCATCAATGATCTCCGCGCCAACTTCACCGGCGAGTGCTCCGAGGTCGGCATGTACCTGGCCATGAGCCGCGTCGCCTTCCGCGAGGGTTATCCGGAGATCGGCGAATACTGGAAGACGGCCGCCTTTGAGGAGGCCGAGCACGCCGCCAAGTTTGCCGAGCTGCTGGGCGAAGTGCTGACCGACAGCACCGAGAAGAACCTGCGCATGCGCGTGGAAGCCGAGAACGGCGCCACCGCCGGCAAGACCGACCTGGCCAAGCGCGCCAAGGCCCTGAACCTGGACGCCATCCATGACACCGTGCATGAAATGGCGAGGGACGAAGCCCGACATGGCAAGGCGTTTGAGGGGCTGCTCAAGCGGTATTTCGGGAAGTAAGCAGCCCAATTCCGCAGTCAAGGCCGGAAGGCGGGTGATGAAATGGACAGGATTTACAGCATCAGCGAAATCGCAGGACTGATTATCCCCATTGCGAAACGTTATGGGGTGGCTTCGGTATGGCTCTTCGGCAGTTATGCCAGAGGGGAAGCGACGCAGACAAGCGATGTGGATTTGCTGATCGATCATGGAAAAATCCAAACCTTGTTTGAACTCACCGCGTTCCGGCTTGACTGCGAGAATGCACTGAGGAAGCCGGTGGATGTCGTGACACTGGATGCAGTATCGCCCAGACTGTCTCGCAGCATTCAAAGGGACGAGGTGATGATCTTTGACGCTGCGTGATGTCGCTGCTCTCGAAGACATCATCTCGTTCTGCGAACGCATTCATCAGTACTTGGGCCGCGCCGGGAACACGCAGGAGGCTTTTGAGCAGGACAACATGGTTCAGGATGCCTGCTGCATGTGTCTTATTCAAATTGGAGAACTGATAGGTCTTCTGTCAGACGAAACAAAACAAGCATTGCCTCAGGTTCCGTGGCAGCTCATCAAAGAAACCCGCAATTTCTACGTGCACAACTATGGAAGCATCAGCAAAACACTGCTATGGAGTACGCTTCATACCAGCATTTCCGACCTGAAAGCATCCTGCGAACATGCATTGGAAGAGGACGGAACATAACTCTGCGTCTGTATGAGGTTGCAGGAAACGCATTTTGAGGGGCTGCTGAAGAGGTATTTCGGCAACTAAGGAAGCAAAGTGAGGCAATTTCAGACCATGAACAAGTTTGTCAAAGCCATCATCATGTTTGTGATCGGCTGTGCCGCGATGCTGGCAGTGACCTGGCTCGCGTCCGTGATCAAGGGAACGGCGT
>CADASK010000025.1 GCA_902790495.1 uncultured Eubacteriales bacterium
TCAGCCTCTGGATCGCAAAAGCACCCTGCTCCATGGGGCAAGGTGCCGTAAAGTTACTTTGGATATTTCCTGTGTCTACTTGACAAGGGCGGATCACCCTTGACCAAATTGCCGCGCCCTGTTACAATGACGGCGCGGCAATTTCTTTTTCATTCATTTCATTCGCATTCATTCGGCCGCGAACCCTTGACGAAAGGAAGGGATCACATTGTTTGGCAGACGGCCCGACGGGCGGCGCATCAAGGGGATTGAACCCATTGTGCAGATCACGCCCTACCTGATGCCCACACGCGTGGACGCGCAGGTTTTCCTGCAGCACCGCATCGACTGGGAGTCCATGACCCGCTACATCGCCGAGAAGCAGGCGGAGGGCGAGAGACTCACCCACATGAACATCATCATCGCCGCCTATGTGCGCACGGTGGCCGCTCACCCGGAAGTCAACCGCTTCATCATCAACAAACAATACTTCTCCCGCAAAAATTGCAGCGTGGCCTTCAACATCCTCAAGGACACCCACGACGCGGACCAGGGTGAGACGGTGGTCAAGATCTTCTTCGACCCCACGGACACGGTCTTCGACGTGCGCGACCGCTGCCTGGCGGCCATCGAGGCCAACCGCGGCCCCTCCACATCGAACTTCCTGGACAAACTGGCAGGCGGCGTGCTCAAGGTGCCCGGCCTGCCGACGGCTGTGGTGGCTCTCGTGAGGCTGCTGGACCGCTACGGCATCTGCCCTGGCGCGCTCATCGACGAGCTGCCCTTCCACGTGGGCATGTACATCACCAACAACGCCTCCATCGGCCTGCACCACGTCAATCACCACATCTACAACTTCGGCAACGTCAGCCTGTTCTTCGGCATGGGCCTGGTGGAAAAGATCGCGGTAGTGGAGAACGGCCAGACGCGGATGAAGCGCTACCTGCCCATCGGCATCACGGCGGACGAGCGCGTCTGCTCCGGCGCCCACTACGCGGGCTTCTTCGGCGACATGGTGCGCTACCTGAACCACCCCGAGCTGCTGGAGACGCCGCCCGAGACCGTGCGCTACGACCCCGGCATCGAGTACCACGTCCCGAAGCTCGTGAATCGTGAAACGAAATAATATGCCAAAAGAAAAAGTGATTTACGCCTGCACCGCCTGCGGCTACGAAACCCCCAAATGGGCCGGCCGCTGCCCGGGCTGCGGCGCATGGAACACCCTGGAGGAGGCCATTGCCTCCGTCCCTGACCCAAAGGCCGCCGCCAAGGCAGCCCCCAAGCAGCGCCCCGGCACCGGCGCGGAGGCCATGCTCCTCACCGACATCCCCGAGGACGAAACCCTGCGCACCACCACCGGCATCCCCGAGCTGGATCGGGTGCTGGGCGGCGGCATCGTGGAGGGCGGACTGATGCTCATCGGCGGCGACCCTGGCATCGGCAAGTCCACCCTGCTGATCCAGGTGGCGGCCCATCTGTGCCAGAGCGGGAAGCGTGTGCTCTACGTCAGCGGAGAGGAAAGCGCCCGGCAGATCAAGCTGCGGGCCGCCCGCCTTGGCATCGCCGTGCCCAATCTCTACGTGCTGGCCGAGAACGCCCTGGACAACGTGGAGCAGAAGATGCAGGCCCTCCAGCCGGACGTGATGGTGGTGGACTCCATCCAGACCATGTACCGGCCTGAGCTGGCCAGCGCGCCCGGCTCCGTCAGCCAGATCCGCGAGTGCACCAGCCTGCTGCTGCGCCTGAGCAAGGAGAGCGGCACGGCTGTGTTCCTCGTGGGCCACGTGACCAAGGAGGGCGCCATCGCCGGCCCGCGGATGCTGGAGCACATGGTGGACGTGGTGCTCTACTTCGAGGGCGACCGCCAGCAGGAATACCGCCTGCTGCGGGCGGTGAAGAACCGCTTCGGCTCCGTCAACGAGCTGGGCGTGTTCCAGATGACCGACAAGGGCATGCAGGTGGTGGAGAACCCCTCCGAGCGGCTGCTGAGCCACCGCGCGAAGGGCGCCAGCGGCTCGGTGGTGTTCTGCGGGCTGGAGGGCTCGCGTCCGCTGCTGTGCGACGTGCAGGCCCTGGCGGCCCCGAGCTACTACGGCACGCCCCGGCGCACCGTGAGCGGCGCGGATTCCGGCCGCGTGGCCCTGCTGCTGGCGGTGCTGGAGAAGCGCTGCGGCCAGCGCACGGGCAGCCAGGACGTCTACGTGAACATCGCTGGCGGCCTGGAGCTGTCCGAGCCCGCGGCCGATCTGGCGCTGTGCATCGCCGTGGCCTCGTCCCTGAAGGACACGAGCGTCGGCGCGGATGTGGCTGTGATGGGCGAGGTGGGTCTGGCCGGCGAGGTGCGGGCGATTCCCCAGTGTGACCGGCGCGTGGCCGAGTGCAGCCGCCTGGGCTTCACCACGGTGGTGCTGCCCAAGGAAAACATGCGCCGCATGAAGGCCCCCGACGGCGTGAAGCTCATCGGCGTGGACACGGTGATGCAGGCCATTGCGTGTGTGTTTTGACATATCCCAATCAAGCATAAGTTGGTTTGCAAACCGAAGGCTTCCAAAGGGCGATCGGAAAGCCCTTTGGTCGCCGCCCGCAGGCGGCGAAATCCCCCTGCAGAAATGAAGCATGATTGTATAAAGATTCAGTATGCTTACCTGATATGAATGAGGTATACATGAAAACCAATGAACCCAACGAAGGCCAGGAAGCCCTTCCGGTCAAAGCATCGGACCTGCACCTGGTGCTGCGCCTCCTCGTCGCCCTGGTGGGCGCGGGCATCGGCGCGGCCCTCACCCTCGCGGTGGTGCAGCTGATCCACCTGTCCAACCCGGACCGGGAGCTGCCGATCATCGGCCTGGCCCTGGGCTATTCCGGGTCGGCGCTGGTGGGCAGCGTGGCCTTCTATCTCATCAGCCCCTGGGTCATCAAGGGTTTTTCCGGCCTGTTCCGGAGCCTGGTGCAGCGCCTGGACCGCATGCCGGTGACCCAGCTGGTGCCCTCGATCGTGGGCCTGGTGGTGGGCTTTGCGCTGGCGGCGCTGCTCAGCCAGATGCTGCACTTCATCGGCACCTCCATGGCGACGACGGCCCTCTCGGCCATCTTCTACGTGACCCTGGGCCTGCTGGGCTACACCGTGGGCTGGCGCAGGAGCCAGGATCTGCTGGGCCTGTTCCGCCATGCCTACACCTTCCGGGCCAAGCGTGTGCGCCGGAAAAAGAAAAAGCAGGCCGCCCTGCCGGAGAAGCTGGTGGATGCCTCCGCCCTGATCGACGGACGGATGGCGGAGCTGCGGGAGACCGGCTTTCTCGAGGGCGAGCTGGTGGTTCCCACGTTCATCGTGCAGGAGCTGAAGGCCATCGCGGACAGCGCGGATCCCCAGAAGAAGGCCCGCGGACGGCGCGGCCTGGAGCTGCTGGAGAAGCTGCAGCAGGACGCGAAGCACCCCGTGCGGGTGGAGGACACCGGCGCGGAGGGCGAGACCGACTGCGACATCCTTCTGCTGCGGCTGGCCCGCAAGCGCGGCGCGGCCATCGTCACCTGTGACCAGACCCTGGCGAAGGCGGCGGCGGTCAGCGGCGTGCGCGCGCTGAATGTGAACGCCCTGGCGGCGGCCCTGCGGCCTGCCATCGCGGGCGGCGACCGGCTGCAGGTGACCATCCAGAAGGAGGGCCGCGAGCCCGGTCAGGGTGTGGCCTATCTGGAGGATGGCACCATGGTGGTGGTCTCCGGGGCCAGGGGCCTCATGGGCCAGCAGCTGGAGGCCGAGGTGACCAGCGTGCTGCAGACCAGCGCCGGGCGGATGGTGTTCGCGAAGGTCGCGGCTGCTTAAAAACGTAATAAGAAAAGAAACCATCAGCACGGATTTGCGCTGATGGTTTTTGTTTCACGGAAAAGTCTTAGTCCGCGAGCGTCCCCATGGGATCCCAGGGCTGGAGCTCGATGGGCTCCTGCTCGGCCAGGGCGGCGAGATCGCCCAGGTATTGCCTGCGGATGGCGGCCTGGAAGACGTACTTGTCGAACCAGGAGTCGGAGCAGAGATAATAGCCCTTGTTGCCGTTCTCATCGCCCCAGCTGTTCTCGATTTTCCAGCGGGTGGGCTTGCCGTCCACCAGGTTCACGCCGGTCAGGCACATGGCGTGGTTCATGGCGGCGAAGCCGTAGTCGAGGGCGTCCGCCTTGCCGATGTCCAGATCCAGGCCGGTCAGCAGCTCGGCGCGGAAGGCCTGGTCGTCCCACAGGCCCAGCACGCGCTCGCCGTCGTGGGCCACGTCGCTGCCGAACCAGACGATCTTGCCGTCCTGCAGCTGGCGGATGATGGCGGCCTTCATCTCGTCCATGGTCAGGTTGAGGTGGGTCACCTGGGGCATGCCCACCACGTTGCCCAGCAGGCGGATGGTGAAGGTGCGGCCGAAGGGCTTGTCGGCGGTGGGCGCGTTGATCACGGAGACCGTGTCCGCCATGAGGGTGCCCAGGTACTTCTTGGCGAAGGCCTTGGGGGTCAGGCCGCGCTCGGCGTGGAAGACCTTGTCCTTGTCGGTGTATTCAAGGTCGAAGCTCTTGGGCGGCTCGCCGTAGCAGGCGCACAGGAAGCCGTAGACCTGGCCCATCACCGCGTCGCGGCAGGCGTTGATCTCGCTCTCGGGCTTGCCGGCGCGCACCATGGCGCGCAGCTGGGCGGCGGCCTTCTTCAGGGCACGGTTGACCATGTAGTTCATGGAGCGGGTGTTGCCGGACTGGAAGGTCTCGTCGAAGGCGTCCTTGGGCACCATGCCGTACTTCTCCAGGATGTTGGCGAACATGCCCCACTGGCCGCCGTCGTGCACGCCGGTCTGCAGCACGAAGCTGACGGTGCGGTCATCCTCGGGCTTGTCGGCGGTGTCGATCATGGCCTGCAGGAAGTAGTTGGCGCGCTCGAACTTGTCCCAGAAGGCGAAATAGCTCTGGCTCAGCTCAAAGTACTCCACGTTCAGGGCCTTGCCGACCTCCTCGCGCAGCACGTTGGCGGCGGCGAAGAGCCAGCAGCGGCCGGAATGCTTCTGGTTGGTGACCTTCATGGTCTCCACCTCCACGGAGAAGTGGGGGTGCATGTCGTTGGCGGCGGTCTGGGAGAAACACACGTCCTTCAGCTCGGACTTGGACAGGGCGAGGGTGGCCAGCTGGCGCTCCGGGCTCGCGGCATAGGCGTCGGACCAGGCCTTCAGCTGTTCAGCAGTGATGGGATGGCTCATGGGGATCTCTTCCTTTCTGTGGATGATAGTTAAGGGAAATCAAGGCTGTTGCCATAGGGGGCCAACCCCTCAGTCATCGCTGCGCGATGACAGCTCCCCTCATAGGGGAGCCAAGGCAGGTGGCCGCCAAAACTAAAGCGGCCGGGCGAAGGGTTGGAGGGGGCTCGGAGCGCCTGGAAAACGCCATGTTATGGCGTTTTCAGCGGAGAGCGGGCGGCAGCCCCGGACCGATCGCAAAGCCCCTGACCCGCGCCCGCAGGCGCGGAATCTCTCAGAAGCTCCCTGAGCTTCCTCAAATCCTCCTCATAGACGCTCTGCAGCGCCCGATTGTAGATAATCGACGCGGGATGATACAGCGCGAACACCTGAATCCCCAGCGCGTCGCAGGGCGACATCCGCCCGTGATACGCACCGATGACCGCCTCCGGCCCCAGCAGCGCCTGCAGGGCGGTGTTGCCCAGCGTCACCAGGAGAGCGGGGGCCACCTCCCGCAGCTCCTCCAGCAGCAGCGGGGTGAACAGCGCCTTCTCCTCGCGGTTCGGCGGGCGGTTGGACACCGTGCCCTTGGGGCTGACCTTGGTGGGACGCACCTTCACCACGTTGGTGATCCAGATGGCCTCCCTCTGCAGCTCCAGCGCGGCGAGAAAGCCGTCCAGGTTCTTCCCGGCCTTCCCCACAAAGGGACGGCCGAGCCTTTCCTCCTCGCCGCCGGGGGCTTCCCCCACCAGGGCGAGGGCGGGACGTTCCCGCTGGCCTTCACCCGGCACGATGCGCCGGCCGGCGACGACGGGGTTTTCCGCCAGTTCGGCGAGGTTCAAGGCGTCTCACCTCCGTAGAGATCGGGATACAGGCCCAGCTCGGTCAGCTTTCGCTTGAGAGACTGCATGTCCTCCCAGGCCTCGCGCTTGCGGCTCTCGTCCCGCAGCAGGAAGGAGGGATGGTAGGTGGGCATCATCCAGATGCCCTTGCGCTCCGTCCACTGGCCCCTGGCGCGGGTGATGTGGAGGTTGGGGTCGAGGGTCGCCTTGGCCGCCGTGCCGCCCAGCAGCACGATGACCCGGGGCCTGACCAGCGCGACCTGCATCCGCAGGTGCAGCATGCAGGCAGCCATCTCCTCCGGCTCGGGGTTGCGGTTGAAGGGCGGACGGCATTTGACGATGTTGCAGATGTAGACCCGGTCGCGGGGCAGGCCGATGGCGGCGAGCATGCGGGTGAGCAGCTGGCCCGCCGCGCCGACGAAGGCCAGGCCCTCCAGGTCCTCGCGCTCGCCGGGGCCCTCGCCGATGAGCATCAGCGGGGCGGTGCGGTCGCCCTGACCGGGGACTTTGTGGTGGATGCCGTTGTGGAGGGGGCACATGGCGCAGGATTCGACCTGGCGCTCGAACAGCTCCCAGGAGATTTCGGCCATTGTTTGCCTCCTTGTTTTGCAAGCATTCCGCGCCTTACGGCGCGGCCAAGGGGCTTTGCGATCGCCCCTTGGAACCCTTCGCCCCTTCGCTTACAAACTGATATGTTTGTGAGGGTTAGATACAATTACCAGAGATGCTGGAGCAGGGTGAAGGACTGGCTCATGTCGTTGCGGACCCAGTGGATCAGGGAGATGAGCAGGGCGATGAGCAGCAGGATCACCACCGCGCCGAAGATGACGCCGAAGAAATCGCCCAGGCTGGCCAGGAAGCGGAAGTGCTTCACGCGGGCGCGGCGATGCTCCTCCTCCTCGGTGAGGGGCAGGTCGCTGTCCTCATCCTCCTCGAAGGGGTCCAGGTTCACCGGTTCGCGGAACAGCCGGGCCGGCGCGGATTCATGCTCCTCCCGGCGATGGAAATAGGCCATGGGCTCACCTCGGTTCTATACGTAGTCCAGCCACGGCGCCTCGGGCTCCTCGCGGCCCGTGAGCGCGCCCTCGCCGCTCAGCCCGGGGAAGCCCTGCTGCCGCAGCGCCTCGAAAAGCACGATGGCCACCGAGTTGCTCAGGTTCAGGCTGCGGGCCTCGGGCCGCATGGGGATGCGCACACAGTCGGCGTAGCGTTTCTCCAGCAGGTTTTCCGGCAGGCCGCGGGTCTCCCGGCCGAAGACCAGGAAATCACCGTCGCCGTAGGACACCTCGGTGTAGCTGCGCGGGGCCTTCGTGGTGGCGAAGCGCATCACGGCGCCCTCGTTGGCGCGGAGAAACTCCTCCAGCGAGGGCCAGCGCTTCAGGGTCATCAGGTGCCAGTAATCCAGACCCGCGCGCTTGAGGTAGCGGTCGCTGAGGGAAAAGCCCAGCGGCTCCACCAGGTGGAGCACCGCCCCCGTGGCTGCGCAGGTGCGGGCGATGTTGCCCGTGTTCTGGGGGATTTCGGGGTTGACCAGGACGATCTGCATGGCCATGGGCGCGTCACTCCCACAGCCGCTCGGGATAGAGGCCGCTGTCCGTCATGCGGCGGATGGCGTCCACCACCATCGGGCGGTCGGCCTGGTAGGTCACGCCGTACCACTTGTCGGCGCTCTGCAGCACCTGCACGCTGGCGCGGCCGGCCTCGATCTCGCGGCTGACCACGGTGGGCAGGTAGCACTCGGCCTTCTCGGGGTTTTTGGGCATCTCCTCCGCCAGGAAGACGGGGAAGGCCCGGCGCAGCACCTCCACGCAGGAGGGCGTGAAGCCGAAGAAATTCATGCTGACCAGGGTGTCCGGGGGCAGGAGATGGTAGGTCTCGCCGTCCTCGGTGTAGAGCGGGCCGTCGGAGGACTGCACGATGTGGGTGCGCTCCACGATGCCGGTGAGGTAACCATCGCCGTCCGCGCTGCACACGCCGCGGGCCACATGGCCGTTGGCGGTGGTGGTGTTGCGCAGGTGGTAGCCCACCATCATCCAGCGGGCTTTCTCGTCGTCCTTCGCGCCCTTGAGGTACTCGTAGGCCGTGCAGAAGGCGGAGGGGCCGTAGTAGTCGTCGGCGTTGATGGCCGCGAAGGGCGCGTCCAGCAGCTCGGCGCAGCAGAGCACCGCGTGGGCCGTGCCCCAGGGCTTTTTGCGGCCCTCGGGCACGGTGTAGGGCGCGGGCAGCTTGTCCAGCTCCTGGAAGGCGTAGCGCACCTCCATGTGCCTGGCGACGGGATCGCCCACCAGGCGCTTGAAGTCGGCCTCGATCTCATGCTTGATGAGAAACACGACGCGCTTGAAGCCCGCGCGCTTCGCGTCATAGATGGAGTAGTGCAGGATCACCTCGCCGCTGGGGCCGATGGGATCCATCTGCTTGAGTCCGCCGTAGCGGCTGCCCATCCCGGCAGCCATGATGAGCAGAATCGGTTCAGAGGTTTGCATGGATGATACGTCCTTCTTTATTTCACCACAAAGTTGAGCAGCCTGCCGGGCACGAACACGACCTTGACGATCTGCTTGCCGCCGATGATCTTTTGCACCTCGGGGTTCCCGGGCAGCTGGGTCTCGGCGTCGGCCTTGCTCAGGTCGGCGGGGATCATGATGCGGCCGCGCACTTTGCCGTTGACCTGCACGGCGATCTCGACCTCCTGCTTCACCAGGGCGGTCTCGTCCCAGGTGGGCCAGGCGGCGTGGTGGATGGCCTCGGCGTGGCCGAGGTTCTGCCACATCTCCTCGCAGATGTGCGGGGCCACGGGGCACAGCAGCTTCAGCAGGGTCTCCAGCTCGGCCCTGGTGACCTGCGGGGCCGCGCTCAGCTCGTTCACCAGCGTCATCATCTGAGCGATGGCGGTGTTGAACTTCATCTTCTCGTAGTCCTCGGAGACCTTCTTGATGGTCTCGTGCATGAGGCTGTTCATGCCCTTGGAGTACTTGTCGGAGTCGACCAGCTTCTCCTGCAGGCGCCACACGCGGTCGAGGAACTTGCGGCAGCCCTTCGCGCCGTTGGTGGACCACGGAATCGCCTGGTCGAAGGCGCCCATGAACATCTCGTAGCAGCGGAAGGCGTCCGCGCCGATCTCGTCGATGACCTCCTCGGGGTTGACCACGTTGCCGCGGGACTTGGACATCTTCTCGCCGTCGGTGCCGAGGATCAGGCCCTGGGCGGTGCGCTTGGCGTAGGGCTCGGGGGTGTTCACCTCGCCGATGTCATACAGGAAGCGGTGCCAGAAGCGGCTGTAGAGCAGGTGACGGGTCACGTGCTCCATGCCGCCGTTGTACCAGTCCACGGGCATCCAGTACTTCAGCTCGTTCATGTCCGCGAAGGCCTTGTCGTTGTGCGGATCGCAGTAGCGCAGGAAGTACCAGCTGGAGCCGGCCCACTGGGGCATGGTGTCGGTCTCGCGCTTGGCGGGGCCGCCGCACTTGGGGCAGGAGCAGTTGACGAAGCTGTCGATGCGGGCCAGGGGAGACTTGCCGTCGGTGCCGGGCTCGAAGTCCTCGATCTCGGGCAGGCGCAGGGGCAGCTCCTCATAGGGCACGGCCACCACGCCGCACTTGGGGCAGTGCACCAGCGGGATGGGCTCGCCCCAGTAGCGCTGCCGGTTGAAGGCCCAGTCCTTCATCTTGTACTGGACACCGGCCTTGCCGATGCCGCGCTTCTCGATCTCCTCGACCATGCGGGCGATGGAGTCCTTCTTGTTGGTGTAGCCGTTGAGGAAGTCGGAGTTGATCATCTCGCCGTCGCCGGTGTAGGCTTCCTGGCTGATGTCGCCGCCCTTGATCACCTGCACGATGTCGATGCCGAACTTGTGGGCGAACTCCCAGTCGCGCTGGTCGTGGGCCGGCACGGCCATGATGGCGCCGGTGCCGTAGCCCATCATGACGTAGTCGCTGATGTAGACGGGCACCACCTTGCCGGTGATGGGGTTGACCGCGGCGAGGCCGTCGAGCTTCAGGCCGGTCTTCTCCTTGACCAGCTGGGTGCGCTCAAATTCGGTCTTCTTCGCGCAGACCTCGCGGTAGGCCTCGACCTCCGCCATGTTGGCGATGCGGGAGGCGTACTTGTCGATGAGCGGATTCTCCGGGGCCATGACCATGAAGGTGACGCCGAAGAGGGTGTCCGGCCGGGTGGTGTAGATCTCCACGGAATCGTCCACGCCCTCGAAGGGGAAGCGCACGAAGGCGCCGGTGGACTTGCCGATCCAGTTGATCTGCTGCTGCTTGATGTTTTCCGGGTAGTCGACGGTCTCCAGGCCCTCCAGCAGCTTGTCGGCGTACTGGGTTATGCGCAGGTACCACACGTCCTTGGGCAGCTGCACCACGTCGTTGTGGCAGATGTCGCACTTGCCGCCCTGGCTGTCCTCGTTGGAGAGGACGACCTTGCAGAAGGGGCAGTAGTTGACCAGGGTTTTGTCGCGGAAGACGAGGCCGTGCTCGAACATCTTCAGGAAGATCCACTGGGTCCAGCGGAAATAGTTGGGATCGGTGGTGTCCACCTCGCGGCTGTAGTCGAAGGAGAAGCCGATCATCTTCAGCTGCTGGCGGAAGTGGTTGATGTTCTCCCGGGTGACGATGGCCGGGTGGATGTTGTTCTTGATGGCGTAGTTCTCCGTGGGCAGGCCGAAGGCGTCCCAGCCGATGGGGAAGAGGACGTTGTAGCCCTGCATGCGGCGCTTGCGGGCGATGATGTCCATGGCCGTGTTGGAGCGCGGATGGCCCACGTGCAGGCCGTGGCCGGAGGGGTAGGGGAACTCAATCAGGCCGTAGAACTTGGGCTTGTCATGGCTGGCCTCCGCCTCAAAGGCGTGGGTCTCCTCCCAGATCTTCTGCCACTTGGGCTCGATCGCTTTGGGATTGTAGGGGGCGATGTTGGGCATGGGCTGTAACCTCCTTGTCAGATACGGGAAAAGTGCAAGAAAGCCGTCCCGTCCCTGCTGTGCAAAGACGAAACGGCTGTTTCGCGGTACCACTCTGCTTGCCGTCCTGCGAGCGGACAGCCTCTCAAGGCGCTGTATCGGGCGCGCCCGTCGGCCTCTCGGCCGAGTCGCTCCGGGGCGAGCGGCGTCCTCCCTCCGGCTGTGTCGCACCGACCCACAGCTCTCTTGCATCGGAGATGAAGACACGTTCCCCTTCAACGTGACGGGCCTATTATACCAAAGGAAGGAAGGGCGGTCAATAGCAAGTTTTTGTCCCGCTTGCCAACGCGGGGCAAATCGTGTATGATACAGCCGAGAGTACGAACTGCTTTTCATCTTCATAGATTATCGGAGGTGTCTGATGATGAAACGGGCGATCTGCCTCATGCTGTGCGCGGCGGTGCTGGTGCTGACGGCGGTGGGCTGGGCGAGCGCGGAGAACGCGGAGAGCGCGGAGAGCTCTGCGGCTGTCACCGCGCGGGACGCCGAGACCTTCACCCTGTACTGGGAGGGGGAGGCCATCGCGGACGCGGTGGCGGCACTTCGGATGGACGGCAACGTGTTCCTGGTGACCTCGGCGGACGCGATCCCCGGGTCGGACGCGCTGATGAACGCCGGGCCGCTGACCGTGGACGACCCGCGCCTGGGCCGCCTCGAGGGCATCTGGCGGGTGGATCTGACCCCGCTGGCCCTGCTGGCCTTCCAGACGGAGACCACCATCGCCGCGCTCAACGACTTCCCCTACGCCGGGGCGCCGGCTCTGTGCACGGGCACGGTGCGCGCCGGGGGCCAGAACGGCTTCAGCTCCCAGAGCGTGCGCCGCGTCTCATCCGTCACCCTGGACGGCGTGAACGGCTGGACCTTCTTCAGCGCGGAGGGCTTTCTGCCCGGCGCGGCGGTCATGGATGAGAGCGCGATGATCACGGGTCTGGTGCTCTCCGCCTGGGGCGAGAGCGCGGGCAAGTACTTCGCCGTGTCCGTGGAGAGCGTGATGGACGCCCTGGCCGAGAACGACCTGACCGAGGTGCCCCTGGAGGGCCTGCCGATGGATCAGAACGACAGCGGCATCGAGTTCACCTGGGAGGGCGGGCTGCTGACGGTGGATCTGAACGGGCTGGAGCTGACCGAGGAGCAGGCTGCCCAGCGGCTGCGCATCTACGTCAACGCCTACCCGAACCAGTACCAGCAGTGGCGCGACTTCGAGCCGGGGGAGAACCGCGTGATGACCCTGCCCATGCCGCCGGAGAGCGCGCTGGCCGTGTTCGTGTGCCAGGGCGAGGGCGACGACGAGGCCACCCTGACCGTGCAGACCTACCGGACGCCGGGCGCGACCTTCATGGATCGCTACGGCTATCAGGAGATGGAGAGCTACCTGGGCGAGGCCCCGGCGGATGCGCCGCTGGCGGACGAGGAGGCGGCCCTGCCGGCGGAGAGCGAGGGGCTGACCGTGGAGCGGCTCTTCGGCGGGGAGACGCACTTCTATTACCAGATGATTTCCGCCTATGATGTGGAGCAGGAGACCCGCGAAGGGCTGCTGATGACCCTGACCGCGCCGGACGGGCAGTTCGTCTGCCAGCTGGGGACGTTTGTGTACATGCCGGAGATTGAGGCGCGGGATGTGTGGCATTTTGATCTGACCGAGCCGCTGGCCACGCTGGCGGAGTATGCGGGCAAGAAGCCCGGCGTGTATACGCTGGCCTATTATCTGGATGGCTCGCTGGGCGGACAGATTGAGATTGAAGTAGAAGAGTGATTTAAATATTCTAATTATCGGAGAAAGGCGAAGGTTTCCAAAGGGCTCGGAGCGCCCGGAAAACGCCATGTTATGGCGTTTTCAGCGGAGAGCGGGCGGCAGCCCCGGACCGATCGCAAAGCCCTACAGCAGACCAGAAAGGAGACGCATCCATGCAGTTCATCCAGGAAGGCCAGGCCTTGCTCTGCCGCCGGCAGGGCGAAACCCTGCGCATCGAGCCGTGGGGCCGCGACGCCCTGCGCGTGCGCGCCACCATGTACCCCGAGCTGACCGGCCACGACTGGGCGCTGACCGAGGCCCCCGAAGCGCCCGAGGCATCGGCCTTCGCCATCACCCTCGGCGAGGAACAGGAGCGCGAGGGCGACGGCCTGATGTACAGCTATCCCACCGCCACGGTGCGCAACGGCCGTGTCAGCGTCACGGTGAACCACGTGGGCGTGATGACCTTCTACCGCGACGGGAAGAAGATCCTGCGCGAGTATTACCGCTTCTACTGGGGCACCATCAGCAAGGAGAGCCGCTGCCTCAAGACCGTCAGCCGCGAGTGGATGCCCTACGTGGGCGGCGACTACCGGCTGACCGTGCGCTTTGAGTCCAACGACGGGGAGAAGCTCTTCGGCATGGGCCAGTACCAGCAGCCTTACATGGATCTGAAGGGCTGCGTGCTGGAGCTGGCGCAGAAGAACAGCCAGATCACCGTGCCCTTCCTGGTGTCCAGCCTGGGCTACGGCCTGCTGTGGAACAACCCCGCCGTGGGCAAGGTCTCCTTCGGCAAGAACCTGACCGAGTGGGAGGCCGGCTGCTGCCGGGACATGGACTACTGGATCACCGCGGCGGACGACCCGAAGGGTCTGCTGGCCAACTACACGGCGGTCACCGGCCGCGCGCCGATGATGCCCGAGAGCGCCATGGGCTTCTGGCAGTGCAAGCTGCGCTACCGCACCCAGGACGAGGTGCTGTCCGTCGCGCGCAGGTACCGCGATCTGGGCATTCAGCTGGGCGTGATCGTCATCGACTTCTTCCACTGGACGGTGCAGGGCGACTGGAAGTTCGACCCGAAATACTGGCCCGACCCCAAGGCCATGATCGACGAGCTGCACGCCATGGGCATCAAGGTGGCGGTGTCGGTGTGGCCCTCGGTGGACCGGCGCAGCGAGAACTTCTCGGAGATGGTGGAGCGCGGCCTGCTGATGCGCACCGAGCGCGGCGCGATGCAGACCTACGACTACCAGGGCGACTGCGTGCAGATCGACCCGATGAACCCCGAGACCCGGGACTACATCTGGCGCAAGTGCAAGGAGCACTACTACGACCTGGGCATCGACTATTTCTGGCTGGACAACTCCGAGCCGGACCTGACGAAGTACGATTTTGACAACTTCCGCTACTGCATCGGCCCGGCGCTGATGTGCAGCTGCATCTATCCCCAGGAGTACAGCCGCGCCTTCTATGAGCCGCTGAAGGCCCTGGGCGCGGAGCCGGTCAACCTGCTGCGTGCGGGCTGGGCGGGCAGCCAGCGCTACGCCAACGTGCTGTGGAGCGGCGACGTGCCCAGCACCTGGGAGAGCCTGCGGGATCAGGTGCAGGCGGGATTGAACATCGGCCTGGCCGGCATCCCCTGGTGGAACACGGACATCGGCGGCTTCATGGGCGGCAACGTGAACGACCCGGACTTCCGCGAGCTGCTGATCCGCTGGTACGAGTGGGCGGTCTTCGAGCCGGTGATGCGCCTGCACGGCGACCGCGAACCCTTCACGATCCCGGCCCTGGAGGAGGGCGAGCGGGGCGGCGGCTTCATGCGCACCGGCCAGGACAACGAGATGTGGTCCTTTGGCGAGGAGAACTTCGCCATCATGCGCAAGCACTACGAGCTGCGCCGCTCGCTGCTGCCCTACCTGAAGCAGATCTTCCGCGAGGCCCACGAGAACGGCTCGCCGCTGATGCGCGCGATGTTCTACGAGTTCCCGGAGGACGCGCGCTGCTGGGAGCTGAGCGACCAGTACATGTTCGGCCCGGACTATCTCGTCGCGCCGGTGATGACACCCCAGACCTTCTCCCGCGAGGTCTACCTGCCCGCGGGCGCGTGGGAGGACATCCGCACCGGCGAGACCCTCGAGGGCGGCCGGACGGTGACGGCGGACGCGCCCATCGACAGCATCCCGGTGTTCCGCCGCGTGCGGTGAACGGTCGGCTTATAGATGCAGCCTATAGCTCATCATACAATTCAAGTATTGGACAAATGCGCCAAACTGCGGTAAGCTGGCATCGTTCTCCCGGAGGGGTGAACAAATTGAAAAGAAGAAGGAGATTCCCCTTATGAAGAAGCTGCTTGCCATCGCCCTGACCGCCCTGCTGGTTCTGTCCCTGGCCGCGACCGGCCTGGCCGACACCGTGACCATCGCCGTGCCCAACGACGCGACCAACGAGGGCCGCGCCCTGCTGCTGCTGCAGTCCGCCGGCGTGCTGACCCTGAAGGAGGACGCGGGCATCACCGCCCAGAAGAACGACGTGGCCGAGTTCAAGACCGCCGAGATCGACTTCAACGAGGTCGAGGCCGCCATGGTCGCCAACGTGCTGCCGGACGTGGACTACGCGATCATCAACAACAACTACGCCCTGGACTTCGGCCTGAATCCCGTGAAGGATTCCCTGCTGATCGAGGACGCGGATTCCCCCTACGTCAACGTAGTCTGCGTGAAGGAGGGCAACGAGACCAGCGATCTGGCCAAGGCCCTGGCCGCGGCCGTGCTGAGCCAGAAGGTGGCGGACTACATCAACGCGACCTATGACGGCGCCGCCATCTCCACCGTGGCCGAGCCCACCGACGGCTTCGACGCCACCGTGGACTACGCCGCTCTGGCCGGCCAGACCATCTCCATCGCCTGCTCGCCCACGCCCCACGCCCAGATCCTGAAGGTGGCGGCCGAGATCCTGGCGGAGAAGGACATCAAGCTGGACATCATCGAGTTCACCGACTACGTGCAGCCCAACAGCGTGGTGGAGGCCGGCGACGTGTTCGCCAACTACTTCGCCCATCAGCCATATCAGGACAACTTCAACGCCGAGAACGGCACCCACCTGGTGACCATCGCCGGCGTGCACGTGGAGCCCATGGCCCTCTACGGCGGCAAGCAGGCCGACCTGACCGCCCTGGGAATCGCGAAGTAATCCGCAAAGCTCAAAGGAACCCATGCCCGACCCGGAACACTCCGGGCCGGGTTTTCTGATGGAAAAATCGCAAGAAACAACACAATTGCGAAATAAAAATGCAAGGATTCTGTGTTTTCTTCTTTACGATTTGGCGATTTTGCGGTAGAATACACAAGGGGTAATCTGCCCCATTGCATGCGAACCAATGAAGCTCAATGAAAACGCGACGCGAAGGTTTCCAAAGGGCTCGGAGCGCCCGGAAAACGCCATGTTATGGCGTTTTCAGCGGAGAGCGGGCGGCAGCCCCGGACCGACCGCAAAGCCCCCTGCCCGCGCCCGCAGGCGCGGAATTTCCCTGCCGCCCGCCAAGGCCAACCCCTCAGTCATCGCTGGCGCGATGACAGCTCCCCTCATAGGGGAGCCAAGTTCTGACGCCGGCAAGACCATGCCATAAAGGAGCCTGTTTATGCGTAAAACCATGATCACCCTGCTCACCGCAGCCCTGCTGCTTCTCCCTCTCACCGCCCTCGCCGCCGACAGCGGCGCGGACCCCCTCCTCCTCAGCGAGGTGGACGCCTGGGCGGCGCACCTGATGGAGCTGGCGCGGGCGGAGGCCCCGCTCAACGATCCCCACGACAGCGAGGCCCTGGGCGAGGACGGCTATGCCTATGTCTACGACTTCGGCACGCTGTACATGGACAGCCCCGACCTGACCGATGACACCGTGCTGCGGGCCGCTGTGCTGCTGACCGACGAGGAGGCCGGCCCCCGGGGCATCCGCCTGAACGACACCTCGGCCGCGGTGCTCAACGCCTTCTACAGCGAGAACCCGGCCCTCATCGGCAGCAGCGACCAGGCGGTGCTCTACGTCAGCGACGGCCTGCCCGGCGCGAGCCGCTGGGGCAACGTGCTGCGCGACGGCCAGCGGCTGGAGGCCATCCAGTACGCGGTGCACGAGCCCATCGGCGAGACGGGCCTGTACTCCGATGCGGGCCTGGTGTTCACGATCCAGGCCGACGGGGTCGCGGCCATCCGCGCCTACGGCCTGAACCAGTTCATCGAGGCCGACCGCGTGGAGGCCACCCTGCGCCTGATGGAGCAGGCGGCCCTGGAGAACAGCTACAGCGCGGTGCCCGTGAGCGACGCGGGGGATCTGCCCGCATTCGGGGAGGATGACCTGGTCTTCTCCGGCATCAACTTCCTGCACGCCACCCCCGAGGACGCCGCGGCGGCCTACGGTCAGCCCGTGGAGGACGATTGGATGGACGACGATGGCCGGGGCTGGCTGCGCACCATGGATTTCGGCGGCTGCGAGCTGACCTTCCGCTATGACAGCGCGAAGCAGCATCCGCAGCTGACCATGCTGACCGTGGGCACGGACAGCTACGAGGCCCCCCGCGGCGTCCGGCTGGGCGACAGCTTCGCCTCGGTGCTGCGGCGCTTCCGCTTCGAGGTCAGCCCGAACGTGGGCCTGGAGCCTGTGGCGCTCTACGGGGTCAGCGCGTGGTGCTCTCCATCGCCTTCACCCGCATGGAGGCCAGTGAGATTGTGATCTATCGGGCGGAATGATAGGATATTGTTCAAGTCAAAGGATGTGGCCCGAAGAGTCCAGAGGCGATCGGAAAGCCTCTGGTCGCCGCCCGCAGGCGGCGAAATCCTCCTGCAGACGAAAAGAACATTGGCCTGATTCTTCTCCTAAGGAGTATCTATGAAGATTGATCTGACCTGCCCGGTGGAGGTCTGGAGCTGCTCGCTCCCCAGCGGCGCATCCACCTCCAGCGAGCTGACCCTCTATAACCTGACGGAAAAAACCATCACCTCGGTGGAGGTGACCCTCCTGTTTGAAAACCAGGCGGGCGAGGAGCTGACGCGTCTGATGGAGCGCGTGCGCGGACTCCGCGGCGAGGAGGCCCGCACCTTTGACATGCGCATCCAGACGCCCAGGGACGTGCTGGCCATGAAGCCCCAGCGCCTGGAGGTGCTGGTGGAGAAGGTCTGGTACGACGACAACAGCGCCTGGCGCCGGGGCAAGAGCCCGCTGGTGGAGTACCGCCCCAACAAGCTGCCCCACGGCCGCGAGCTGGAGCGCCTGCGCTTCGTGACCGGCGACAAGGCCTCCGGCTACCCGGAGGACCAGGGCCGCGTGTGGGTGTGCGTCTGCGGACGGCCCAACGCCGAGGACGCTGCGGTCTGCTCGCGCTGCCGCCGGGATAGGGAGACCGTGTTCAGCCGCTTCAGCCGTGAGGCGGTGGACGCCGCGGTGGCCGCCCACGAGGGCGAGCTGCAGCAGAAGGCCCGCACGGCCCGGGAGGAGAGCTCCAGGCCAGAGGAGGACAGCACCGTCCAGCCCAGGGCCATCTCCCGCCGCAAGCAGCACAAGGGGCTGGCCATCGCCTGCGCGGCCGTGCTGGCCGTGGGCGCGGCGGGCTGGGCCGGGGTGACCTACGGCCTGCCCTACCTGCGCTACCGCCAGGCCATCGGTCAGCTGGAGAGCGGAAAATGGAGCGAGGCCCAGGAGGCCTTCGAGGCCATGGGCGATTACCAGGACGCGCCGTCCTACCTGCTGCAGGCGAAATACGCCGGGGCCCAGGCGGCGCTGGAGGCGGGCGACGCCGCCAGCCTGATCACCGCGAAGGAGCGCTTCCTGGCCCTGGGGGATTACAGCGACAGCGCCGCCCAGGCCCAGGAGGCGGATTACCGCCGCGCGGCCCTGCTCTTCGGCGAGGGTGAGATCAGCGAGGCCGCCGACCTCTACAAGGCGCTGGGCGACTACCGCGACAGCGCGGATCAGCTGACCCGCTGCGCCTATGAGAAGGCGCGCCAGCTGCTGGAGAGCGGCCGGTGGAACGAGGCCCACGAGGCCTTCGCCGCCCTGGGCGACTACGAGGACAGCGCGACCCTGGCCCGTGAGGCCTGGTACCGCCCGGCGAAGACCGCCCTGGACGTGGGCAATCCCGACGAGGCGCTGGCCTGGCTGGACAAGTGCGGGGACTACCTGGACACCGCCACACTGATCCACCGCGCCCACTACCTCAAGGGCGAACAGCTCTACGCCGCTGGGGAGATGGCGGCCGCCGGCGAGCAGTTCCTGCTGGCCGAGGGCTATGAGGACGCCCAGGAGCAGGCGAGGCTGTGCATCTACACGCCCGCCGTGCAGGCCATGGACGCGAAGGACTGGCAGGGCGCGAAGGAACTGCTGGAGCGGATTTCCGACTACCGGGACGCCGCCGCGCGCATCCGCCTGTGCACGATTCGCCTGGCCAGCGAGGCGCTGAAGAACCGCGAGTGGACCCAGGCCGCCGAGCTGCTGGCCTCCCTGCCGGACGACGACCCGGAGGCCGACATCCTGCGCAAGGCCTGCCTCTACGCCCAGGCGGACGCCGCCCTGACCGACGGCGACCTGGAGGGCGCCCGGGAGGGCTTTGCCGCTTTAGGAGACTACCAGGACGCGCCGGAGCGGGTGCAGGCCATCGCCATGGCCCAGGCCCAGGCATTAGAGGACGCGGGCCGGCTGCAGGAGGCCGTGGAGGCCTACACGCGCCTGAGCGAGGGCGACGATGACGCAGCCGCCCGGGCCCAGGCCCTGCGCTACACCCTGGCCGGCCAGTACGCCGGCAGCGGCGAGTGGGTCAAGGCCGCCGAGCTCTACGCGGCCCTGGGCGACTACAAGGACAGCCGGGATCAGCTGACCGCCGTGCGCTACGGCATGGCGAAGTCTCTGCTGGCATCCGGCGACAGCGCGAGCGCCAGGCTGCTCTTCGCCCAGCTGGGCGACTACAGCGACGCCAAGGCGCAGCTGATCGCCTGCGACTACGCCGCCGCCGGGAAGCTCGCGGAGGAGAAGAAGTACACAGAGGCCGCGGAGGCCTTTGACGCCCTGGGCGATTACCGCGACGCGGCCGCCCAGGCTGTGCTCATGCGCTACCGTCAGGCGGAAGCGCTGGAGAACGAGGGCAAGAATGAGGAAGCCCTGACCGCCTTCGAGGCCCTGGGCGATTACAGCAACGCCGCGGGCCGCGCGCTGAACGTGCGCTGGAAGCTGGCGCGCGCCTTGGACAGCGCCGGGAAGATCGAGGAGGCCATCGCGGCCTTTGAGGCCCTGGGCGACGCGGAGGGCGCGGCGGAGGAGGCCCTGCGCCTGCGCTATGAGCTGGCGGAGAAGTACCTGAAGAACGGCGAGACGGATCAGGCCATCGCGGCCTTTGAGGCCCTGGCGGATTACAGCGACAGCGTTGCGCGGGTGCGGGAGATCCGCATGGGACGCGCCCGGGAGTTGGCCGTCGCCGGCAAGGTGGAGGAGGCCATCGCGGCCTATGAGGCCTTGGGTGACGACGAGGAGGCCCAGACGGCGGCCCGGGAGCTGCGCTACACCAGCGCGGTGGAGCTGACCGAGGCGGGCGACCTGGCCGGGGCCGCGGCCCTCTACGCGGCCATGACGGACGATGAGGAGGCCCAGTCCCGGGCGAAGAGCCTGCGGACGCAGCACGCCGAGAAGCTGGCGGAGGCCGGCGACTATGCCGGAGCCATCGCGGCCTACGGTCTGCTGGGGGACGATGTGCAGGCGCTCACGCGGATCAGAGAGCTGCGCCACCTGCAGGCGGACAGCCTGGAGGCGGCCGGGGACCTGCGCGGGGCCATCACGGCCTACGAGGCCATGGAGGAGGACGAGACCGCCCTGACGCGGGTGAAGGAGCTGCGCACGGAGTTGGCCGCCGCGATGGAGGCGGAGGGCCGCTTCGACGAGGCTGCGGAGCTCTACACCGCCCTGGGCGAGACGGAGAAGGCGGACGCCGTGCGCTACGCCGCCGCGGAGGCGCTGCTGGCGGAGGGGAAGAAGACCGAGGCCGCCGCCGCCTTCGACGCCCTGGCGGAGGTGAAGGACGCCGCCGACCGGGCGAAGGACATCCGCAGAGAGATCGCCAAGGAGGCCCTGGAGGCCGGCGACTACGAGACGGCCATCGCCGCCTACCGGCAGGCCGGTGACGAGGCCGCCGCCGCGGAGGCCGTGATCCGGCAGGAGGACAGCGTGTGGGCCGCCCCGGCGGAGACCGCGCGGAAGGCCCTGGAGGCCGGGCGCTGGGCCCAGGCCGCCGCCACCCTGGACAAGGTGGACTGGAGCAGGCTGCCCGAGCGCTACGCCGATCTCGGCGAGACCTACATTCGGGCGTGCTACCTGGAGGGCTGCCGCCTGATGGACGGCGAGGACTTTGCGCGCGCCTACCCCTACCTGCAGCGCTGCGCGGGCTATGAGGACACCGACGAGCGCATGGCGCGCACGGGCTGGGCGATCCTTGGCACCTGGCGCGGGGACGGCCACACGCTGATCCTGCGCGGGGACGGCACGGGCGCCGTGGACGGCGTGCCGATGGAATGGACGCTCAGCGGCTACAACCTGCAGATCGGTGAGGAGACCGCCTTCAAGCTGTCCCTGCTGCAGGGCGGGCTGCTCACCCTGCGCGACGTGCGCGGCGAGACGGAGGCCGTCTGGAGCCTGAAGCGCACCGCGCCGGACGCTGTGCTGCCGCTGCCCAGCGCCGCCCTGAGACTGGAGGTCGTGAAGCCGTGAAGTGTGTGAAAAGACTTGCCAGCGCCCTGCTGGCGCTGCTGCTGGCCTGCGCCGGGTGCATGGCGGAGGAGGAAGAAACCCAGGACGCCCTCAGCAACCTGGCCGTGCTCTCCGAGTCCATCGGTGTCGCCGTGGAGCTGCCCGCCGGCGTGATGACGCTGAACGTGGAGAATGCGACGAACGACATGTACCGGGCGGTCGGGCTGAATCCCGAGGCGGCGCGGACCGCCTTCGCGGAAGGCAACGTGGCCATCTGGGCCGCGCCGGAGGATTACAGCTGGACGCTGACGGTCTCGGGCGAGCCCTTCGAAGACAAGGATTACAGCGATGTGACCGGGGCCACGCTCTTCATGCTGCTCAACCTATGGCGGCAGAACCTGGAGGCCGTGGGCGGCACCGCAGACACGTGCACCCTTTTCGACGGCTCCGACACCCGCTGGCTCCACATGACCTATGAGCTGAACGGCATGTATGTCTCCCAGTATGAGACTGTGGATCACGGGCTGAAGCTGGACTTCCGGCTGGTCTCCGCAGTCCCTCTGACGGAGGTGGACCGCATCCTGATGGATTCGGTGGTGTACCACAGCCGGGTGAAACCGGAGGAGTGATGGGGTACTCTCATCGGTAAGGAGATGCTGCGAAGGGGTGCAGGGGGCGATCGCAAAGCCCCCTGCCCGCGCCTACAGGCGCGGAATCCCTCATCCGGCGCTGCGCGCCACCTTCCCCCGGAGGGGGAAGGCTGACAGTTGCATACCAGAGCATAGCAAATTATAGAGAGCAATAGAAAAGCAGAGACCCATCATCAGCGGGACTCTGCTTTTTCTGTTGCTCTTTATCAGCCGAACATGGAGACCTGGCTGGTCTCCTCCAGGCCTTCGAGGCTGCCGTGGGCGCGCAGCAGGTCGATGACGCCCTGGCTGACGTGGGCGCGGCTGCGCAGATCCTCCACGGAGAGGAACTCGCCGTCCTTGCGGGCCTCCACGATGGGCACCGCGGCGCTTTCGCCCAGACCCACCAGGGACATGAACGGGCAGCGCAGGTTGCCGTCCTCGATCACGAAGGTCTTCACGGTGCTCTTGTACAGGTCCACCGGCAGGAAGCGGATGCCGCGCATGTTCATCTCCAGCACCAGCTCCAGGGCGGTCTGCTGCTCCTTGTCCTTGGCGGCGGACTGCTCCTTCTCCTTGCTCTGGTGGGCGGTGTCCTTGTCGCCGCTGTTCTTGCCGCGGATGGCGCGGATCTTCTCCCGGCAGGTCTCGGGGTCGATCAGCATGGTGGCCGCGTCGAAGCCGTCGCCGCGCACGGTGAAGTAGGCCGCGTAGTAGGCGGCGGGGTAGTGCACCTTGAACCAGGCCACGCGCAGGGACATGGTGACGTAGGCCACGGCGTGTCCCTTGGGGAACATATACTTGATCTTCCTGCAGGAGTCCAGGAACCAGTCGGGCACGTTGTGCTCGATCATGGCCTGCTCCATCTCGGGCTTGAGGCCCTTGCCCTTGCGCACGCTCTCCATGGTGGTGAAGGACAGCTTCGGCGGCACGCCCATGCTCATGAGGTAGTTCATGATGTCGTCGCGGCAGCACACGCACTCGGACAGGGTGGCGGTGCCGGAGGTGATGATGTCCTTGGCGTTGCCCAGCCACACGTCGGTGCCGTGGCTCAGGCCGGAGATGCGCAGCAGCTCCTCCATGGTGGAGGGCATGGTGTCGTCCAGCATGCCGCGCACGAAGCCCGTGCCGAACTCTGGCACGCCGTAGGTGCCCGTGTTGCAGAGAATCTCCTCCTCCGTGACGCCCAGGGCCTCCGGGCTGTGGAAGAGGCTGCGCACGGCGGGGTCGTCCAGGGGCACGTCGGTGAAGTGGATGCCGGTCAGCTCCTCCAGCACGTGCATCATGGTCGGGTCGTCGTGGCCGAGACAGTCCAGCTTGACCAGGATATCGTGCATGGAGTTGAAGTCGAAGTGGGTGGTGGTGAAGTCGCTGTCCAGGTCGTCGGCGGGGTGCTGCACGGCGGTGAACTGGTAGATCTCGTACTCCTTGGGCACCACGACCATGCCGCCGGGGTGCTGGCCGGTGGTGCGCTTCACGCCGCAGCAGCCCTGCACGAGGCGCTCCTTCTCCGTGTTGCCCACGGTGATGCCGCGCTCCTCCAGGTACTTGCTGACGTAGCCGTAGGCGATCTTGTCCTTCACGTCGGAGATGGTGCCGGCGCGGAACACGTGGTCGTGGCCGAAGAGCTCCTCCACGTAGTGGTGGGCGCGGTTCTGCTCCTCGCCGGAGAAGTTCAGGTCGATATCAGGCACCTTGTCACCCTCGAAGCCCAGGAAGACTTCGAAGGGGATGTCAAAGCCGTCCTTGACCAGGGGACGGGAGCAGATGGGGCAGTCCCGGTCCGGCAGGTCGACGCCCACGTGGTAGCGCTTGATGTCCACGTCGAAGAAGCCCCGGTGGCAGTAGGGGCAGCGGTAGTGGGGCGGAAGGGCGTTGACCTCGGTGATGTTGCACATGCGCGCCACCAGCGAGGAGCCGACGGAGCCGCGGCTGCCCACCAGGTAGCCGTCCTCGATGGACTTGGCCACCAGGCGCTCGGCGATGTTGTACAGGGTGCAGTAGCCGTAGCCGACGATGGACTTCAGCTCCTTCTCCAGGCGCTTCTGCACGATCTCCGGCAGGGGATCGCCGTACATCTCCTTCGCGTTGCCCCAGGTCATGCGCTGGATGTTCTCCTCGGCGTCGTCCCAGTGGGGCTGGAAGGTGTCCTTGCCCTCCGGGTGCACCGGGAACAGGCGCAGGCTCTCCACCTGGTCGGCGATCTTCTGCGGGTTGGTGATGACCACCTCGCGACACTTCTCCGGGCCCAGGTAGGCGAACTCATCCAGCATCTCCCGGGTGGTCTTGAAGTACAGCGGGGGCTGCTGGTCGCAGTCCTCGTAGCCCATGCTGGCCTGGATGATGGCGCGGTTGATGGCGTTGTGGGGGTCGATGAAGTGCACGTCGCCCGTGGCCACCACTGGCTTGCCCAGCTCCTCGCCCAGGCGGACGATCTTGCGGTTGATCTCCCGCAGCTCCTCCTCGTCCTTCACCTCGCCCGTGCGGATGAGGAAGGCGTTGTTGCCGATGGGCTGGATCTCCAGGTAGTCGTACCAGGAGGCGATGCGCTTGAGCTTCTCCCAGTCCTCGCCGGCCAGCACCGCGCGGAAGAGCTCGCCGGCCTCGCAGGCGCTGCCGAGGATGAGGCCCTTGCGGTTCTGCTCAATGACGGAGCGCGGCATGTGAGGACGGCGGCGGAAGTATTCCAAGTGGCTGATGGAGACCAGGCGGTTCAGGTTGACCAGGCCCTCCTGGGTCGCCGCCAGCAGGATGATGTGCCAGCTCTCACCGATGGCGCCGCCGTGCAGGGTGTTGAGATTCCGCAGGGTGCGCAGGCCCTGCTCCTTGGCGGCCTCGTTCATCTTGGCCAGACACTGGGCGGTGGCGGTGGCGTCGTGCACGGCGCGGTGGGCGTTTTTCAGGCTGACGCCCAGCTTCTTGCACAGGGTGCCCAGCTTGTGGGTCTTCATGTCCGGGTAGAGCTTGCGGCAGTAGGTGAGGGTGTCCAGCACGGGCGCGTTGAAGCTCTGGCCCAGGCGGTGCAGCTCGGCCCGCAGCAGGGCCCCGTCGAAGGAGGCGTTGTGGGCGGCGATGGGGCAGTCGCCGATGAAGGCCATCAGCTTCGGGATGGCGGTGTCGGCGCTCTCCTTGTCCGCGAGCATCATGTCGGTGATGCCGGTCAGCTGGCTGACCTTCTCCGGCAGGGGCTCGTGGGGATTGACCAGCAGGGAGAAGGTGTCCTCCACCACACCGCCGCGCAGGCGCACCGCGCCGATCTCGATGACGCGGCAGGTGCGGGTGTTCAGGCCCGTGGACTCAAAGTCCAGCACGACGATGGGGTCGTCCAGGGAGCGGTCGTCCGCGTCCTCCACGATGGGGCGCTCGTCCACTAAATAGCCCTCGCAGCCGGGCAGCAGCTTGATCTTGTTGGCCTTGGCGGCGTTGAAGGCCTTGGGGAAGGCCTGCAGCACGCCGTGGTCGGTGATGGCGACGGCGGGATGTCCCCACTTGGCCGCCCTGGCAATCAGCTTGTCCGCGCCGGTGAGGCCGTCCATGGTGGACATGTTGGTGTGCATGTGCAGCTCCACGCGCTTCTCCGGCTCGTTGTCCTCGCGCTCGATCTTCTGCATGGGCACCAGGTCGCGCACGGTGATGGCCAGCTCCCGGGAAAAGCTGTCGTACATGCACTCGCCGCGCACCTTCACGTTCATGCCGACCTGGATGCGGTCGATCTTCTCCTGCACGGCCTTGCGCTCCTCGTCGGTGATGGGACGCTCGTCCTCCTCCTCGCCGCGCCGGCGGAAGCCCTTGCGGTAGCGCAGGAAGGACTTGCAGAGGATGGAGGACGTGTAGTCGGTGACGCAGAAGGTGACCAGCACGGTCTCGCCGCCGCGCAGCTCCTTGGTCTCCACCTTGAAGATGTCGCCCTGCACGGTCACCAGGCCCGTGTCGCTGCTCAGGCCCTTCATCTCCACCGGCGGGTCTGCTACGCCGCGGCCCAGGATCGGCTTGCCGATGACCGTGTCCGTCATCTCCGGGATGAAGGGATTCTTCTCCTTCTCGGGCTTTTCCGCCTTCTCCGCCCGTTTGGCCTTGGCGGCCTCGCGCTTCTTCTCGTCGGCGGGGGTCTTGGGGGCCTTCGGTTCCTTCTTCGCCCCTTCCTCGCCGTAGCGCTCGCGCAGCTCCTGCACGGTGATGGGCTTGCGGGCCTCGTCGGCGGCCTTGCGCATCTCGGCGATGTGCTTCTCCTGGTCGCCGTCCACGGTCAGCTCCACCTTCACGTCCACCGCGAAGATGTCCTTCACGGCCTGGGCCAGGCGGGCGGAGGCGTTCTGCCGGGCCATGTACTCCATGGAGAAGGTGTCCGGGAAGGTCAGGGTGACGAGGTCGCCGGCGCAGCGCCAGCCGATGTGATCCATCCAGCTGGTGGAGGCGGGGTAGTTGCGCTTGAGAAAATCCACCAGCACCTGGCGGTAATCGTCGATGTGGGCGCGGAAATCATCGCCCAGGGCCGGCGACACCACGCGCAGGGCCAGTGCGCTCTGGTGAAAGACGCGCCGCAAAAGGGCCTCCAGCCGAAGGAAGGTGGCCTCCTCCACCAGCTTGGTGGATTCAAAGGTGATGTAGGCCTTGTTCTGGGCCGTGACATAGACCACGCGCGGCGCGTTCAGGCACCCGGTCAGGTGCGGAAACTCTGCGTAGATCTGGCTTAAAAGATCATCGTAGCTCACGGAGCGTTTCTCCTTGGCATATCATTGCAAAGAGCCCATGTAACATTCGGCTGCGAAGGGTTGTCAGGGGCGATCGCAAAGCCCCTGACCCGCGCCCGCAGGCGCGGAATCTCCGCAGATGAAATGCACATCAGCAGGCGGAAGACGCATGCAGTTCATCTTCTACAAGCCGCTGAATCACCCTTTGGGCGATCTCCTCGCCCATCACCTCCGGCGGCTGGGACGCGTCCACCACAATGAACCGCTCCGGGTCGCGCCAGATCAGCTCGCGGTAGGCCTGCTCCACCCGGGCGAAGAAGGCGTCGCTCTCGGCCTCAATCCGGTCGGGCGAGGTGGCGGCATGGCGGCGCTTCAGCGCGGCCTCGTGGTTGATATCCAGGTACACGGTGGCCAGAGGCAGGGTGCCATCCACAGCCATGGCGTTGATGTCCAGCACGCGCTGCACGCCCAGCTGGCGGCCGCCGCCCTGGTAGGCCACGGAGGAATCCACATAGCGGTCGCACAGCAGCACCCGGCCGGAGGCGACGGTGGGACGGATCAGCTCGCGCACGTGCTGGGCGCGGCCCGCGGCGTAGAGCAGGGCCTCGGTCTCGGCGGTCATCTCCGGGTTTTCGGGGCTGAGGATGATCTCCCGCAGCATCTCGCCGATGCGGGTGCCGCCGGGCTCGCGGCTGTGGGTCACCTCGAAGCCCCAGCGGTCCAGGGCGTCGGTCAGCAGGGCGATCTGGGTGGATTTGCCGCTGCCGTCCAGCCCCTCGATGGAGAGGAAGGCGCCGCGCGGCGGCTCCTCGCCGGGGCACAGGAAGTCGATCAGCGCCTGCACGCTCTCCACGCAGACGTCCGCGCCGGCCTTCTGCAGCTCCTCCAGGGTGCCGTAGCCGTACACCGCGCCGATGGTACGGATGCCCGCGGCCTTGCCGCCCTCCATGTCGAAGCGGCGGTCGCCCACCATCCAGGCCTCGCGGCAGTTTTCCGGCAGCACGGCGCGGATGATATCCACCTTCTCGCTGCGCGCGTCTGTGGCGCAGCACACGCTGTCGATGAAGGGGCTCAGGCCGAAGTGGTCGAGGATGCGGCGGGTCGCGTCGCCGTGCTTGCCGGTCGCGACGCCCACGTAATCCCCGCGCGCCTTGAGCGTGCGCAGCAGACGGCGGATGCCGGGATAGACCCGGTTCTCGAACAGGCCGACGCGGTGGTAGCGCTCGCGGAAGGCGGCGATGGCCCGCTCTGCCGTTTCGTCGTCGAGGCCCATGAAGGCCCGGAAGGAATAGGCGAGCGGCGGCCCGATGTATTCGCGCAGGGCGGTGTCGTCCGGCACAGGCGCGCCGACTGCCCTCGCGGCGTGGCGCACACAGTTGAAGATGCCCTCCTCGCTCTGGGTGAGGGTGCCGTCCAGGTCAAAGATCACGGCGCGTCCAGAACACAAAGCCATCTGTCTTCCTCCAATCCGAATCGGCCCTGGGACGGGGCCTGCGCCAGCAGGCGCATGGTGTCTTCTGTGATGATTTCGCCGGGCATCACCAGGGGCATGCCCGGGGGATAGAGCCCCGCCGCCACGGCGGAGACCCGGCCTGCCGCCTCGCGGACGGGTACGGCCTCCCAGTCCATGGCTTCGGTCTCCCAGGGGTCGCAGCGGCGCGGGGGCAGGGCGGTCAGCGGGGGCGGGGGAGGCAGGGGCTTGGCATGGGGGCGGATGGCCTCAAGCGCCTCGCGGACGGCCGCGAAATCCTCCGCTGTGCTGCACGCGGTGAAGATGAGCGTCACGCTGGTGAAGTCCGCCATCTCCGCGTCGATGCCGCGGGCGCGCAGCTCCCGCTCCAGGGCAAAGCCGCCCTGGGGCGCTTCGATCACCAGCCGGGTCGGGTCGAAGCTGTAGCCGGGCTCGGCCATACGGGTCTGGGCGTCGCTGTAGCCCAGGGCGGGCAAGGCGCGGCGGAGGCTGTCGGCGGCCTCGGCGACCTGCCGCAGGCGCTCGCGGCCCTGCAGCTCCATCCAGGCGCGGGCGTCGTCGATGGACTGCAGCAGCAGGAAGCTGGGCGAGGACGACTGGGAGCGTCGCAGCAGCCGCAGGGCCCGGGGATGATCCGCCGCGTCCCGCAGGTGCAGCACCGCCGAGCCGGTGAGGCTGGGCAGCGTCTTGTGTACCGACTGCACCCAGGCGTCCGCGCCTAAAACGCCGGCGGAGGGCAGCTCCTCCAGCCAGGGCAGGTGCGCGCCGTGGGCCTCGTCCACCGCCACGCGGATGCCCCGGGCGTGGGCCTGGGCGATGATGGCCTCGAGCGGGATGCAGGCCCCGTCGTAATCCGGGCGGGTGAGCAGGAGGGCCTTCGCTTCCGGGTGTGCTGCGAGGGCCGCGAGCACATCCTCCTGGGCCACATAGACCTTGCCGTTCTCCCGCTGGCGCACGGGAATCCACTCGGGATGCAGGCCAAAGCGCGCGCAGGCGTCCACGGCGCTGTGGTGGGCGCTGCGGGGCAGGAGCACGGTATCGCCCGGCTTTCCGCCCAGGCCGCGCCGGGCCCAGAGCTGCAGCATCACCGCGATGCCCGCGGTCGCGCCGCCGGTCATGAAAAAGGTCTCCGCGGCCCCGGCAGCCCGGGCGTAGAGGCGCTGGGCCTCGGCGATGCCGCGCTCGGGGGCGTAGAGGTTGTCCGTGGTGGGCAGTTCGGTGGTGTCCAGCACGTAGAGATCCTCCGCGCCGAAGGGAGCGCGCCCCTTGTGCCCGGGCATGTGTCCGCTGACGCGGCCGGCGGCTCCGGCCAGCATGTCGTGGATCGGACGGAAAACGGGCATGGGGTCACCTCCCACAAAAAAGCTGCCCTCAGTATACCAGAACGCGCGCCCACGCGCAAGCGGAGTCAACCCATTTGGCACACCGTAGTACTTGCCCGCGCCCGCAGGCGCGGAACCCCCGCTGTCAGCGAAAAGAATCATATGAGTGTAATCTCAAAGGGCGTGAGCCAAAAATCTTCTCTCTTCTTGACGCTCCCCCCAACTTGCGGTAAGATGAGAAGGATTCTCAGACTGTGACCAAGGAGGCCTCTTATGCGCAGATGGATCGCGCTGCTGCTGGCGCTGACGTGCCTGTGCCCGGCTGCCGCCCTCGCGGAAGCACCGGCGGAGACAGACCCGAGCGGCGAAGCCCAGCAGGCGGAGGCTCTGGATCCCGCCACCCTGGCGCCGGGCTACGTCTTCGTCTCGGCGGCCACCGTCCAGGGCTGGCTCCCGCTGCCCACCGAGGGCGAGGTCAGCTTCCCCCTGGCCCAGACCCTGCCCGACGGCACCGAGGCGCTCAACGTGATCCACCTGACGCCCCACGGCGTGTGGATGGAGGACTCCACCTGCGAGGGCCACGACTGCGTGGAGCAGGGTGAGGTCACCTTTGACAATATCGGCACCCGCATTCTGGGTCGGTACATCCTCTGCCTGCCGAACCAGGTGTCGCTGGAGCTGTACAGCACGGAGGAGCTGCTGGCGCTGATGGGCGCACAGACGGAAACGGCGGGCGGCGACGAGACGCCCTGACAGCCCCGGAAGGAGCGACCATGCGTAAAACCCTGCAACTGACGGTATCGGCCCTGCTGCTGGCGATGATGCTGGTGCTGGGCTATGTGGAGAGCCTGCTGCCCGCCTTCACGGCGATCCCCGGCATCAAGCTGGGACTGAGCAACAGCGTGCTGATCTTCGCGGTGTACATGCTGGACATCCCCACCGCGTACATCCTCATGGCGCTGAAGGTGACGCTGTCCGGCTTCCTCTTCGGCAACCCGGCGGCGATGCTCTACGCCTTCGCGGGCGGCCTGCTGAGCCTGACGGTGATGGCCCTGCTCAGCCGGATCAGGACGCTGCCGGTGCCCGCCGTATCCATGGCGGGCGGTGTGGCGCACAACGTGGGCCAGGTGCTCATGGCGATGATCGTGCTGCACACGCCCCGGCAGATGCTCTACTACCTGGGCGTGCTGATGCTGGTGGGCCTCGCCTGCGGCCTGCTGACGGGCGTGGCCGCCAAGGCCGTGATGGCCCACCTGAAGCACCTGCACTGGCGCAGCGCCCGCACGAAGGCCGGGCAGACTTCGGCGCTGCTGATCGCGCTGTCCGTCGCCGCGGTGCTGGCGGCGGGCTATCTGGCCTACCGCTCGCTGAACACCCCCGTGGCCGTGAAGGTGACCACCGCCACCGATATGCTATTGAAGGAGCTTCCCTTCGAGGTGAAACCATGAATCCCTTTTTCGCCTATATGGCCCGCCTGAAACTGATCCGCCGCTGGAGCCTGATGCGCAACACCCAGCCGGAGAACGACGCCGAGCACTCCCTGCAGGTCGCGATGATCGCCCACGCCATCGCCTTGACCGCCCGCGACCGCTACCACCGGGACATCGACCCGGAGCACGTGGTGACCCTGGCGGTCTACCATGACGCCACCGAGGTGCTGACCGGCGACCTGCCCACACCCGTCAAATACCACTCCGAGGCGCTGCGCGGAGCCTACCGCACCCTGGAGGATCAGGCGGCGGAGCGCCTGGTGGCCATGCTGCCGGAGGAGCTGCGGCCCAGCTTCGCCCCGCTGTTCACCGAGCAGGACACGCTGGCCCGGCGCATCGTGAAGGCCGCCGACCGCATCAGCGCCTACGTGAAGTGTCTGGAGGAGGAGCGCGCCGGCAACCGCGAGTTCGACGCGGCGGCGGAGACGGTGCTCGCGTCCATCCGTGCCATCGACCTGCCCGAGGTGCAGGACTTCATGGACACCTGCGTCCCGGCCTTCACGCTGACACTGGACGAGTTGAACGCGCCCGTCACCTGAACGACCGAGGGAACAAAACAGCCGGTCCACCCGTTTGACAAGATGAGAACCATGACAGGAGGAACTGATGATGCCATTTGGAAAGCGCGCTTTATCCCTGCTGATGAGCCTTTGCCTGCTGATGGGCTGCCTGGCCTTCCCGGCGGCGGCCGAGGAGGAAGAGGAGGAGTGGTCCATCGGCGACCTGACCGAGGAGGCGCAGCAGGCGGAAGCGGAAGCGCTGCCCGACTTTGAGGCGGACGATTTCGACTGGGAGGCCTGGCTGGAATCCACCGAGACCGAGGAGGCTGTGACCGACGCCCTGGGCGACGCGGAGGTGGATACCAGCGTCAGCGCGGGCGACCTGGAGCTGAACCCGAACCTGCCCGGCAATGTGATCAACATCATGCTGATCGGCATTGACTCTCATGACAAGGACGTGCGCGAGGAGAAGGCCTCCCACCTGAACGACTCCAACATGATCCTCTCGATCAACACGGACGATGGCTCGGTGAAGCTGACCTCCATCCTGCGCGACCTGTACGTCAACATCCCCGGCTACAAGAACAAGGCCAAGCTCAACAACGCCTACTACCGGGGCGAGGGCGATCTGGTGATGCGCACGATCAACCACCTGTTCGAGATGAACATCCAGCACTACGTGGTGATCAACTTCTACGGCGTGGCCTCCATCATCGACGCCCTGGGCGGCATCGACATCGATATGACCAAGACCGAGGCCAGCGCCATCAACGCCTACCTGAACCAGGCCTACAAGAAGACCAGCAAGTACACCTACGACACCAAGGACAAGTCCGAGCGCGAGCCCCTGCAGCGGATCTCCGGCGTGCAGCACTGCGACGGCATCCAGGCGCTGATGTACGCCCGCCTGCGCAAGATTGACGGCGACTTCGCCCGCACGGCCCGCCAGCGCCACCTGCTGGAGCTGCTGCTGAACAAGGTGCTGCAGGACATGGACACGGGCAAGCTGCTCAACCTGATCTCCACCTGCCTGCCCTACATGATCACGAACATGAATGCCCAGACCATCATGAACGTGGCCACCGCCGTGCTGAAGACGGACATCATCAGCCGGGCGAAGGATGGCGGCGAGCTGCTGCAGCAGCACCGCATTCCGATGGACAAGACCTATGGGTACGGCACGACGGACAAGGGTGCGAGCGTGATTACGCTCTCGGACAAGCAGTGGGACAACAATGTGCAGTCCCTGCACTACTTCATCTATGGGAATTATTATCCCGCCAAGTAAAGACAAAAGAGAATCCCGGCCAGTTTGGATCAGGCTTGGCCGGGATTCTTTTGCGTTCTTGATGATGCTATGCGATGCGCTGCCGGTAGCACACGCTACGCGAAGGTTTCCAAAGGCTTTGCGTTCGCGGTGGCAACCTTTCGCATCGCACTTAGCGCAATCTCGTTATTGCCTTTTAAGGATGAAGCTTGGGTTGCCAAAAGCGTGTGCGGGGGGTCCGGGGGACACACGTCGCAACGTGTCCCCCGGTGTCCTTTGCTACTTTCCCACATGGGAAAGTAGAATCATCAACTTGCGACAGATAGGGTTTCAGCCGTTTCTAATACTTAGTTGTTAGCAGAGGTTCCGCGCCTGCGGGCGCGGGCAAATCAACCGTTGCTGTCGCCTTCGCCCTCGCGCAGCGTCTTCATGACGGCGGTCAGCTGCTCCAGCGTCAGATGCTGGGAGGCGAAGTAGAGAATCTCCCGCTCCGTGAGTATGGCGATGGCCTTGTACTGCTTGCCCACCAGCTGCACGGCCTGCCAGTCGCCGATTTTGATGGCGTGGGACTCGTGAAACTTCAGGTGCGCCACCTGCTCGGCGAAGGTCTCCAGCAGGGCCACGTTGGCCTGGGGGTTCCCGTAGTTGGCGGGGTAGACCTCCTTGAAGAAGCGGAGCACCTTCTGGTTGTGGTTGTCCTTGACACAGAACTGCTTCCACGTCCAGAAGCGGTCGTGGGGGCCGCGCTTGTTCGGGATCTCAAAATCCGTTTCCAGCGTCCAGTGCTTGTCCACGGTGATGGCGTAGGCGCCGTCCCACAGCTGCAGCTCCTGCTCGCCGAAGTAGAAGTCATCCGCCAGGGCGGTCAGCTGGGCACCCAGCAGGCAAACGAGAAGCAGCGCGGCGAGAGCGCGCCGGAGGAATGCATATCGGTTCATCAGATCGTCTCCTGTCCCGGCCGCCGGGGCGGCCTGCTTGTACAGCTTCTATTATAAGCGTTTGGACGGGAAAGTCAATCACGGCGGCGCGCAGGAACCCGCCGCCTTTGCATTTTTGGGGCATTTTTTTGTAAAAAAGCCATTTACAAAAGCCTGCCTTTCTGATAAGATAAACCTTGGGTTTTGCTGAACCGCACGCGCGGGCTGCCGGATACTCCTTCGGCGCGCTGGGCACGCGGCGATTGCGCCCCCGGATGACCGGCGAAAGGCCGGATACCGGAGAAGAACGAGCCCCCGAACGGGGCGGAAACAAATGGAGGAAAGACCATGACCAAGTCCGAGATCATCGCCGCCTATGCGCTGCATGAGGGCGACACGGGATCCCCTGAGGTGCAGATCGCGCTTCTGACCGAACGCATCAACCACCTCAACGAGCACCTGAAGAAGAACAAGAACGACCACCACTCCAACCGTGGCCTGCTGCTGATGGTTGGCCGCCGCCGCGGTATGCTGGAGTACCTCAAGAAGACCGACATCGAGCGCTACCGCACCCTGATCGCCCGCCTGAATCTGCGCAAGTAATTCACACGGGAACCCCTGGAGCACGCGCTTGGTTGTCGCGGGCTGTCTGCACCAGCCGCCGGGGAATACGCTTCTCCGGCGGCTGTTTTCAGGACAGCCCACTGACGGGACCCGCTTCGGATGTTATGCACAGGCAATCCATTTAAAGCAAGCCTTCACTCTGATAACTTCAGGGCGACGGCCGAAGGTTTGCAAAGGGCGACCGGAAAGCCCTTTGCCCGCGCCCGCAGGCGCGGAACCCTTTCGGCTAATAAATGCCCAATCAGGCCGAGAGCGAAGGGTTGCAAGGGGCGATCGCAAAGCCCCTTGCCCGCGCCCGCAGGCGCGGAACCCCTGCTGCCAAAGAATGGAAAAGGCCAGCCTCGCGCTGACCGCGCGATTGTCTGTGCATAGCACCCGAGGGGTCAAAGGGTAGCGGCGACGGTTCGCCGCTGTCCTCAGAGAACGACGAGATGTGAAAAGGAAAAAGGAGAAAAGCATGGCTTACAAATCCTACAGCATGGATCTGGCGGGCAAGAAGCTGACGCTGGAATTCGGCAAATACTGCGAGCAGGCCAACGGCTCCGTCTGGGTCCACCTGGGCGACACGGTGGTGATGGTCAACGCGACCATGGCTCCCACCCCCCGCGAGGGCGTGGACTTCTTCCCCCTGGCCGTGGACGTGGAGGAGAAGCAGTACTCCGTGGGCAAGATCCCCGGAGGCTTCATCAAGCGTGAAGGCCGTCCCACCGAGAAGGCGACCCTGACCTGCCGCCTGATCGACCGCCCGCTGCGCCCCCTGTTCAACAAGGGCATGCGCAACGACGTGCAGGTCGTGGTGACCATCCTCTCCGTGGAGCAGGACGTGCCGCCGGAAATCCCCGGCATGATCGGCTCCTCCGTGGCCCTCGCTGTCAGCGACATCCCGTGGGGCGGCCCCACCGGCGCTGTGGTCGTCGGCCGGGTGAACGGCGAGTATGTCATCAACCCCGATGAGGCCCAGCGCGCGGCCTCCGACATGAACGTGTACGTGGCCGGCACCAAGGACGCCATCATGATGGTGGAGGCCGGCGCGAACGAGCTGAGCGAGGACGTGATGCTGGACGGCATCATGTTCGCCCACGACTATATCAAGCAGATCGTCGAGTTCCAGGAGATGATCGTGGCGGAGATCGGCAAGGAAAAGGTCGAGGTGCCGCTGATCACCACCGGCGACGACGTGAAGGCCGCCGTGCGCGCCTTCGCCTATGACAAGGCCGTGTGGACCTTCTCCACCTTTGAGCGCTATGAGCGCCAGGCCCGCGAGAAGCAGGTGAAGGAGGAGACCCTGGCCGCCCTGAGCGAGCAGTTCCCGGGCCGTGAGAGCGAGATCGCCGACGCCCTGTACTACCTCAACAAGGAAGTCATGCGCCGCCGCATCCTGGACGAGGGTGTCCGCGCGGACGGCCGCAAGCTGGACGAGATCCGCCCCATCTGGTGCGAGGTCGGCGTGCTGCCCCGCGTGCACGGTTCCGCCGTGTTCACCCGCGGCCAGACCCAGGCCCTGACCGTGACCACCCTGGGCCCCGTGAGCGAGGGCCAGGTGCTGGACGGCCTGAGCAGCGAGGACTTCAAGCGCTACATCCACCAGTACAACATGCCGCCGTATGCCACCGGTGAGGCCGGACGCCTGAAGAGCCCGGGCCGCCGCGAGATCGGCCACGGCGCGCTGGCGGAGCGCGCGCTCCTGCCCGTGATCCCCTCCGAGGAAGAGTTCCCCTACGCGATGCGCCTGGTGAGCGAGATCCTTTCCTCCAACGGCTCCTCCTCCATGGCCTCCGTGTGCGGCTCCACCCTGTCCCTGATGGACGCGGGCGTGCCGATCCACGCGCCGGTGGCGGGCGTCGCCATGGGCCTGATCAAGGACACCGAGAGCGACAAGCTGGCCGTGCTGACCGATATCCAGGGCCTGGAGGACTTCCTGGGCGATATGGACTTCAAGGTGGCCGGCACCATGAACGGCATCACTGCCATCCAGATGGACATCAAGATCGCCGGCATCAGCCGTGAGATCCTGAAGACCGCCCTGGAGCAGGCCCTGCAGGGCCGCCTGTACATCCTCAAGCTCATGCTCGACTGCATCGGTCAGCCCCGCGAGAGCCTGAACAAGTACGCGCCCAAGATCATCCGCTTCACGATCAACCCCGAGAAGATCCGTGAAGTCATCGGGCCTGGCGGCAAGATGATCAACAAGATCATCGCCGAGACCGGCGTCAAGATCGACATCGAGGACGACGGCCGCGTGTTCATCTCCACCCCCGACGAGGAGGCCGCCGCCAAGGCGCGCAGGATCATCGAGGGCATCGCGAAGGATATCGAAGTGGGCGATGTGTTCACCGGCAAGGTGGTGCGCATCATGAACTTCGGCGCCTTCGTGGAGCTGGCCCCCGGCAAGGACGGCATGATCCACATCTCCAAGCTGGCCAACCACCGCGTGGAGAAGGTCGAGGATGTGGTGAAGATCGGCGACGAGCTGGAGGTCAAGGTCAACGAGATCGACGCTCAGGGCCGCATCAACCTGATCCGCAACGACATGGTGTATGAGAACACCGCGCCCCGCCGCACCGAGGGCAAGGAAGGCTTCCGCCGTCCCCCGCGTCGGGATGGCCGCGCGTAAGAAAAATCATCATCGCGCCCATGCGCGAAATGCGTAGACATGCGAAATTCGCAAAGGCTCCCATGGGCTTTTGCGAATTTTGCGTAATATAAAAAGGTCGGAGAGAGGAGGAATCAGCCTTGGATCGCTTCAGACTGCGCCCGTACCAGGTCATCGTCGGAGGCTTCCTGCTCCTGATCCTCCTCGGGGCCTGCCTGCTCTCGCTGCCCTTCGCCAGCCGCGCGCCGGGCTCCGTGCCCTTCGGGGACTGCCTGTTCACCGCCACCTCGGCGGTGTGCGTGACCGGCCTCATCGTGCGGGACACCGCCACCACCTGGACCCTCTTCGGCCAGGGGGTGCTGCTCGTCCTCATCCAGATCGGCGGCATGGGCGTGGTGACCATGGCCCTGATGCTGTCCTTCTTCTCCGGCCGCAAGATCGGGCTGATGCAGCGTGTGCTGATGCGGGAGACCATCTCAGCCCCGCAGGTCGGCGGCATCGTGCGCCTCACGCGCTTCATCCTGATCTCCACGGCGGCCATCGAGGGCGCGGGCGCGCTGCTCCTGCTTCCGTCCTTCTGGCGGGCCTTCGGCTTCAGCCGCGGGCTGTGGTACGCGGTGTTCCATGCGGTGTCGGCTTTCTGCAACGCGGGCTTCGACCTGATGGGCGTCCGCGAGCCCTACTCCTCCATGACCACCTTCGCCCAGGATCCGCTGGTCAACCTCGCCCTGATCGCCCTGATCACCCTGGGCGGCCTCGGCTTCCTGGTGTGGAACGACATCAAGACCAACGGTCTGCACTGGAAGCGCTATCGCGTGCAGACCAAGCTGGTGCTGACGGTCTCGCTGGCGCTGGTGCTGATCCCGGCCATCGCCTTCTACGCGCTGGAGCTGCAGACCTACGGCGCGGGCGAGCGCGTGCTGCCGGCGCTCTTCCAGTCCGTGACGCTGCGCACGGCGGGTTTCAACTCGGCGGATCTGGGCAGCTTCTCGGATACGGGCAAGGTGACCATGATCCTCTGGATGCTGGTGGGCGGTTCGCCTGGCTCCACGGCCGGCGGCCTCAAGACTACGACCCTGGCGGTGCTCTACCTGGCCCTGTGGGCTGTGGTGCGCCGCAGGGAGAACACCGAGGCCTTTGGCCGGCGCTTCCCGGAGGAGACGGCGCGCAGTGCGATGGCCCTGCTGGTGCTGTACCTGACCCTGTTCATCTCTACCGGTATGCTGATCAGCCGGGTGGAGGGCCTGCCGCTGCTGACCTGCCTGTTTGAGACGGCCTCGGCGGTGGGCACCGTGGGCGTGACGCTGGGGATCACCCCGAGCCTCGGCCCACTCTCCCGCGCGCTGCTGATGGGGCTGATGTTCTTCGGCCGCGCCAGCGCCCTGACGCTGATCTACGCCGCCCAGCCCTTCCGCCCCACGGGCGTTGGCAAGCTCCCGGAGGAAAAGATTACGGTGGGTTGATATCTGTTTTAGGAGGAACTCCCTATGAAATCCGTCATGCTCATCGGCCTCGGCCGCTTCGGCTATAACCTCGCCCAGGAGCTCAACGAGCTGGGCCACCAGGTGATGGCCGTGGACACCAGCGAAGAGCGGGTCAACCGCGTGATGCCCATCGTGACCGACGCCCAGATCGGCGACGCGACGGATGAGGCCTTCCTGGAGTCCCTCGGCGTGGACAACTACGACGTGTGCTTTGTGGCCATCGGCAGCGATTTCGAGAGCTCCCTGGTGGTGACCTCCCTGCTCAAGGAGCTGGGCGCGAAGAAGGTCATCGCCCGGGCCTCACGCGACATGCAGCGCAAGTTCCTGCTGCGCAACGGCGCGGACGAGGTGGTCTACCCGGAGAAGCAGCTGGCGGCCTGGACGGCCCTGCGCCACACCACCGACCATGTGTTGGACTTCATCGCCCTGGACAACGAGCACGCGATCTATGAGCTGGACGTGCCGGAGGAATGGTGGGGCAAGATGGTGGGCGACCTTAACATCCGCCGCCGCTACAACCTGAACATCCTCACCCTGCGCGGTGAGGACAAGCGCGGCATCCCGGTCAACGGCGACACGGTCTTCGCCCAGGGCCAGACCATGTTTGTGCTGGGACGCTGGAGCGACATCCAGAAGTGTCTGAAAGTGTAAGCACTATCTTTCTTCATGCCAATGCGATAAGCCTGACAGAAGAGCAGCGGGCGAAGGTTTCCAAAGGGCGATCGCAAAGCCCCCGGGTCGGCCCGCAGGCCGAAACCTCTTTGTGAAAGATGAGGCTTTCTCAACTGAGAATATATGACATTTTCTCTTCATAGCTGCAGGAGATTTCGCCGCCTGCGGGCGGCGACCAAAGGGCTTTGCGATCGGTCCAGGGCTGCCGCCCGTTCTCCGCTGAAAACTCCATAACATGGAGTTTTCCGGGCGCTCCGAACCCTTTGGAAACCATCGCCGGCTACAAGAATAGATCCAATTGGAGAAACCATGCAAAAGACCTGGACTTTATCCAACGGCGTCCGCGTCGTCGCGGAATCCATGCCGGAGATGCGCTCCGTCTCCGTCAACGTGTGGATGCACACCGGCTCCATGATGGAGACGGAAGCCGAAAACGGCATCAGCCATTTCCTGGAGCATATGGCCTTCAAGGGCACGGCCCGGCGCACCAACCGGGAGCTGGCGCGGGAGATGGACGCCATGGGCGGCAACTTCAACGCCTACACCGCCCGGGACTGCACCTGCTACTACGCCCGCGTCATCGACGAGGATCTGGAGAAGGCGATGGACGTGCTCTCGGACATCTCCATCCGCGCCGCGATGGACCCGGAGGAGATGGAGAAGGAGCGCGGCGTGGTGCTGGAGGAGATCGCCATGGACGAGGACTCGCCCGAGGATCTCGTGGGCGACATCCTGCACCAGAGCCAGTTTGAGGGCACCAGCGCCGGCCGGCCGATCCTGGGCACCTCAGCCCACGTCTCCGCCTACACGCGGCAGGATCTGCTGGGCTACCGCGACAGCCACTACACGCCGCAGAGCTGTGTGGTGGGCGTGTGCGGCCACTACGACGAGGAGCGCCTGCGCGCCCTGCTGGAGACCTATTTCGGCAGCTGGCAGCGCGAGGGCGTGACGCCTCACATTGGACTGTGGGAGGCCCAGAACGGGAAACTCATCACCCGCGAGAAGGACGTGGAGCAGCTGCACCTGAGCTTGGGCTACCCGGGCTTGGCCTACGGGGACGGCGACATCTACGCCCTGGCGACGCTCAGCAGCGTGCTGGGCGGCTCCATGTCGTCCCGCCTGTTCCAGCGCGTGCGCGAGGAGCTGGGCATGGCCTACACGGTCTACAGCTACGCCGACAGCTTCGAGGGCGGCGGCGCCTTTGCCGTGTACGCGGCGGTGTCGCCGAAGAACGGCCGGCAGGTGCTGGACGAGATCCTGAGCCAGGTGGAGCTGATGCGGCGCGACGGCCTGCAGGAGCGGGAATTCCTGGAGGCGAAGAATCAGCTGCGCATCAGCTACCTGCTGGGGCTGGAGAGCCCCTCCGGGCGCATCTCCGCCTGGGGACGGCAGCTGATGATGCTGGGCCGGGCCATCGACAACGAGGAGACCCTGGCGCACATCGACAGCCTGACCCTCGAGCAGGTCAACGCCATGGCCCGGCGCGTGCTGAGCGCGCAGCCCAGCCTGGCCGTGGTGGGCCGCGGGGCGGACAGCTATCGGGAGGTGCGGGCATGAACGAGCGGATTGTGGCCCTGGACATCGGCGACGCGCGCATCGGCGTGGCCGTCAGCGACCCCACCCGGCTGATCGCCAGCCCGGTGGAGGTGATCCAGAGCGTCGGCTGGGGGCCGGACACGAAGAAGATCGCGGCCATCTGCCAGCGGTACGAGACCGTCGAGGTGCTCAGCGGCCTGCCGCTGAACATGGACGGCACCGAGGGCTTCCAGGCGAAAAAGGTGCGCGGCCTCTGCCAGCAGCTGGAGAAGGCGGGCCTGCATGTGACCTTCATGGACGAGCGCCTCTCCACCGTGCAGGCCGAGGACGCCCTGATCGAGGGCGGCGTCTCCCGCGAAGGCCGCCGCAAGGTGGTGGACAAGGTCGCCGCCGCCGTCATCCTCCAGCGCTGGCTCGACGCGCAGAGGGCAGGAAACTAGTTATAATTGTTGCCGTTTAAAGGCGGCTGCGAAGGGGTGCAGGGGGCGATCGCAAAGCCCCCTGCCCGCGCCCGCAGGCGCGGAATCCCTGCCCAAAATGAAAAGATCAATATCCAAATTCAAATACTCATCAAGGAGGATACTCTCATGAGCGAAACCGAACGCGATGACAACATCATCGAACTCATCGACGAAAACGGCGGCACCGTGCAGTTCGAGCACGTGGCCACCATCGAGCACGAGGGCGAATACTACATCGCTCTGATGCTCCTGGACGAGGATCACACCGAGGATGACGACGAGGGCGAGCTGGTGCTGATGAAGATCGACACGGACGACAAGGGCGAGGAGTGCTACGTCGCCGTGGAGGACGAGGATCTGCAGCAGGTGCTCTTCGACAAGTGCATGGCGCTGCTGGACGAGGAGTTCAACGGCGTGGAATTCGAGGATGAGGACGACGCCGAGGGCGAGGCTTGATGCGTATGAAACAGCTCACCCGTTTGCTGGCGCTGCTGACAGCGCTGGCGCTCCTGGCAGGCCTGCCGGGCGGCGCGCTGGCGGCGCAATCCGACAAGCCCCGGACGCCGCTGCAGGACTGCCACAAGGTGGAGCTGACCCACACCGACACCACCCTGGAGAACAAGAGCGTGGTGCGCGTGTGGGCGGCCAAGACCGCGCTGCCGTCGGTGGACGAGGAGCTGGCGGCCATCACCGCCGCGTGGGCGGAGGAGATCGGCCCCGAGCTGCCCAAGGCGGCCAACAAGACCGAAAAGAACAGCCGGGTGGACATCGAGATCCGCTACAGCCGCACGGGCCTGACCTGGATGAGCTTTGTGGTACAGGCGCGCACGACCTATCACCGGGATCTGACCGGGCAGCGGATGACCACCCGCACCTACGACATGACCACCGGCGAGCGCGTGCTGCTGACGGACATCTTCCCGGAGGACAGCGAGGCCTGGGCGCTCCTGGCGGACACGGTGCGGGAGACCTGTGCGGCCTACTTCCCGGACGTGGAGCCGGACGCGGCGGCGCTGGAGAGCCTCTGCACCCGCGAGGCGCTGGAGCAGGCGGAATTCTCGCTGCACGGCATGTCGCTGGTGCTGCACATCCCGGCGGAGACCCTCTACCCGGAGCGCTACACGCTGATGGAGGTCACCCTTTTCTACCCCCAGATCCGCCCGATGATGACGGAGAAGGCCCAGGAGGAGACCGACAACCTCAGCTACTACAGCACCTGCGCCCTGACCTTCGACGACGGGCCGGTGCGCACCAACACGACCCTGGTGCTGCAGAGCCTGATGGAGACCGGCTCCCGGGCGACCTTCTTCGTGATCGGCAACCGGATCAAGAACTTTGCCGACCTGGTGCAGCGCGAGCACGACGAGGGCCACGCGGTGGGCACCCACAACTGGACCCACGCCAACGCGACCAAGATCAGCGCGGCCAACATCCGCTCCATGCCGAAGAAGTGCAGCGACGCGATGCTGGCGGCCATCGGCATCCGGGAGCGCTACGACCGGGTGCCCTACGGCCTCTATCCGCCGATGGTGAAGAACAAGGTGGGCTGGAGCTACATCCAGTGGAGCCTGGACACCTACGACTGGCGCGGCCGCTCCACCGCCACCGTGCTGAAGACGGTGAAGAAGCAGATCGATGACGGGGACATCATCCTCTGCCACGACATCAAGGACAAGACGCCCGCGACCGCCAAGGCGGTGGCCAACTGGCTGCAGGAGAACGGCTACATGCTGCTGACGGTGGACGAGCTGATGGCCAAGGACGGCGTGGAGCTGCAGCCGGACACGGTGTACTATCGCTGCAAGGACGGCGACACCAGCAAGAAGGATCGGTGAGCTTCCCCGCTGTGAAGCGCATCCACAAAGATCGATCGGAAGGACGATGGTTCCTTGCGATCGATCTTTTGTTTTCACCTTGAATTGTCAAGTCAAGTGCAACGAAGTACCAAAGAAAACTTCGAAGGGGGACTTCCAGCCGAGACATTTACGAGGACGATGATTGAGCAGATCGA
>CADASK010000026.1 GCA_902790495.1 uncultured Eubacteriales bacterium
TCAGCCTCTGGATCGCAAAAGCACCCTGCTCCATGGGGCAAGGTGCCGTAAAGTTACTTTGGATATTTCCTGTGTCTACTTGACAAGGGCGGATCACCCCCGACGGCTCCCTGTCTCACAGTCTTGACCTTGCAATCCATCTGGTGTTTTCCACCCAAAAACAGATCCGTGAACAACTAATTGTTACCGCAGTCGGATGGAAAGGCCAGCCCTTGCCATCCCGTCTCATTTGTTCCACTGTTCTTAAACATCGTCTCATATGCCTTCAGCTCGAGATCGACATGCTTCACAGGCCTTTCGTCCTCACTTCGCCTCCGCCCAGTTGGCCCCGGCGTGCACCTCGGCCAGCAGGGGCACCTTCAGCTCGATCACGCCCTCCATGCAGCGCTTGAGGAGGGCGGCGGCGGCCTCGGCCTCCTCCGGCGGGCACTCCAGCAGCAGCTCGTCGTGCACCTGGAGGATCAGCCGGGAGCGCATGCCCTCGCGGCGCAGCGCCTCGTCCACACGCACCATCGCCAGCTTGATGATGTCCGCGGCGGTGCCCTGCACGGGGGTGTTCATGGCGGCGCGTTTGCCGAACTCGCGGATGGCGGGCTTCGGGCTCTGCAGCTCCGGCAGGTAGCGGCGGCGGCCCATGAGGGTCACCGCGTAGCCGTTCTCCGCGCCCTGGCGGGCAGCGTCGTCCATGAAGCGCTTCACGCCCGGGTAGCGCTCGAAGTATTTGCGGATAAACTCGGCAGCCTCCGCGCGGCTCACGCCCGTGTTCCGGGCCAGGCCGAAGCCGGAGATGCCGTAGATCAGCCCGAAATTGACCGCCTTGGCGCGGGAGCGCAGCTCCGGAGTCACCCAGTCCAGCGGCACGTCAAAGATCTCGCTGGCCGTGCGCGCGTGGACGTCCTGTCCCTCGCGGAAGGCCTCCACCAGCGCCGCGTCCCCGGAGAAGTGGGCCATCAGCCGCAGCTCGATCTGGCTGTAGTCGGCGTCCACCAGCACCCAGCCCTCCCGGGGCAAGAAGGCGCGGCGGATCTCCCGGCCCTCCTCGGTGCGCACGGGGATGTTCTGCAGGTTCGGCTCGGAGGAGGAGATGCGCCCCGTCGCCGTGGCCACCTGGTCAAAGTAGCTGTGCACGCGGCTCTCCGCGTCCGTCAGGGGCAGCAGGCCCTCCACGTAGGTGCCGTTGAGCTTCACCAGCTGGCGGTAGCGCAGCAGGGGATCGATGACCTCCGGCGCGATGGGCCGCAGCTCCTCCAGCACCTCCACCGCGGTGGAATAGCCGCGGGTGGTCTTCTTGCCGTGGGGCAGCTTCAGCTGCTCGAAGAGCACGTCGCCCAGCTGCTGGGTGCTGTTCAGGTTGAAGGGCCCGACCCCGCAGGCCTTGTAGATGGACTCCTTCAGCCTGCCGATCTCGGCGGTGTACTGGTCGCCGAGGCCGCGCAGGAAGGGCTTGTCCACCCGGAAGCCGATGCGCTCCATGCCCGCCAGGGTCACCATCAGCGGCAACTCCACCTCGCGCATCAGCCTGAGCATGCCCTCGCGCTCCACCTCGGCCTTCTGGCGCAGGGCCAGGGCGCACACGCCGCGGGCGTCCGGGTCGAGGCCCTCCAGCAGGGCCTGGGCCGCGTAGCTCTTGCGCTGGGGATCCAGCAGGTACGCGCCCAGCATCACGTCCCAGTCGAAGGCCTCCGGCGGCTGCGCGCCCAGCTCCTCCAGCTGGTGGATGAGCCGCTTGCCGTCGTGGACGATGGCCGGGTGCGCCCGCATGTCCTCCGCCAGCACGGCGGCCACCGCGGCGATGTCCGCGCCAGGGTTCAGCAGATCGCCGCCCAGGGCGATGCGCGTCCAGCGCCCGTTCCCCGCCGCCGCGGTCACCTCCGCGTCCGTCACCAGGAAGGCCACGGGCCGCGCCGTCTCCGGCACAGCGCCCAGCCAGGCCGCCAGCGCGCGCTCGTCCTCCGCCGTGTCGACCTCGCCGAAGGCGATGGCCGGTGCCTCGTCCGGGGCCGTCTCTGTGACCGCTCCCGCGGAGGCCGTCATGCCCTCGATCCGCTTGGTCACCTGGCGCAGGCCCAGCTTCTGCAGGGCCGGGATTGCGCGGCGCAGGTCGGGCAGGGCGCAGTCCGCCAGGCGGAAGTCCACTGGCGCGTCCCGGTGGATCGTCGCCAGCTCCCTGCACATCCGAGCGGTGTCCGCGCCGGCGCGCAGCTTTTCGCCCAGCTTGCCCTTCACCTCGTCCGCGTGGGCGAGGATGTTCTCCAGCGTATCATACTGCTGCAGCAGCTTCACGGCGGTCTTGTCGCCGATGCCCGCGATGCCGGGGATGTTGTCCGAGCTGTCCCCCGCCAGGCCCTTCCAGTCCGTCACCTGATCCGGGCGGAAGCCGTACTCCTCGTAGACCTTGCCCGGCGTGAAGCGCACAATCTCGCTGATGCCCTTGCGGGTGAAGAGCAGCTCGGTGCCGCCGCTGACCAGCTGCAGGGCGTCCCGGTCGCCGGTGAGCAGCAGGGGCGCCGCGCCGGCAGCCTCGCCCCGCAGGGACAGGGTGCCCAGCAGGTCGTCCGCCTCCCAGCCCTGCAGGCCGTAGCGGCGGATGCCCATGTCGTCCAGCAGACTGCGGATGGTGCCGAACTGCTGGCGCAGCTCGTCGGGCGTGGCGGCGCGGCCGGCCTTGTACTCTGGGTAGGCCTCGTGGCGGAAGGTCGGGCCGTGCTCGTCAAAGCACACGGCCAGGTAGGCCGCGCCCGTCTCCTCCACCGCCTTGAGCAGCATCATCAGGAAGCCGTGGATGGCGTTGGTGTAGATGCCGTCCGCATCCATGAGGGGCAGGGCGTGGAAGGCGCGGTGCATCAGGCTGTTGCCGTCGATGATGAGAAAGGGTTCGCGCATGAGGGCCTCCTGAATGAGCTGTCAATTCATAATTATGGGAATTTCGGTCGCCCTGGACCTTCGGTCATACCAGCGCCTTCGCCAGCCGCGCCACGGCCTCCCGCACATGCTCCGTCGGGCAGCCGAGATTCACCCGCAGGAAGCCGTCCCCGGCCTCGCCGAAGAACGCACCTCCCGTGAAGATAACCCCTGCCTGCTCCGTGCGGCGCATCAGCTCCGCGTTATCGAAGCCCCAGGCGCGCAGGTCGAGCCAAGCAAGGTAGGTGGCCTCCAGGGGCGTGAGCACGGCGCGGGGCAGCTTCTCCGCCGCCTCCTCCCGCAGCACGCGGAAGTTTCGCTCCAGGTGCGCCATCAGCGCGTCCAGCCAGGCGTCGCCCTCGGTGTAGGCCGCGCGGGCCGCCTCCAGGCCGAAGATGTTGCCGCTCTCCACGCCGCTGGCCTCCAGCTCCTCCTGCAGGGCCTTGCGTAGCGCCTCGTCCTCGCACACGGCGGAGGCGTTCTGCAGGCCGGCCACGTTGAAGGTCTTGCTCGGCGCGCACAGCATCACCACGCGCTCCCGCTGCAGCGCCAGGACGGAGATGTGCCGGCGCGGCTTGAACACGAAGTCCGCGTGGATCTCGTCCGACACCAGCGGCACGCCATAGCGATTGAGGATGTCCAGCAGCGCCCGCAGCTCCTCCTCCGACCAGGCGCGGCCCACCGGGTTATGCGGGTTGCACAGCATCATCAGCTTCGCACCGTCCCGGCAGAAGGCCTCCACCGCGGCCAGATCCATTGTGTAGCGGCCGTCCTCCCCGCGCACCAGGGCTGCGTCCATCACCCTGCGGTGATTCAGCTCCACACTCATGCGGAAGGGGCCGTAGACCGGGCTCTGGATGATGACCCCGTCCCCCGGCTGGGTGAGGGCGCGCACGCAGGCCTTGAGGCCCGTGACCACGCAGGGCAGCGTGACGATGGCCTCCGCGCCGAAGGTCACGCCGTGGCGGCGCTGCCAGTAGCCGATGAGGGCCGCCTTGTCCGCGTCGGACACCACGGTGTAGCCGTAGACCGGATGCTTCGCGCGGTTGACCAGGGCGCGGGTCACCGCCTCCGCGCTGGTGACGTCCATGTCCGCCACCCACATGGGCAGCACGTCCGCACCATGCTGGGCACGGCACTCGTCCCACTTGACGGAGTGGGTGCCCATGCGGTCCGGGAAGGATTGGAAGAAGGCTTCATCATAGATCATGGGAAAGCTCCTTTCGGCGTTGCCGATGATTCTTGCTTATCTCAGATTGGATACCAGGATTCCGCGCCTGCGGGCGCGGGCAAAGGGCTTTGCGATCGCCCTTTGCAAACCTTCGCCGCGCCTTTTAGTTTGTTCTGCGATTAACGGCCAGATAAGAAAGTTACTCTTGCCGGCTATCTGCTTTGATTCCGCGAATGACCCAAAACCCACCGGAGCGGGCGATCTTCTCCACGCCCTCCAGCAGGGTGGCCAGGTACTTCATGGCGCTGTCGCCGCCCTGCTGCTTGCGGATCACCACGTACAGCGCGCCGCCCGGGAGCAGGGCCTCTGCAGCCTCTCGGAAGAGGCGATAGACCGTCTCCTTGCCCGCGCGGATCGGCGGATTCGTGATGATGGTCTGAAACCGCTGCCCGGCCACGGCGGCCAGGCCGTCGGACTCCAGGCACTCCAGCGTCACGCCGTTGGCCTTCGCGTTGTCCTGCGTCAGGGCGATGGCGCGGAGGTTCACGTCCGTCGAGGTGACGCGGCAGGCCGGGTTGGCCTTCGCCACGGCGACGCCCACTGCGCCCCAGCCGCAGCCCAGGTCGAGTACGTCGCCGGTGAGGTTTTCGGGCAAGGCGTCCAGCAGCAGGCGCGTGCCGCTGTCCAGCTCGCCGCGCGAAAAAACGCCGCTATCTGTGGCGCAGCGCAGCGCATGGCCGCGGTAGGTATAGGCGCAGGCCGCCGGGCGGGAGGCCGCGGAGGGTTCGCGGGAGAAGTATTGATCGTTCATGGTGACCTCGTTGCATTCTGCATACTGAAGCCTTCCCCCTCTGGGGGAAGGTGGCATCGCCGCAGGCGATGACGGATGAGGGCTTTGCGATCGCCCTTTGGAAACCTTCGCGGATTCCGCGCCTGCTAAGGACAGCCCTCTCCGTCAGCGCTGAAGCGCTGACACCTCTCCCGGAGGGAGAGGCAAGACGAGCTTAGTACCCTTGGCTCCCCCTCTGGGGGGAGCTGTCGGCGAAGCCGACTGAGAGGGCCGCGCCTGCAGGCGCGGCCAAAGGGCTTTGCGATCGCCCTTTGGAAACCTTCGCGGGTTCCGCGCCTGCGGGCGCGGGTCAGGGGCTTTGCGATCGCCCCTGACAACCCTTCGCGGCAGCTTGTCTTAGGCTTTGACAGCTTCACGCAGCGCTGACAGTTCCTCATCCGTGAGCTCCCGCCACTGCCCGGGCTCCAGCTCCGGATCCAGCGCCAGCGGGCCGAAGCGCTCGCGGTGCAGGGTCAGCACCGTGCGGCCCACGGCCTCGAACATCCGCTTCACCTGGTGGAACTTGCCCTCGTGGATCGTCACGCGGGCCGTCCTGCCGTCCCCCGGCAGGATCTCCAGCAGCGCCGGCGCGGCGGTGAAATCGCCAAGCTCCAGCCCTGCAGCGAAGGTCTCGGCCTCCCGCGCGGTCAGCGGCGCGTCCACCCCGGCCAGGTAGACCTTGTCCACGTGGCGGCCAGGAGCCAGCAGCCGGTGGTTCAGCTCCCCGTCGGTGGTCAGCAGCAGCAGGCCGGTCGTGTCCTTGTCCAGCCGGCCCACCGGCATGCAGCCGATGCCCGCGTACACGGGCGGCAGCAGCTCCATCACGGTGGGCTGCTTTTTGTCCCGGGCGGCGGTCAGCAGGCCCGCGGGCTTGTGGAGCATCACATGGCGCTCCAGACGGGTGTCCAGCGGCGCGCCGTCCAGGGTGATGGCCGCCATCTCCGGCACCTGCTTCCCGGGGTCGCGCACCGCGCCGCCGTCCACCGTGACCCGACCCCGGCGGATCATCGCGCCAACCTCCGTGCGGGAGCCCAGCGCCAGCGTCGCCAGCAGGCGGTCCAGGCGGATCACTCGCGGCCCTCCCACAGGCCGTGCACATAGCAGGCCGTGAGCAGCGACCGCAGCGGCAGCGCCGGGAGCAGCAGCACCACGACGGAGGCCAGCAGCAGATAGAGCTTGGTGTCCACCGGGGGCAGGTGGATGCCGCCCGCGATGTTCGCCAGGCTGTGCACCACCTCCCGCGCCGTGTCCGCGCCGAGGATGGCCCCCGCGATGGCGAAGGGCACGCAGCAGGCCAGCCCGGCCAGCCAGCAGAGCACCACGCCGCCGCGGTTGCCGGGCACGACCCGGCGTCCGCCCAGGGCCTTCTCATGCCGTCTGCCGGAATGAAAGGCCAGGCCGAAGACCAGCGGCAGCCACAGCGCCAGATACATCAGCAGGGCGTACACCACGCCGCGCACCATGTCGCCGCCGCCGAGATTGTTCATCGCCATCAGCAGGGTGAAGAAGTCCGTCTGTCCGACCACCGTCTTCCCGGCGTACACGCGGTACAGCCAGAGGCTGACGCCGATGGCCGCCAGGCTCCACAGCAGCAGGAGGGCCGCCATCTTAAGGCCCTGGGCGATCTTCGCGCCGTAGTCTTTGAAGGAGACCAGCTCGATGGTGAACAGGCGCTTGCCCCGGCAGGCCGCCTGCATGACCTCCGCCGCGTTGGCGCGGGCCGGCAGCACGATCAGCACAAACAGCACCGGGCTGAGCAGCGCGCCCCAGCGCAGTGCCGGCTCGGTCAAAAACAGCAGGGGCGTGAGCGCCATCAGGCGCAGCACCAGCTCCAGCAGCAGAAAGCGGAAGGTTTCGGACGGGCTGCGGCGATAGATCGCCCAGGCCTGTCTCCATGCCTCACGGATCTTCACGGGCTTTCACTCCTTTGCGATGGGGTTATTATAGCGGATTTTGGGGCGGTTGGCAAGGAAGGGATAAGAAAACCCGATGGCCTCGGGATGGGAGGGCATCGGGTGATGGGAACTGTGTCTTGGGTTGTTTGAACGGCAGATGCTTCTGTTCGTCAGCGCTGGGATTCCGCGCCTGCGGGCGCGGCCAAAGGGCTTTGCGATCGCCCTTTGGAAACCTTCGCCTCGCCTTTAGGCGGCTGGCTTTTAGGTCGGCTCAGATAGTTAGTTTGTCTCCCCGCTGACGGCCTGGCGCTGGTTTTCGTCCAGGAGCTTTTGGAGCTCGCCCATGAAGGTGGCCAGGTCGGTGAACTTGCGGTAGACCGCGGCGAAGCGCACATAGGCCACGTCGTTGAGCTTCTTCAGCTCCAGCATCACCATGTCGCCGATCTGCTGGGTCGAGATCTCGCCGTCCTTGGCCTGGTAGGCGGACTGCTCCACCCGGGCGCAGACCTCCTCGATCTGCTTGGCGGAGACGGGCAGCTTCTCACAGGCGTGCAGCACGCCGGAGCGGATCTTCTGCGCATCGAACACCTCGCGGCGGCCGTCGCGCTTGACGACCATCAGCGGCAGCTGCTCGATCTTCTCATAGGTGGTGAAGCGCCGCCCGCAGCCGCAGCATTCCCTGCGCCGGCGGATCGCGTTGCTCTCCTCCGTGGGACGGGAGTCGATAACCTTGCTCTCCGAACAATTGCAATACTGGCAGCGCATAAGCTCCTCCTCAGGGATGGTCAAACAGGTCTGTTGAGATGCAGCGGCAAATCAGTTGCCGTCCAGGAGGGACAGCGGGAGGCATTCGATGGTTCTGGCCTGGGCCCAGCTTGCGACGGCGGAGCCCGCCGGGCAGAAGATCGTGATGTTCACGCAGCCCTCAAAGGCGTTGTCGCTGATCGCGCAGTTGCCGTTGCGGATGATGACATCCACCAGGCTCTCGCAGTAGGCGAAGGCCCTCGCGCCCACGGAGGACACGTTCGCGCCCAGCTCGACGGTTTTTGCGGGCGCGCCGTAGAAGGCCTCCTCCTCGATCTCCGTCAGGGCGGCGGGGAGGGTCAGCTTGCTGTTCGCGGTCTCGGCGGGCCGGACGATCACCCTGCAGGTGGCTGTCGCGCCGCTGACGTTGGTGCAGGTGATGGTCGCGGTGCCCTCCTTGATGCCTGCCAGGCTGCAGAGGGTGTCGTTGGCCGCGCTGATGGCGACGATACCCACGCTGCTGCTGTCAATGGTCCAGGTGTACTTGCCGTAGCCGCCGCTGGGCTGCACGTTCGCGACCTGCAGGGGCATGGTCGTTCCCGCGAACATGACCAGCGGATTCGGGGTCAGCTCGAAGGAGGTGACAGGCTGATAGACCACAACCTGCGCCGAGGACGAGCCGCCGGTGTAGGTCACGGTCAGGGTCGAGGTGCCCTGCGCCGCGCCGGTAATCGTCTTGGCGTTCGCATCGACACTCAGGACGCTGGTGTTGCTGGAGGTGATAGAGGTGATGTTCACGCCGTTCCCGATCGTCTGCGCGAGATCCACGGTGTCGCCGATCTTGATCTCCTGCGGCAGCGGAACGTTGTCGCCGATGGCGCCCGGAACGCCCTTGAGGTAGGCCACATAGATGCTGTTCTGCGCGGCGTAAACCTCCGCAGCCGACATATCGTCAGGGATCGGTTCAAAGGGGTTGTAGCTGGGCACGCCGTCCACACCGTACTCGTTCAGCTTCAGCTTGAAATCGCCCGACACGCTCTCGAAGGCGTTCGCGCCGATCTGCGCCGCGCTGTTCATCAGGATCACTTCTGTCAGCGACGAGCAGCTCGCGAAGCAGTCATCGCCGATGGCGTTCACCTTCGCCGGGATCGTGATGCTCGCAAGAGACGTGCAGCCGTTGAACATCCTGTCGCCCAGCTCGGTCATGAGGGTGGACAGGCTGACGTTCGTCAGGCTGGTGCAGCCGCCGAAGACATCCATGCCGATGCTGGTCAGCTGGGCATCCGTCATGTCGACGCTGACCAGCTGTTCACAGTTAAAAAACGCAAGATCGCCGATGCTGTGCACTGTGGACGGGATCACCACATATTTCAGCGTTCCGCCGATCAGCGCATACTCATCGATGCCCACCACGGAGAACATCTGATAAGACGCGGTATTCATCACCTGCTCGGGGATGACCACCGCCTCGTCGGTGCCGCTGTAACCCGTCACATAAGCCGTGCCCGATGTCTCATCATATCTGTATTGAATGCCGGCAGTTCCTTCTGCCAGCGCGGCGCACGCAAAAACCGTGCACATCGCCGCCAGCAGGATCACCCACCCGAGCTTCTTCATGCATCATACCGCCTTTCTATCGTCATCTGCCCACAAGGGCAGGATCACGCGGGGAACCAGCATGAATTATACAGGATGTGACACGATTTTGCAATCTTTTTGAAAAATATTTTGCGAAAGTTTCACAGAGTCATCACGCAATCATGTTCAGGCCGTGACAACGCTGCGCACACCGCGCACGCGGGCGGCCACGTCGGCGAACTCCTCCGGCGTCAGGGACTGGGCGCCGTCGCACAGGGCGTGCTTGGGATCGTTGTGCACCTCGATCATCAGACCATCCGCCCCGCAGGCCGCCGCAGCCATGGCCATGGGCTTCACCAGGCGGCTGACACCCGTGGCGTGGCTGGGGTCGACAATCACCGGCAGGTGCGTCTTCTCGTGCAGCACGGGGATCGCGCTCAGGTCGAGGGTGTTGCGGGTGGCGGTCTCAAACGTGCGGATGCCCCGCTCGCAGAGGATCACCTGCTCGTTGCCGCCGGCCATGATGTACTCCGCGCTCATCAACAGCTCCTGGATCGTGTTGGCCAGGCCGCGCTTGAGCAGGATCGGCTTATGGACGTGCCCCAGCTCCTTGAGCAGCTCAAAGTTCTGCATGTTGCGCGCGCCCACCTGGATCACGTCCACGTTCTCGAACAGGGGCAGGTGGTTGATGTCCATGATCTCCGTGACCACCGGCAGGCCGGAGGCCTCCTTGGCCTTCAAGAGCAGGCGCAGACCCTCCTCGTGCAGGCCCTGGAAGGCGTAGGGCGAGGTGCGGGGCTTGAATGCGCCGCCGCGCAGCAGGGTCGCGCCGGCCTCCTTCACTCTGCGGGCCACGTAGGTCATCTGCTCCTCGGATTCCACCGAGCAGGGCCCGGCGATGATCTGGAAGGCCCCGCCGCCCACGGGCACGCCGCCGCAGTCCACCACCGTGTCCTCCGGGTGGAACTTGCGGTTCGCCTTCTTGTAGGGCTCCTGGATGCGGCGCACCGCCTCTACCGCGTCCAGGGTGCAAATCATGTCCTCGTCCACACGGGTGGTGTCGCCCACCAGGCCCATGATGGTGGAATGCTCGCCGCGGGAGAGGTGGATCTTCAATCCCATGGACATAAAAAACGCGCTGAGCTTGTCAATCTGCTCCTGGCGCGCGCCTTGCTTGAGAATGACAATCATAAGGGTAGTCCTCCGTCATCATTGATCAATCAACTCATTGGGGTTCGTTCCCGCTGGAAGACCTCATCCGTCAGCGTCTTGCGACGCTGCCACCTTCCCCATAGGGGAAGACTTCAGGGAGCGATTTCCCGGCCTTCCCCCTTGGGGAAGGTGTCAGTCCGCTCGCGGACTGACGGATGAGGTCATGCCAGCGGCTTGATTGCTTGGCTTCTGTGAACAGACAGCTGAAGCAGGCAACGTAGCAGCGCCCTGCGCTTCAGCCCTCCATCTCCGCCTGATGCTCCTTCACGAACTGGCGGTAGAAGGTCAGGTGCTCCCGCAGGGTCTCGTAGGGCTTCAGGCCGTAGGGGCACCGGGTCGCGCACGCGCCGCAGTGGATGCAGTCCTCGATCTTCTCCATGTTCGCCTGCCATTCCGGGGTGACCCAGGAGCGCCAGGGCGAGCGCAGCAGCAGCTGGGTGATGCGGTTGGCGTTGTTGATCGGGATGCCCGCCGGGCAGGGCAGGCAGTAGCCGCAGCCACGGCAGAAGGCGCCGGCCAGCTCCGCGCGGTCCTTCTCGATCTCCCGCTCGGCCTGGGCGTCCAGGGTCGGCGGATTCTCCGCGTAGGCCAGCAGCTCCTCCAGCTCGTTCATCCGCTGCACGCCCCAGATGGGCACGATGTGGTCGAACTGCCGCAGCCACGCGAAAGGCAGCTTCGCGTTGGTGATGAGGCCGCCCGAGAGCGCCTTCATGCAGATGAAGCCGACGTTCTCCTCCTTGCACAGGCGCACCAGCTCGATCTCGCGCTCCGTGGCCAGGTGGTTGAAGGGGTACTGCAGGGTGTCGTACAGGCCGGAGCGCACCGCCTCGAAGCCGCGCTCCAGGGAGTGGTTCGTGAGGCCGATGAAGCGGATCTTGCCCTGCTCCTTCGCCTTCACCGCCGCGTCATAGAGGCCGTCCTCCCCGCCGGGCTTCGGCACAAAGCCGGGGTTGTGGAACTGGTACACGTCGATGCAGTCCGTCTTCAGCATCCGCAGGCTGGTCTCCAGATCCTTCCAGAACACCTCCGCCTTTTTCGCGGTGGTCTTCGTGGCGATGATAAACTCCGAGCGCCGGTGGCTGATGGCCTGGCCGATCTTCTCCTCGCTGTTGCTGTAGGCGCGGGCCGAGTCGATATAGTTGACGCCGCCGTCCAGGGCGCGGTTCAGCAGGGCCGTGGCCTCCTCAAAGGTGACGCGCTGGATGGGAAGCGCGCCAAAGCCTGTGCGGGACACGCTCAGCCCCGTGCGTCCAAGAATAAAATGCTCCATGAAAGTGCCTCCTTCCGGCTCGTCACGCCGTGTTGCTTCCGCTGTTATGATAACGCCTGCAGGGCCAAAATGCAAGAAGTGGCAGAAAAAGAAAGGCAGCCCCAAAAGAAAAAAGGCCCGCGCCCTTGGGTCTTCAGCCAAATCCGTGTATAATCTGTCTGTCATCTTTCCGCAAAGGAGCGAAGTCCCATGCGCTTTCCCTGCGTGCACAGCGCGGATGAGCTGGCCGAGCTGGTCAGCGGCATCGGCATCCTGCCCTTCTTCAGCTGCAAGATCCCCGGCTGGTCGCTGGAGGAGAACATCGACCCCGCCTTCTGGTTCACCGCCCAGGAGGGCCCCTGGGAGTGGAAGGGGCAGCTGGCTCGGGAGAAGCGCGTGGTCTACGGCCGGTTCTTCCAGAATAAGAACGCCTTCGTCAGCCTGACCTGCTTCCCCGACCTGTGCAACTACCGCCGGGATGGCTACGACTTCGAGGGCCGCTGCGACGACCATCTCGTGCCTCACCCCGACAAGCTGCTCATGGACTGGATGGAAAGGAACGCCCCCGCCGTGTCGAAGGCCGCCCGGCGCGGCTGCGGCGTGGTGAAGGGCTACGACGCCAGCCTCACCCGCCTGCAGATGCAGACCTTCCTCGTCAACCGGGATTTCGTCTATGACGTGGACAGGCACGGCAAGCCCTACGGCTGGGGCAACGCCCTGCTGGACACGCCCGAGCGCTTCCTGGGCCAGGACATCGTGGACGCCGCCGGCGTCTACACCCCCGCGGAATCCCTGGAGCGCATCGTCCGCTGGCTCCACGGCTGGATGCCCGATGTCAGCGAGGAGGCGCTGAGGAAGGCGCTGAAATAGACAGGCATGCAGCATCTGCACGCCTGTCTGTCGCTCGTCTTCATCATACATTGCCATTCTGAACAAACTTGACCTGGAGGCTCATCCCCATTCCAGCCGCCAGACGCTGCAGAGTCCGTATGGATGGATTCGCATTGCCACGTTCCAGCTTGCTGATGTCACCCTGCGCAATGCCCGTGCGTTCAGCAAGCTCTTTTTGTGTCATGCCTTTCTCGATTCTTGCGTCAATAAACGCCTGAATAATCGCTCTTTCCGGTTGCAGTGCTTCGTATTCCTGTCTGATCTCAGGATCCTTCAGCTGTTCCTTCAGATAATCATCAAACTTATTGCTCATCACTGGCCCTCCGTCTGCTCAAATAGTCTGCCCTGTATTTCTTTGCTTCCTCCATTTCCTGTGCCGGCGTTTTCTGTGTCTATTTGATAAACCCGTTTGTCAGAATAATGCGATGGTCTACATAGAAGAAATACAGAACCCTTGAGATATCCGTTCCTGCCTTTGCCCTTAGCTCAAAAATACCTTCAGACAGGTACTTTGAGTAGGGTTCCCTGAGTTCATGTCCATTGTCCTGCAGTAAGGTGAGCAGCATCAACACCTTGGCGCGCATTTTCTTATCCAATGAATCAATGAAGTCACGCGCAGGCTGTTCACCGTTGCCCCGTTCATAAAACTCAATTTGAAATCTGCCCATCTCATCACCACCCATATATAGAATATAGGATTTATTCTATATTGTCAAGAGTCTCTTTAGCCTGCCTCCACAAACCAGCGCCCCAGGCGCTTGTCGTCCGGGTTGACGCTGTGCTCAAAGAAGAGGTAGCGCTCCCGGCCGCAGATCATGACCGTGTAGCGGTCGCCCGCGCCGCCGGCCTTGAGCGCCGGAGCGCTCTGCACCGCCCGCACGCGGTCGATCTCGTAGCGGCGGCCGTCGTCCCAGACCAGGGCCCGGGGCAGCATCAGGCCGTCGGAGCGGAAGGCGACCTCCACATCCACGTATTTTTTGCGGTATACGCGCGCCTCGTCCGTCATCATGAAAAGCACCTCCACTGCGCCGAATATCAGCGAAACGCCATGATCGAACGCATGTTCTCTTGTTGCGTTTTCATTATAGCACGGATGTTCGCTTTTGTGAAGGGCTTGGCGAAAATTTGTTCGTATTGTTGTTTCTCTGTCAGCAGGGGTTCCGCGCCTGCGGGCGCGGGGAGGGGGCTTTGCGATCGCCCCCTCCACCCCTTCGCCACCTCCATACGGTAGAATGTTCTTATTCAGATATATAAAATCCCCTCCGGCTAAAGCCGAAGGGGCGCTTGTATCGGATTACTTCTTCCTTCTGAGGAAGGCGGGCACACCGCGGTCATCCTTCTCCATCGCGGGGGCCTCGTTGGCGCCGGTGGCCTGCACCTGCTGGGGCGCGGTGCCGAAGGCCGGCTGATAGCTCTGCTGCTGTGTGGGCTGGCTGAAGAGCTGGCCCTGGCCGTAGGGCGCGGTGGCCTGGCTCTGCACCGGCTGGGCCTGCTGGCCGAAGCCGCCGAACTGCTGGTAGCTGCCGGCGGAGGGCGTGGGCACGCCCATCGCGGGACGGCTGGTGTTCAGGTAGTCGCCGCTGTTGTTCGCGGGGCGGTAGGCCGACTCGCCGAAGTCCTGGGCCTGGGGCGTCACGCGGGGCGTGAAGCTGGAGGCGAAGGAGGAAGGCGTGTAGGTGGAGGTGGAGCCGAAGAGACGGTCGCGCTCCTGGTCGCGCGGGCTCTTGGCGGGCTCACGGGGCGGGAACGGGGTCTTCTCGAAGCCGGTGGCGATCACGGTGACGCGCACCTCGTCGGTCAGGCTCTCGTCGATGCCCGCGCCGAAGATGATGTTCGCCTCGGGGTCGGCGGCCTGCATGACCATGTTGGCGGCCTCGTTGATGTCCATGATGCTGGTGTCGGCGCCGCCGGTGATGTTGATCAGCACAGCGCGCGCGCCGTCGATGTTGGTCTCCAGCAGCGGGCTGGAGATGGCGTCCTTCGCGGCGTTGACCAGGCGGTTCTCGCCCTTGCCGATGCCGATGCCCATGTGGGCCATGCCGCCGCTCTCCATCACGGTGCGCACGTCGGCGAAGTCCAGATTGATCAGGGCGGGCACGGCGATCAGATCGCTGATGCCCTGGATGCCCTGGCGCAGCACGTCGTCGGCGATCTTGAAGGCGTCCACCATGGTGGTGCCCTTGCTGACCACCTGCAGCAGGCGGTCGTTCGGGATCACGACCAGGGTGTCCACGCGCTGCTTGAGGTCGGCGATGCCCGCCTCGGCGTTCTTCATGCGCTGCTTGCCCTCAAAGGTGAAGGGCTTGGTGACCACCGCGATGGTCAGCGCGCCGATGTCGCGGGCCACCTCGGCCACGATGGGAGCCGCGCCGGTGCCGGTGCCGCCGCCCATGCCGGCGGTGACGAACACCAGGTCAGCGCCCTCCAGGGCCCGGGCGATCTCTTCCTTGCTCTCCTCCGCAGCGCGGCGGCCCACCTCGGGCACGGCGCCCGCGCCAAGGCCGCGGGTCATCTTCTCGCCGATCTGAATGCGGGTGGTGGCGTTGGACATGCCCAGGGCCTGACGGTCCGTATTCACGGAGATAAACTCCACGCCCTGCACGCCGGCCTCGATCATCCGGTTCACCGCATTGTTGCCGCCGCCGCCGCAGCCCACCACTTTGATGGAAGCGAAGCTTTCCTGCGCGTCATTCTGGAACTCGATCACGTTGCATCCTCCTGACTTGTCTGAGTCTGAACAAAGTCTGTTCTTCTTTCGTATTGAATGAGAGATTTCAAGGACTCTGTCAGCCGCCCAGAAGGCTGCGGAAGAAATCCTTCACCGCTCCGCCCCTCGAAGCGGAGGCGCGGTGATTCTGTTCGATGGTATCGATGATCAGATCCATCAGCCCGAGGGAGCTGGAATAGGCGTGGCTGTTGAGCTTGGCGGTGCGCTTCGGGGTTTCGCGCACGGGCCGGCCCAGCTTGCTGGAGAGGAAGTCCCTGCCGCCGCGGTTGAAGCTCAGCCCGCCGCCGGTCAGGTAGATGCTCGACCAGTTGCCCAGGTGGATGCCGCTGTCCTCCAGCGACTTCTGGATGTCCTCGGCGATCTCCTCCACGCGGGGCGTGATGATCTCCGCCACCTCCTCGTGGGTGAAGCTGCGGGGCTTCTGGCCGTCCACGCCGGGGAGCTCGTAGGTCTCGCCGGGGGTGCCCACGCCGTAGCTGAAGGGGCGCTTGATCTTCTCCTCGGCGTCCTTCATCGTGATGTCCAGGCCGTAGGCCAGATCCGCCGCGATGTTGCCGCCGCCCACGTCAATCGTGTGCAGGTAGGTCAGCGCGTCGCCCTCCACGATCATCACGTCCGTGTTGAGGTAGCCCATGTCGATGAGCACCGCCGTGCGGTCGCGCTCCTCCTCCGGCAGGAACAGCATGGCCTCGCCCGCCGCGGAGGAATAAAAGCCCACCACATTGTAGCCGAGGTTGGTGAGGCGGTTGTTGACCTCCTCCACGAAGAAGCTGTCCGCCACCACGAAGGAGATCAGCGCGGAGAGCTCGCGGCCGGACTGCCCGACCGGCTCCAGCGTGCGCTTGCCGTCGTCCAGGGAGAACCAGGCCGGGGAGGTGTGCACCACCACGCCCATCACATCGCCCAGGTTCTTCTCGGCGGTCTTGAAGGCCTCCTTCACGTCCGCGGGCGTCACCTTCGGGTCGGTGCCCTTCAGGGTGACCCGGGCCTCCGTGGCATAAACGCGGGTGAAGGCCCCCGGCACGCCCACGTTGAGATCGTGGATCTTGCGGTGGCTCTGCTTCTCGGCGTCCTCCACGCAGGCGAGGATGCGGCTGTCCAGCTCGCCGGGATTGTTCCAGCCGTCCTCCAGATAGCCGTCGTAGGCCGCAATGCCCGCGCCGACGATATCACAGCGCTGCGTTCCGCTGTTTTCCGCAACCAGGGTTACAATCTTGCTGGTGCCAAAGTCAATGGCTGCAACCGTGGTCTTCATACTTCTATCCTACCCCCTGTGACCCGCCTCCGGTTCCGGGTGCGGCGGAGATTTCGGGCCTCCGCCCTGCGGGCGGTGATAACGCGCGCCTGAAAAGAGGCTACGCATCCAATTTACCGGATATCATTATAGACGCTTTTTCGCCAGATTGCAAGTCTTTTTGATGGCGTCTTTTCCGAAAATTGAAAATTTTTGCAAAATGTCGAAACATTTTTGTCATATTTGAGTTTTGTCGATGTTGGTATCCTTTTTATCTGGAGAGATTGGCACTCTCCGGCTGCGGGGATTCCGCGCCTGCGGGCGCGGGCAGGGGGCTTTGCGGTCGCCCCCTGCACCCCTTCGCATCGCCTACTTGGCCACTCTTCGTTTTGGCAGCTATGCAAAAGACCCCGTCTGCCGAAGCAGGCGGGGCCGTACAGGTTGGTTATGCTATTGCATCGCGCTGGGTCAGTTGCCGCTGCCGCCCATGAGGAGCTGCACGATCTGCAGCACGCTCTCCGGCAGAGACTGGAGCAGCTTGATCAGGCCCATCTGCGCGCTCTCGGCGATGGCCTCGCCCCACTCCTGCTGCTGCTCGGCGGGCAGCTCCAGCAGCCGCACGGCGCTGTCGCTCACGATGGAGGGCATCTTCTCCGCAGGGGTGATCACGTCGTTGGCCTTGAAGACGATGTTGTCCTCGGAGGTACCGATGCGGGTCTCGGACTTGCCGGTCAGCTTCTCGGTGTCAAACTCGGTCTCGTCCTCCACCCAGAGGTTAAGGCTGCCGGCCTTGATGTTCAGGACGGCCTCGAACTCCGTCTGGCTGCCTTCCACTTCCCATTCCGCCTTGAGCTGGATGGTCGCGGTCGGGGTGTCCGGCTCGCTGCCGGTCTCGATGTAGACCTCCACGTCGTTCTCATCCTGGGCCTTGCTCACCACGGCGGTGATCCAGAAGTTGTTCTCCTTGCCGGTTTCGGCGTCCGCCGCGTTCTTCACCTTCAGGCCGAAGATGTAGTCGTCCGTCTTCTCCGTCTGGTCCACGCTGTGGGTGAACTGCAGCTCGGCCGTCGTCTCGGTCTTCACAGCCTCGCCCTCGCCGGTGCCGATCTGCAGCAGGGCCGCGGCGCCGTCCTGGCCGGGCTCCACCGTCAGGTCCGCCCACTGCACCTTGCGCTCGCCGTTCGCCTCGGTGGCGGTCACGTTGTACACGTGCAGGCCCTTCTCGTCGTTGGTGATCTGGCAGTCCACGCGCACGTTGGTCTTTTCCTCGGCGCCCTGGGTGTAGTCGCAGGCGATCCGGATGTTCTGGCCGTACTGGTCCGCCCAGACCGTGAGGGGCTCGTTGAAGGTGAAGTCCTTCAGCAGCTCCTGCTTCGCGGCCTCGGCCAGCTTGGCCGCGCCGTCCTCGCCGCCCAGCTTCAGGCTGATCTTTTCGCCGATGCCGGACAGGTCGGTCAGCACAGCGGAGATCAGGCCGTTGAGCTCCTCCGCCGTCAGATCGATGACGATCTTCTGGGTGTAGGGCGCCTCGTCGCAGGCCTCCGGCTGCATCTTGCCCATGATGTTCATCACGGCGGGCAGGGTGTTCGGGAACAGCTCGGTGATGTCGCCGGAGAACAGCTGCTGGGCGGCCTCCTGGTCAAAGCTGATCTGCAGGCCGCCGGCCTGGGCGCTCACCGCCTGGTTCATATCGAAGGCCAGGGTGTCCTCGCCGACCCAGGAGGAGCGGACGTACAGGGTGCCCTGATCCAGCGCCACATCCGCGTCCAGCACCTCGGTGCCGTCCAGCTTGAGGCTCAGGCCGGCCTGGCCCTGCTGGGCGTAGTAATCCACCTTCAGGGCCTTGAACAGGTCGATGATGGCGTTGTCGATCTCCGGGGTACCTGTCAGGGTATCCGACAGGAAGCTCATGGTCGTGGTGCCGGTGATGGCCTGGTCCTGCGCCACCGCGTTGCCGAGGACGTTCTCAGCCAGCGACAGGGCGGGCAGCAGGGACAGGGTCAAAGCCAAAAACACTGCCAAAAGTTTTTTCATGCGGGTAAACCTCCTTTTTTCATTGGATGTGGGTAGATGGTTGACGGTTCGCTTGACATCCCCATTATACCGGATAAAACGGCGAAGCGCAAGGGTCGTCGGGAAAAACACACGCCGCGGCGGCGCCCCATTTGTTGCGCTTTCCCGGTCATCAGGTGTGGTAGAGCTTCTTGCTCTGGTAGGCCGGCTCGCAGGTCAGGTTGACGCCGAGCTTCTTGAACACGCCCACGTCCACCTGGGAGAGGATGACCGAGGAGTGCACCTCCAGCCCCGCCAGGCGCGGCAGCTGGGCGTAGGCGGCCTTCGCGGCCTCGTTGTCCAGGGCGGCCAGGGCCAGGGCGATCAGGATCTCGTCGATGTGCAGCAGGGGGTTGTGGTTGCCCAGGTAGCGCACCTTCAGCTCCATGATGGGCTCGATCACTGTCGGGGAGATCAGCTTGATGCTGTCGTCGATGCCGGCGAGGTACTTCAGCGCGTTGAGGATCAGCGCCGAGGACGCGCCCAGCAGCGAGCTGGTCTTGCCGGTGATGATGGTGCCGTCCTCCATGCTCATGGCGGCGGCGGGGCCTCCGGTCTGGCTGGCGCGGATGTTGGCGGCGGCCACCACGGGGCGGTTCGCCACGGAGATGCCCGCCTTCTCCATCAGCAGGGAGATCTTCTGGACGGGCGCGTCCCCCGCGTTGCCCTTGCGCTTCTCGCACAGGGCATCATAGTAGCGGCGAATGATCTCCTGGCGGGCGGCGTCGCGGCAGGCCTCGTCGTCCACGATGCAGTTGCCCGCCATGTTCACGCCCATGTCCGTGGGCGACTTGTAGGGGCACTCGCCGAAGATCTTCTCAAACATCGCCCGCAGCACCGGGAAGACTTCCACGTCCCGGTTGTAGTTGACCACGGTCTCGCCGTAGGCCTCCAGGTGGAAGGGGTCGATCATGTTCACGTCGCTCAGGTCGGCCGTCGCGGCCTCGTAGGCGAGGTTGACCGGGTGGTGCAGCGGCAGGTTCCAGATCGGGAAGGTCTCGAACTTCGCGTACCCGGCCTTGACGCCGCGCTTCTGCTCGTGGTAGAGCTGGCTGAGGCAGGTGGCCATCTTGCCGCTGCCCGGGCCGGGGGCCGTGACCACCACCAGCGGGCGGCTGGTGACGATGTAATCGTTGCGGCCGTAGCCGTCGTCGGAGACAATCAGCGCCAGGTTGGAGGGATAATCCGCGATGGGATAGTGGCGGTAGACGTGCATGCCCAGAGACTTGAGCTTCTTCTCATAGGCGATGGCGGAGGGCTGGCCCGCGAAGTGGGTCATCACCACGCTGCCCACGTACAGGCCGTTGGCCGTGAAGGCGTCCACCAGGCGCAGCAGGTCCATGTCGTAGGTGATGCCGATGTCGCCGCGCACCTTGTTCTTCTCGATGTCGTCGGCGCTGATGGCGATCACGATCTCCGTCTGATCCTTCAGCTGCTTGAGCATGGTGATCTTGGAATCCGGCCGGAAGCCCGGCAGGACGCGGGACGCGTGGTAGTCGTCGAACAGCTTGCCGCCAAACTCGAGGTAAAGCTTGCCGTACTGGCTGATGCGCTCCATGATGTGCTCCGACTGGGTTCTCAGATACTTTTCATTGTCAAAACCGATGCGGGTCATAGGACTGCCTCCTTCTTCGGCCTGTGCGCAAACAACAAGTATGGATTTTACCATGAGAGACAAGGCTGCGTCAATCCGTTGCGCGCGAAAAAAACATTTGGATGTATCACCGCCCCGGGCCTGCCTCCGCCCTTGACCGGCGCGGCAATTCATTGTATGCTTACCCTTGTTCTATAGAAGCTTTTGCGAGAGCACCCGGGAGGAATCGCTCATGCCCATGGACGGCCTGACCCTCGGCTTTGCCGCGAGGGAGCTGAATGACCTGCTCGCGGGCGGACGCGTCGACCGCGTCACCCAGCCCGAAAAGGATACCGTGATCCTGCTCTGCCGCGTCGGCGGCGTCAACCGGCGGCTGCTGCTGTGCGCCTCGGCGCAGAACGCCCGCTGCCACCTGACCCAGCGCACCTACCCAAACCCCCTGGAGCCGCCCATGTTCTGCATGCTGCTGCGCAAGCAGCTGCTGGGCGGCCGCGTGCTGGCCGTGCGCCAGCTGCTGGGCGACCGCGTGATCCACGTGGACATCGAGGCCGTGGACGAGCTGGGCGACCGCGTGCTGCGCCGCCTGGTGCTGGAGGTGATGGGCCGCCACTCCAACCTGATCCTCGTGGATCACAACGGCCGCATCCTCGACAGTGCCCACCACGTCAGCGAGGACATGAGCCGCGTGCGCCAGCTGATGCCGGGCATCCCCTACGAGGATCCGCCCGCCCAAGACAAGCTGGCCCCGGAGGCCTGCACGGCGGAAGCCCTGCTGGCGCGTTTGTCGGCCCAGGGCGACGTGCCCCTGGCCAAAGCGCTGGGCGCGTGCGTCACCGGCCTGAGCGCCGTGAGCGCCCAGGAGCTGGCCTACCGCGTGCTGTCCCCCGGCGCCGACCGGCCCGGCCCCGAGCATCTGCCGGAGACCGCGGAGCGCCTGTCCGCCTTCCTCGCCAAGCTGCCGTCTCTCGCCGCGCCCTGCGTGGAGCTGGACGCGGACGGCGACCCGGCGGAGGTCTTCGCCTTCCCCTACCTGAGCCGCGGCGTCGACCGGCAGAAGAGCTGCCCCACCCTCTCCGACGCCATCGAGGCCTGCTTTGGCAGCCGGGACGCCAAGGACCGCATCCGCCAGAAGAGCGCCTCCATGGTGCGCCTGCTCAAAGGACAGATCGAGCGCTGCGAGAAGAAGCTCGCCCTGCAGGAGGAGGAGCTGGCCGGCGCTGAGCACATGGAGGACTACCGGATCATGGGCGAGTTGATCCACGCCAACCTCTATCAGCTCCACAAGGGCCAGGAGAGCTGCACCCTGCCCAACTACTACGACGAGAACGGCGGCGAGCTGACCATCCCGCTGGACGTGACCCTCTCCCCCGCCCAGAACGCCAGCCGCTACTTCAAGCGCTATCAGAAGGCGCGCTCCGCCCGGCAGACCGCCGCCGAGCAGCGCGAGAAGACGCTGAAGGAGCTGGACTACCTGGAGGGCATGCTGCTGGACGTGGGCAAGTGCGTCGGCGAGAGTGAATTGGAAGAGATCCGCGAGGAGCTGGCCCGCACCGGCTACATGAAGCGGGTCACCAGCCGCAAGGAGAAGCGCACCCTGCCGCCCTCGAAGCCCTACCGCTACCTCTCCTCGGACGGCATCGAGATCCACGTGGGCAAGAACGCCGCCCAGAACGAGCGGCTGACGGGCTCCGCCCCGGGGGATCAGCTGTGGCTCCACGCCAAGGACATGCCGGGCAGCCATGTGCTGGTGCGCACGGAGGGCGAGGTGCCGGAGCAGACCCTGAAGGAAGCCGCCCAGCTGGCCGCGTGGTACTCCAAGGGCCAGCGCTCCTCTAACGTGCCGGTGGATTACACCCTGCGGCGCTACGTGAAAAAGCCCGGCGGCACCGCCCCCGGCTATGTGACCTACACCCACCAGAAGACGGTCTTCATGACGGTGGAGGAAGCGGATGTCAAGCGCATTACGCTGCTGGAGGGATAAGATTACTCCTCGAATATACAGATATTCACGTTTTTATGCAATAATATGCAGAATTAGCCCTTGACAAAAGCGTGTTTATGCATTATTATTCATCTCGTTCACAAGATTCCGAAGGAGGAAACCATGATGAAGAAGCTCTTTGCCCTGCTGCTGGCCCTGACGCTGGCCCTCACCGCCGTATCCGCCCTGGCCGAGGACGCCAAGCCCCTGGCCGGCAAGAACCTGAAGATCGCCCTGTCCCCCGACTTTATGTACTTCGAGACCGTCTCCGAAACCGACGAGACCGGCTATGAAGGCCTGGACATCGACATCATCAAGAAGCTGAGCGAAAAGCTGGGCTTCACCTTCGAGATCGTGCCCATGGGCTTCTCCTCCCTGATCGGCTCCCTGCAGACCGGCGACGCGGACTTCGTCATCTCCGGCATGAGCTACACCGAGGAGCGCGCCCAGGTGGTCGACTTCTCCATGACCTACTGCGTCACCGACGTGGGCTGCGTGGTGCCGGTGGATTCCGCCATCGCCTCCTACGACGACCTGAAGGATCAGATCGTGGCCTGCTCTCAGGGCACCACCTATGAGATGCTGATCGAAAACATCCCCGGCGCGACCCTGAAGACCTTCCAGGGCCAGGCCGCTGTGGGCAATGCCGTGGCCGAGGGTCTGGACGGCGTCGTGGCCGGCCTGACCTCCATCAACGGCTCCAAGAAGCTGAGCAACACCGTGCTGAACGCCGACGGCTCCCCGATGCTCAAGTACTTCCTGCTGGAGGGCGAGGGCACGGCCGACCAGTACAACATCGCCTTCCCCAAGGGCAGCGAGCTGGTGGAGCTGGTCAACGGCGCGCTGAAGGAGCTGCAGGAGGATGGCACCCTGGACACCCTGATCAAGCAGTGGCTCTATTGATCCCCTGACGCGATTGTGTCCCCTCCCTTCGGGGAGGGGCGTTTCGCGTCCTAAGGGTTCCGCGCCTGCGGGCGCGGGCAGGGGGCTTTGCGGTCGGTCCGGGGCTGCCGCCCGCTCTCCGCTGAAAACTCCATAACATGGAGTTTTCCGGGCG
>CADASK010000027.1 GCA_902790495.1 uncultured Eubacteriales bacterium
GCCCTCGAAGTTGAACACGCCGTTGTCGTCCCAGCCGTGCTCGTCGTCGCCGATCAGCAGGCGCTTGGGGTCGGTGGACAGGGTGGTCTTGCCGGTGCCGGACAGACCGAAGAAGATGGCGGTGTTCTCACCCTGCATGTCCGTGTTGGCGGAGCAGTGCATGGAGGCCATGCCCTTGAGGGGCAGGTAGTAGTTCATCATGGAGAACATGCCCTTCTTCATCTCGCCGCCGTACCAGGTGTTCAGGATGACCTGCTCACGGCTGGTGACGTTGAAGGCCACCACGGTCTCGGAATTCAGGCCCAGCTCCTTGTAGCAATCGCACTTGGCCTTGGAAGCGGTGTACACCACGAAGTCGGGCTCGAAGGAGGCCTCCTCCTCGGCGGTGGGCTTGATGAACATGTTGCGGACGAAGTGGGCCTGCCAGGCCACCTCCATCATGAAGCGCACGGCCATGCGGGTGTCCTTGTTCGCGCCGCAGAAGGCGTCCACCACGTACAGCTTCTTGCCGGAGAGCTGCTTCTGGGCCATCTCCTTCACCACAGCCCAGGTCTCCTGGGTCATGGGATGGTTGTCGTTCTTGTACTCGGGGGTGGTCCACCACACCGTGTCCTTGGAGTTTTCATCCATCACGATGTACTTGTCCTTGGGGGAGCGGCCGGTATAAATGCCGGTCATCACGTTGACCGCGCCCAGCTCGCTCTCCTGGCCCTTCTCATAGCCCTCCAGGGACGGGTCCATCTCGTCCTTGTACAGCTGCTCGTAGGAGGGATTGTAGACAATCTCGGTCGTTCCGGTCACGCCATACTTGGTCAGATCCAGTTTCGCCATCTGAAAAACCCCTTTTCTGCAATTTGGGTTGGTTGAATGCTGCATGGTCAAAGTGGCAAATCGCCAACTTCAACCAATTACATGATAGCACAAAAATCCGTGGACGTCAATCATCAGCTTTCACTGACGATCGCCGATCCGATGATCAGCACAGCGCCGAGTGCGCTCAGGAGGCCGAGGGGCTCGTGGAGCAGGAGCGCGGAGAACAGCAGGGCGGAGACCGGGTCGATGTAGCTGAGCAGAGCGATGGACTGCACGCGCAGTCCGTCCATGCTCCCGAAATAGAGCACATAGGCGATGCCCGTGTGCACGATGCCGACCAACAGCAGCATCGCTGCCGTGGCCGCGGTGATGCGCTCCCCGCCGAAGCCGCCCGTCACCAGCAGGTAAGGGATCATGACCAGGCCGGCTGAGAGCAGCTGGACGGTCGTCTTCCGGTACGGTTCGATGCCGGGGGTCTTCTTGTTCATGATGACGACGCAGGCGTAAAAGACCGCGGCCCCAAGACCCAGCAGGATCCCCCGGAGGCTCCCGCCCTGGGCGCCGCCGCCTCCCGTCACACCGGAGACCAGCACCATGCCGACGACGGCCGCGGCCGCGCACAGGGCCTTCTTCTTCGTCAGCTTCTCATGGAAGACCGCGGGCGAAAGGAGCATCACAATCGTTGGCTGCATGTAGTAGCACAGCGTGGCGACGGCCACCGTGGTGTAGCTGTAGGCCTCGAACAGCAGGATCCAGTTGATTCCCATCAGCGCGCCCGTCACGGCGAGCCGCGCCAACGTGGCCGCCGGCAGCCTCTCCCCAGCGCCCTTTCCCTTCAGCCGCCTGAAGGCCAGGAGGAACAGCCCCCCGAGCACCCCGCGTGAAAAGGCCAGGAAGCTGGAGGACAGCGGGATCGTTCTCCTGAAGACGCCGATCGTTCCGAAGATCAGCATGGAGGCGATGAACATGGCGAAGGATCTGCGATCGTTGGTTTTTTCCGTCATATGTACCTCTCTGTACCGGTTCGATTCCGGCGCTGCCATTATAGATGAAGCCCGCCAAAATCACAAGACCCGCCTTTCCTTGCGGTCAGGCGGGCCTTGCTTGTATGGAGGATAGGGAGGTTTTGACATTCCTTGGGGGAATGTCGGATAGGAGACGTGTTCGGGCGGTTGGTGGCTCCGCTGAACACAATGCTATCTTAAACCGTCTGTGTGAACAGTTCGTGGCGTGAATGTGAACATCGGGTGAAAGTGCCATTTTTTGTTATCTATAACTCTTCATGTTTTCCCGCTCCTGGTGCACATCCTGGATCAGGCCGCCGACATACTGCTCGGCCTGGCCCAGCACATCGTCCAGGTAGGCGAAGGTTTTCTGTCGCAGCTGGGCGAGCTGGGCCTCGTTCTTCTCGGTCAGCTCCTCCGCCGCGACCTTCGCGCGCAGGTAGACGTTCTCCTTCTCGGCCAGGGCGCGGGCCTGCTGCTCGCCCTCGGCCACGATCTGCTGACCCTGGCGCTGGGCGGCGTCCACGATCTGCTGGGCCTGCTGGTGGGCCTGGGCGGTCAGCTGCTGGCGGAGCTGCTCGCCCTCCTTCTGGATCTTGGCGACCTGGGCTTCCGCCTGCTTGATCTGCTCCTGCAGCTTCTCCAGCTCGGCTTTGGCCTCGGCCTGGATGCGATCCGCCTCCTGCCGCGCCTCGCTGATGGCCGCCTGGCCCTGATCCTGGGCCGCCTTGAGGATGCTCTCCTCGTTCTTCACGATGCCTTCGGCGCTCTCCAGCGCGGTGGGCAGGCACTCCCGGAGGAGGGCCAGGTCGTCCTGCATCTGTCTGCGGTTGAGCAGGCACATGTCCGCGCGCATCCAGGATTTGCCGGCGCTCTGCACCGCGTCTTCGAGGCCGCGGATGATGGTCAGGCTTTGCTGTACGTTCTTGCTGCCCTCTGCCATGGTGATTTCCTCCCTGTCTTGTGTCATCGGGATTCCGCGCCTGCGGGCGCGGGCAGGGGGCTTTGCGGTCGCCCCCTGCACCCCTTCGCTTGCTATCATCAGTTGAAATTTCAGCTTTTTAGCCCTGGAACTTCGCCAGCACCTCAGGGATCAGCGCCTCCGGGACGAAGCCGGTCAGGTCGCAGCCGTAGGAGGCCATCTCGCGCACCGAGGACGAGGAGATGGCGGTGTGCTCGGGCCTCGCCATCAGGAACACGGTCTCGATCTCCGGGGCGAGGCGCTGGTTGATCTGCGCCAGCTCGCGCTCGCTCTCAAAGTCGCAGGCGGCGCGCAGCCCCCGGAGCATCGCGCAGGCGTGCACCTGCCGGGCGAAGGCGGTGGTCAGCCCCGCGAAGCTGGTGGCCTCCACGTTGGGGATGCCGGCGCAGGCGCGGCGGATCATGTCGACGCGCTCCTCCCAGGTGAAGCAGCCGGGCTTGGTGGGGTGGCGGAGCACCGCCACGATGACGCGGTCGTAGAGGGAGGCGGCGCGGCGGATGATGTCGAGGTGGCCTTCGGTGATGGGGTCGAAGCTACCAGGGTAGATGCAGATTCTCTCTGCGGGCGTGGTCATGGTGTTTGTTTATCCTCCGATTGCAGGGGTTCCGCGCCTGCGGGCGCGGCCAAAGGGCTTTGCGATCGCCCTTTGGAAACCTTCGCGTTCCGCGCCTGCGGGCGCGGGCAGGGGGCTTTGCGGTCGCCCCCTGCACCCCTTCGCAGCGCCTGTTTCGGCAAGTGATTTATTCGGCAGCACTGGAGTTTAATGTCTGCGGGCGATAGATGCTGAGCCCTGCGTAGCCGTATTTGCGGGTGTCGGTCAGGGCCAGTTCCGGGGTGACGCGACTGGGCTTGTTGGCCTCGTGCTCCACGATGACCTGGCCGTCCTCGGCCAAGAGGGGCAGCAGGGCGGCGGTGACCTCCGTGAGGTCGGTCATGGCATAGGGCGGATCGAGGAAGACGAGGTCGAAGCGCGCGCCCTCGCGCTGCAGGGTGTCCACGGCGCGCTCCCAGGGACAGAGCAGGATGCGGCACCGGTCGGTGAAGCCGAGGCTCTCCGCGTTCTGCCGCTGGCACAGGTGGGCGGGCCGTGCCTTGTCCACCAGCACGGCCATGGATGCGCCGCGGCTGAGGGCCTCGAAGGAGAGCGCGCCGCTGCCGGCGAACAGATCCAGCACCCGCGCGTCATACACGCTGTGGCCAAGGATATTGAAGAGGTTCTCCCGCACGCGGTCGAGGGTCGGGCGCGTGTCCATGCCCTTGGGGGCCTGGAGCGTCCGGGAGCGGGCGGTTCCGGCGATGATGCGCATGTCGTCTCCTGCCGATCAGTTCAGTTGCTTGGGGGTGGAGGCGGCGCGGGCCTTCTTGGCCCTGGCGCTCCGCTTTTCACGGCGCTTGTTGGCGGCGGCGATGTCCGTGTGGACACGGGTGCGCTCCTGCACGCCGCGGGTGTAGCCCCAGCCGTAGCTCAGGCCGGGCAGCAACACCAGCAGGGGAGAGAACCGCTCGAACAGCAGCAGGAGATCCGCGTTCTCCGAGCCGATGAGGTTCACCCAGGGCAGCAGCTCCACGCGGGTGATGATGCGCAGCACATCCGTCACGGTCATGTGCTGCTGCGTGGTGTAGGCCGAGACCGCCGTGGCGAAGTCGGGATCCTCCGCGAGGGTGCCCAGCCAGGAGGGCAGAGCGCCGGCGGTGGTCATCTGCCGGGTGGCGGTCAGGGCGAGACCCAGGGCCACCAGGAACAGCGGCAGGCTGCCGATGAGGCCGATCAGGAAGCCCTTTGCGGGGTGGAAGCACAGCGAGCGGTCCTTGGCCGTCACGGTCTCCCCGCGCTCCTGGCGGCGGTACATGATCTCGCCCTGGTTGACGGCCACGGCGCCGTTGGCGCGGCCGCTGGCGCTGAACAGCTGCCAGGTGAGCACCAGCAGCACCACGTTCAGCGCGATGCGCAGGGGCGCGATGTCGATCATCAGGGCTGTGGCCGCGATCAGGTAGACGAAGGCGGTCAGGGCCAGCATGCCCAGCAGGATCAGGGCACTCTTCAGGGAATTGCCGTCAAAGGGCGCGCCGGTCAGGTAGGGCTTTTTCACAGGCGCGGCCTGCTTTTTCTTCTGGGCTGTCTTTGGATGCTGAGACTGTGTGACGGACATATGGTTCTCCCGTAGTTGAATTTTGATTTTATTCATCGCGCCACACTCGGCGCACGCGCCCGGTGGCGGCCAGCAGCACCTCGTAGGAGATGGTGCCGCTCCAGCGGGCGATGTCCTCGGCGGTGACGGTTTCGCTGCCGTCCTCGCCGAGCAGCACGGCGGTATCCCCGGCCTTCACCCCGGGGATGTCGGTGACGTCGGCCATCATCTGATCCATGCAGATGCGCCCGACGATGGGGGCCCGCTGGCCGTGGATGAGCACGGTGGCCCCGCCGGTGGCCGCGCGGTGGTAGCCGTCGCCGTAGCCGCAGGCCACGGTGGCGATGCGCATGGGGGTCTCCGCCCGGAAGATGCAGCCGTAACTGACCGCGTCGCCCGGGGCGATGTCCTTGACGTGGGTGATCTCCGCCTCCCAGCGCATGCAGGGCTTCAGCGGCAGATCGGTGGCGACGGGCGGATAGCCGTAGAGGCTGATGCCCATGCGCACCATGTCGAAGGCGGCCTCGGGCATCAGGCGGTGGATGGCGGCGGAGTTTGCGCAGTGGCGCAGCAGGCCGTCCGGCAGCAGGGCTGTCAGCTCCTCGAAGCGCCTGAGCTGGGCGTGGGTGAAGCTCAGGTCGACGCCGTCCGCGTCGGCAAAGTGGGTGAAGACGCCGGTCAGGCGCACCGAGGGATGGGCGGCGAAGGCCTCGCGCAGGGCGATGACCTCCTCCGGCGTCCGCGCGCCGATGCGGCCCATGCCGGTGTCGAGCTTGACGTGGGCGTCCAGGGGCTGGCCGGCCTCGCGGGCGGCCTCGTCGGCCTGGGCGACTTGCTCAGGCGTGTAGAGGGCGAGGGTGATGTGGTGCCGCGCGGCCGCCGCCATGGCGCGGGGATTCGAGCCGCCGAGCACCAGGATGGGCGCATCGATGCCCGCCTCGCGCAGCTCGACGCCCTCCTCCACACAGGCCACCGCCAGCCAGTCGGCGCCCGCTTCGAGGACGGCCCGGGCCGTCTGCACCGCGCCGTGACCGTAGGCGTCTGCCTTGACGACGGCCATCAGGCGCGCGGACGCAGGCACGGCGGAGCGGATCAGCCGGGTGTTTTCCCGCAGCTGCGCGAGGTTGATAACGCGCAGTTGTCTGCCATAATCGTTCGTGGTGATCGCCTGCCTTGTTTGGTGAGAGTTCCGCGCCTGCGGGCGCGGGGAGGGGGCTTTGCGATCCTGTCGCTGCCGCTTTCGCCTCACTGAAAACTCCACACTGTGGAGTTTTCCGGGCGTTCGGCGCCTGCCAGGCGAGGAGTCGTAACGTGATCTAAGTATACTTTAGACAGATTCCCCGGACTCGGCGGCTTCGACGGGCTCGGTGGTGCTGGCGGGGGTGTCGGAGGCGCTGTTGGCGGTGGGGTCGGCGACGCCGTCGTCCAGGGTCAGGAACTTGATGCGGATGTAGCCGTGCCAGCCGTTGATGTCCACCTCGACCCAGTTGGCCGCCGCGCCGACCATGGTGGCGCGCATGCCGGGGTTCACCGCCGTGAGGGACTGGCCGCTCTGGTTCGGCGAGGCCCGCAGGCGCAGGTTGGTGGTGCGGGTGGTGGAGCCCTCGTAGCTGACCGTGGCTCCGCCGAGGGAGACGCGGTCGCCGATGAACTTCAGGGCTTCGGTGAGCACGTAGCCGCCGTAGCCCTTGTAGAAGACGCCGGTGTATTTCTCGCCGTAATCAAAGACCAGCACGACCTTGCCGGCGGGGCATTTGGTCAGCACCTTGGACTTGGGCTTCTCCGTCAGGCGGAGGGATGCGCGGCCCGTGGAGGGCGCGTGGATCACCGCGATGCGGTGGGTGCCGGTGGCGTTGGTCTCCCAGTCCAGCTGGATGTTGTTCACGGCGAGGGTGACGCCGTTGAGCTTGATGACGGAGGTAGCGGAGCCGGGTGTCACCAGCTCGACGGGCGAGCGCGTCCCTGCGGTGTCGGTATAAAACAGGCTGAGCGCTTTGCCCTTCTGGGCGGCCTGGGCCGGCGCGGGCGTCAGGAAGCCCAAACAGATCGTCAGGATGCAGCATAAGGCCAGGGCGCGGACGATGGCACGCCAACGGAAACGCGAATCTTTCAACATTTGCTCATCTCCCTCTGTTGCGGGTTGCCTTCAGCGATATTTTATTGTAATCATTGTTAAATGTCAACCAGAGAGCCCATATTTTTGTCACAAAGGGTCGCGTTTTTGCCCGCAAAAACGGAAAAAAAGCAGCGCGCTGCCCCCGGTCGGGATGCATCGCGCTGCGTGCTTTATTCGATTCAGTTATGAATGCATTTTTCCCGAAAGAGATTTCGCCGCCTGCGGAGGGTTATCACCCAATTCCTCACTGAAATCATGCCAAAGGGCATGATTTCCGGGCGTTCGGAATCCAGAGTTTTCCGATCGCCTCTGGACTCTTCGGGCGACTCGTCTTTTACACAGAGGATTCCGCGCCTGGTGTATGGTGAAGCATTCAATTAGAATCTTCTTACCTCACCAGACAGGGCTTCTTGTGGTCGTACTTCCACCCGGGAATCAGGTACTGCATGGCGACGGAGTCGTCGCGGTCGTGGGTCGGCAGGCTGTTGTAGAGGTGGTTGGCCTCCTCCACGCGGGCCATGTTCAGAGTCACGCCGAGGCCGGGCTTCTTCGGCACCTGCAGCTTGCCGCCGATAATCTGCGGGGTGTCCTCCAGCAGATTCTGGCCGTCCTGCCAGATCCAGTGGGTGTCCAGCGGGGCCACGCGGCCCACCGCCGCCGCGCCGACCTGGGCGAAGGCCGCCAGGGTGATGTCGAAGTGGTTGTTGCTGTGGATGCCGAAGGTGAGGCCCCAGGTGTCCAGCAGCTGGCTCATGCGCACCGCGCCGTCAAAGCCCCAGAAGTGGGGGTCGGCGAGGATGATGTCGCAGGCGTTGAGGCTCACGGTGTGGTAAAACTGCCGCCAGTCCGTGGCGATCATGTTGGTGGCCACCTGGAACTGGGTCGCGTTCTTGAATTCGCGCATGATCTCGCGGCCGCTGAAGCCCGCCTCGGGGCCGCAGGGATCCTCCATGTAGGTGACGATGCCGTGCATGTCCCGGCACAGGTCGATGGCTTCCTTCAGGCTCCACGCGCCGTTGGGGTCGATGTTGACCCGGGCGTCGGGGAAGCGCTTCTTCACTGCGCGGACGGCCTCCATCTCCTCCTCGCCCCGGAGCACGCCGCCCTTGAGCTTGAAGTTGCGCATGCCGTACTTCTCGGCGACGGCCTCGGCCTCCTCCACGATGCGCGCGGGGGTCAGGATCTCCTCGCGGCGCAGGCGGAACCAGGGGTCAGCGCTGTCGCTCTCGTCGAGGTACTGCATCGCGCCGGCGGGGGTTTTGCCCTTGTCCGAGACATAGAAGAGGTAGCCCAGCACCTCGACCTCGTCCCGCTGCTGGCCCTCACCGAGCAGCTGACACATGGGCACCTCGAGGAACTGGCCCAGCAGGTCGAGCATGGCGCACTCAATGGCCCATTCGCTGCGCACCACGTACTTGAGCTTGGTGATATCCAGGGTCTGGATGCCCTCGCTGGCGTCGTCGGCGTGGGGATCAATGGCCTTGTGGATGCGCTGCAGCACCTCGCGGCCCTTGGAGATGGGCATGCCCACCACCAGGGGCGTCATGGCGACGAGGCCGTCGTGGGTGTAATCGCCGCCATGGATTTCGCCGATGCCGGTGTGGCCCGCGCTGTCCTTGAGGATCACCAGGTTGCGGGTGAAGCAGGGGGCGTGGCAGCCGGAGAGGGTCATGAGCATGCTGTCATAGCCCGCGACGGGGATGACTTGCATGGAGGTGATGACAGGAATGTTGTTCATGGATAATACCTCAATTATTCTTCGGATCCGCCATGAAGGCCAGGAGGTCGTCGCGCTTCTTGTCCATGTATTTGGCCCAGGCCTCGCTGTCCAGGAAGGGGTTGGGGCCGTCGGGATGCTCCAGTTGGCGCTGGCGGCGGGCCATGGTGTCGTTGTTGATGGTGTGGTTGCCCAGGAAGAGCTCTACCTTCTCATCCCGCGTGCGGGCCAGGGAGTCCAGATAGATCTGCCGGGTCCTGTACTCCGGGTCGCCGATCTCGATCAGGTAATCCTTCTGCAGGGTGTTGAAGCCGAAGCCGCCGTAGTAGCCGCAGCGCACGGTCCTGTCGCCCTCGTGGGCGTCGAAGAAGCAGGAGATGACGCCCATGGTGTGCCCGGGAGACAGGTAGAACTGCACGGAGGTGTCGCCGAATTGGATGACGTCGCCGTCGTGAATCTCCACGTCGGGGGCCTCGATGGTGGCGATCGCACTGTCCGCGTCCTGGACGAAGCTCAGCTCCGGGCGCTCGCGGTACATCTGAGCGTCCGGAGCGCCGAGGTAGATCTTCGTGCCGAACATGTTGCGGAAGAAGGCCGCGCCGCCGATGTGATCCAGGTGGCCGTGGGACAGCACCAGCCACTTGACGTCCGCCGGGTTGAAGCCGGCCTCCCAGATGGCGTTGACCAGCATGGCGGTGGCGCCGATGTTGCCGCAGTCGATCAGCAGCAGGCCGTCGCCGGTGTCGATCAGGTGTACGCAGACCCAGTCGTCGCCCACGTACCACACGTTGCCGAAGATGCGGAACGGGTGGACGTAGCGCGATTCCTGGTTCTGCCAGAGGCGGCCCATGGGACCGCTCACCAGCTTGTCGCGGCGCGCCTGATAGTCGAGATAATCAGCACGGATGCTCACGGGAATTCCCCCTCTGTTCAGTCCTTGTCTTCCTCGGTCTCAAAATAGCGGATCCAGAGGCCCTCCTCCTCCCGGTGGCCCTCGCCGACGATGCCGCCGCGGTGCAGGATGGGCGCGAGGGCGGCGGAATCGGTCATGAAGGTCGGGATGGTCTTGAAGGGCTGGGGCCTGGCGCCGTCGGTGAACCAGGCGTTGTTTTCGACGTAGATGTGGCAGGGCCGGCCCTCGCAGTCCTTGCCGGTGAGCATGTACCGGGCGGACATGTGGCGCACCTCGCTCAGGTTGGTGACCTGGGTGTCCACGCCGCAGGGCTCCACGATGCCGTGGAACAGCGGGCCTTTGACGGTGCCGCCGAAGGGAATCATCCGCACGGTGCCGGTGGGGCCGGTCATCTCGACGATGGCGTCGCGGTGGATGTCGACCAGGATTTCCAGAATAGGTGAGGTTTTTCTGTGCATCATAATCTCCTTAATTCTTCTTCCCCACGCGCTGACGGAGGAAGGTGAGGATCAGCTCCTTCACCACGGGCTGGAACAGCTCGCGGGTGCCGTGGCCGCCGTTTTCCACCACATAGAATTCCGTCTGGCTCTCGAGGCCGGCCGCCACCAGGCGATTGTAGAAATCCTCGCTGATGGACAGGGGCACCAGGGGGTCCTGGTCGCCGTGGAGGATCATGATGGGCGCGGTCTTGTCGCTGATGCTGAAGATCGGGCTGGCCGCGTCGCTGCGTTCAATCATGGTGGCCGGGTCGCCGCCCAGCAGCGCGCCGCCATGGGTCTCCTCGATGCGGTGCCAGCGGTGGTTCGGGTTCTTCATCCGCTCAAGCTCCAGCAGGTTGCAGGCCTTGATGTCCACGGGGCCGAAGAAATCCACCGCGGCCTGCACGTGGGAGGAGGTGCCCGCCCATTCGTCGGAGTCGAAGCCGTCGGTGTTCATGGCCATCCAGGAGGCCAGGTGTCCGCCGGCGGAGCGGCCCATGGCGATCACGCGGTCGGGGTCGATGCCGTAGTCCGCCGCGTGGGCGCGCAGGAAGCGCACGGCGGTCTTGCAGTCGATCAGCTGATCCGGGAAGTGGCCGAGGCCGGAGTTGCGGTATTCGATGAAGGCCACGGCGTATCCGTGCTCCGCGAAATACTGGATTTCGGCGGCCATCAGGTTCTTGTCGCACTTGCGCCAGCCCGCGCCGTTGATCCACACGATCAGGGGCTGCAGGCCGGTGGAGACCTCGTCGTCGCGGCCGGAGGCCAGGCGCATCTCGCTGTTGCCGTTCTGTACCATCAGGGAAAGGTGCAGATCCAGCGGACGGCCCTCCAGGTCGGTGACGTGGGAAAAGCAGATGTTGTCCAGGAAGTTGATGCTTCTGCGCTCATTGCCGGGGTGAATGGTGCATCTCATAACAGGAATCCTTTCTCAGAGCGAGGTTGTCAGGATGCGCTGCACGATCAGCGCGCCGGCCTCCTCCCAGTGAGGCATGAAGTGGGGAATAAAGCCGTGGCCGGTGTCGGGGAAGATCTTCATCGTCACCTCGACGCCCAGCTCGGCCAGCCGCTGCCCCTGCCGCAGGTTCTGGAAGCGGAAGGGGTCGTTGGCCGCGCCGAGGATCATGGTGGGCGGCAGGGCGGCCAGATCCTTCTCCGGGGCCGTCATGAAGTTGATGCTCGGGTCGTCCATCAGCGCGGCGTTGTCGTCGCTCATCAGCACGCCGAAGCCCGCGTTGCGGTATTCCTTGGTCTTCCAGTACTCGGGCACGCGCTTGGCCTCGGCCTCGTCGTAGTGCATCTCGTTGGGGCCGTAGCCGTTGACCAGCAGGCAGAAGGGCAGCTTCTCGCCGCGGGCCATCGCCGTGAGGGTCAGGCTCATGGTCAGCTGGCCGCCGGCGGAGTAGCCGCCCACGGAGACCTGCTTCGGATTGCAGTCCCAGTCCGCCAGGTGGGCGAAGGTGTAGCGGGCCGCGTCCAGGCACTGCTCCAGCGGCACCGGGAAGGAGGCGAACTCGGTGGTGGTGTAGTCCACGTCCACCACCACGCCGCCGATCTGGTCGGCCAGCCAGGCGCTCCAGAGGGTGTCGTTGGGCATGTGGCCGATCAGCCAGCCGCCGCCGTGGATGTTGATGTGCAAGGGGCTGTTGGGCTTCTTGCTCTTCGCGGTGAAGATGTACAGCTTGTAGGGCCAGCCGCAGACGGCGGGGCGCTCCACGGTCTCCATCTCCGCCCGGTCGATAAAGGCGCGGCAGACCGCCGGGATGTCCGTGTCGCCGTCGAACTTGCGGTTGCTCTGCATATCCCGCGCCATCACGGCGCGAAGCTCAGGGGTCAGGGACATGGGAATGACCTCCTTAAAGATTCGCCGCCTATCCCTTCAGGGAGACAGGCGGCAGGCTGTGATTCAGGATACCGGGGCGGCGCCGTTGATGGCGTCGATGATGGTCTGCTGCGCGTCCTGCCAGTCGCCGTTCATCCGCACGGTGAAGCCGTGACGACTGTCGGGGTAGCGGGCGAAGCGCACGGTGGCGCCGGCTTCCTCCAGCATGGCGCCGAATTTCCGGTTGGTCTCCACGAAGGGACAGAGACCGGCCTCCACGATCAGGGCGGGCGGGAAGCCCCTGAGCTGATCGATGGACGCGTACACGGGGGAGATGGTGGGATCCTTCAGCAGCTCCGCGTCCCCGTCCGCGTAGAGCAGGGAGAAGGCGCGGCTGCGGATGTTCTCCTCGCCCTCCAGCACGAAATAGTTGTCGTTGGCGGCGTAATCCATCACCACCAGCTGGAGCTTGGGCTTGCCCACGCGCAGCGCTTCCATGGCCGTCACCGCGGCCAGGTTGCCGCCCGCGCTGTGGCCGCCGACGGAGACGCGCCGGATGTCCGCGCCCCATGCGCCGCAGTGCTCCACGGCCCAGCAGGTGACCGCGTAGGCCTGATTCACCGCGGCCGGATAGGGAGCGGCGTCGGAGCAGGCATAGTCCACGTCCACCACGATGCCGTGGATCCCCATGGCCACGTTGGCGCAGTACAGGTCGTCGTCCCCGTCCTGGGGGAAGATGAAGCCGCCGCCGTGGAAGTTGACGTGCAGGGGGCAGTCCGCCTTGCGCCCGGGATCGCGGGACACGATGACGCGCACGGGAGGCATGCCCTCGAAGGCGAGGGTCTGCTCCTCGCGCTCCACGTGACTGAGCTGGGCCTGGTAATCCTCGGGGATTACGCGGGCCTGCTTCATCACCTCGCGGTGGCCGCCAGTGCGGTCGAGCACGGCGAAGAGCGCCTGCTTTTGTTCATTCGTCAGCGACATGGCTTTTCCTCTCACTTGATATCGCCGGCTTTGGCGGCGCGGCGGTTCTTGATGGCCTTGGTGATGAAGGGGCCCACCACGGAGTAGATCGCGATGAGGATGAAGATCAGGGACACGGGACGGGTCAGGAAGCGGGAATAGTCACCGCGGGCATAGGACACGCCGGTGCGGAAGTATTCCTCGATCTTGGGCCCGAGGATGAAGGACAGCATGAGGGGCGTCATGGGCATGCCGAACATATCCATCACCACGCCCAGGATGCCGAAGGCGATCATCATGTACACGCTGAAGATGGAGGTGGTGGCGCTGAAGGCGCCCATGAAGCAGATCATCATGATGGCGCTGAAGAGGTAGTGATACGGAGCCTTCAGCAGGTAGGGGAACCAGCGCTTGGTGCCCAGCTCGGTGAAGAACACCAGGATGGCGCTCACCAGCACGATCAGGAAGATCAGCGCGGCCAGCACGGGATTGGTCTTGATGAACATGGGGCCGGCCTGCAGACCCTTGATGGTCATGGCGGAGAGCAGCAGCACGGTGGTGCCGTCGCCGGGGATGCCCAGGGAGATCATCGGGATCAGCGCGCCGCCGACGCCCGCGTTGTTCGCCACCTCGGTGGCCCACACGCCGGGATCATAGCCGGTGCCGAACTTCTCGGGATGCTTGTCCATCTTCTTGGCCTGGCCGTAGGCGATCAGGTTGGAGATGCCGGAGCCCATGCCGGGCAGGAAGCCGATAAACAGGCCGATGAACAGGGACACGATGATGGTTTTCGCGTTGGAGACGAAGTCCTTGATGGTCAGGCCGAAGCCCTTCAGGCTGGCGGTGTCCACGGGGGGCATGTCCTGCTGGCCCTTGGCGTAGGCCGTGGCCACCTGCTGCAGGGCGAAGGTACCCATCAGCATGCAGACCATGTTGATGCCGCCGTAGAGGTTGGTGTTGTTGAAGGTGAAGCGCAGGGTGTTGGTCACCTTGTCCGCGCCCACGGTGGAGAGGAACAGGCCCAGGAAGGCCGCCATCAGGCCCTTGAAGACGGAGCCGTTGGACAGGCCGACGACCATGGTGATGGCCATCAGGCACAGGGAGAAGTATTCCCACGGGCCGAGGCTCAGGGCGATATCGGCGATGGCGCCGGAGCACAGCATGGCCACGATGATGGAGACGAAGGTGCCGATGAAGGAACCCGTGATGCCGATGGACAGGGCCTTGGCGGCCTTGCCGTTCTTGGTCATGGGATAACCGTCATAGCAGGTGCCGATGGAGGAGGCGGAGCCGGGGATGCCGACCAGCACGGCGGCGATGAAGGAACCGGACACGCCGCCCACGTACATGCCCACCAGCATGGAGAAGCTCAGCTCGCGGGAGAGGGCAAAGGTCATGGGCAGCAGCAGCGTGATGCCCAGGCCGCCGGACAGGCCGGGAATGGCGCCGAGCACGCAGCCGACCAGCGCGCAGGCGTACATCACCAGGAAGTTGGCGGGCTGCAGGAGGATTCCCAACGCTTCAATATAAGCTTGCATTTCTTCTTCCTCCTTCTCTTACGGCATGGCGATGCCAAGGGCTTCCCACAGCTCTCCCTTGGGCAGCGGGATGTTGAAGCCACGGGTAAAGCCAAAGTAGCACAGCGACGCAAGGCCGATACTCAGCAGGATGGCGACGACCCAGTTGATCTTCTTGTTTCGCTTCAGGGTGACGATGAAGAGCATCATGCCCAGCATGGCGGTGATCCAGAAGCCGATGTAGACCATGCTCAGCGCGAAAAGAATCGATTCGCCGATGATGATGGCCAGGCGGATCCAGCCCGCCTTGTCCAGGTAGGGCTTCGTGCCCTTCTTGGCTTCCTTGGGCGCGTCGAAGATGATGGTGAGAATCGAGAACAGGGCCAGGCCGCCGGCCGAAACATACGGGATGAAGCGCGGACCGGGCTCGTTGGCCACCAGGCGCATCGGAATCTGGCTGGCCTGCCAGACGATCCACGCGGCGATCGCCAGACCCAGAGCTCCCAGCACATAGGTGCGGTTAATCTTTTTCATCGGAGTTTGCCTCCACTCTTTTGTCAAAAGAGGCCCGGCAAGATGACCTTAGCCGGGCCAGACTGTCATGTCTTTTGTGGATGGTGGCGGATCAGCGAACCTTCAGGCCCAGCTCGCCCACCAGGTTGTCCAGGAAGCTCCACTCGTTCTCCATGGCGGCCTTGGACTCAGCCCAGTTCAGGGGGCTCACGAAGGTGGCCATGGCGTTGTTGCCCTCGATGAAGGACTGCACGCCGCAGGCCTTCATGATGGCCTCGTTGATGGCGGTGTACTGCTCATCGGTCATGCCCTTGGGGGCCAGGATGTAGTAGCAGCTGTCCCAGGTCGCGGACTCGACGCCCTGTTCGGGGCCGGAGGCGTACTGCGCGGGCAGCTCCTGGCCCAGCAGCTCGCTCATGGCGGGCAGGGTGGAAACCTTGGGGCCGATGGTGCCCAGGATGGTCAGGCGGCCGTCAGCCTCGTAGGACAGGGCGTTGGGGATGGAGCAGTTGGCGATGTCGATGGAGCCGGAAGCGACGTTGGTCAGCTTGTCGGCCTCGGAGGCGCACTGCACATAGGTGGCCAGGTTCGCGTCGCCGGCGATGGCGTTGACGAAGCTGGTGAAGATCATCTGGGTGGTGCCGCCCAGGGAGCAGCCGATCAGGACCTGGCCGGGGTTGGCCTTCAGGTACTCAGCCAGCTCGGCATAGTTGTGATAGGGAGCGTTGGGGCCGGCGATGATGGCCTGGGGGCCGCCCAGGTTGCACACGCCGACGACCTGCAGATCGTCCTTGATGTTGACGTTGGTCATCGCGGTGAACCACTGGATGATCGCGCCGCCGTGGGCCACGCCCAGGGTCAGGCCGTCAGCCTTGGCGTTCTTCAGGGTCTCCATACCGACCTCGCCGGTCTCATAGTTGGTGACGATGAAGTTGGTGCCGGGGCACACTTCGCTCAGGGCCTGGGTCAGGTAGCGGGTGTACAGGTCGGAGCCGCCGCCGGCCTTGGCGGGCACGACGAAGGTCACGGTGTCGCCGGACTTCCAGGCGTCGGCCATGGCGGGCACGGCCAGGCTCAGGCACAGGATCGCAGAGAGCAGGATCGCAAGGAACTTCTTCATGAGAGGCTACTTCCTTTCTGTCTTCCGTAGGGTTTTTGCCTTGGGGGAACGGGGGATTTGGTTACGGTCTTATCATATAGGAAGCAACGGGGGTTTGACAATTCCCTTTTTCTTGTATATACTATGTCAAAAAGTTGTAGATAAGGATGAGGTTATGAATCTGGAGCAGCTGCCCTACTTCATCGCGATTGCCTCTTATGGGAGCCTTTCTGCCGCATCGCGCCACCTGGACGTGTCCCAGCAGGCACTCAGCAGCTACCTGACAGAATTGGAAAAGTCTTTCAACATGCCCTTATTTTTCAGAAGCAAGCAGAGACTCCACCTGACCGACGCGGGCAGGCGGTACCTGAAGACCGCCCAGGAGATTACCAACGTGATGGAGCGCGCCCGCAACATGATCCAGCTGCGGGGCCGCGTGCCGGCGGAGGAGCTGCACATCGGCATCTCGCCCCACACCGGCGCGCTGCTGCTGGGCCTGGGCATGCTGGAATTCATCCAGCGCTATCCCAACGTCCAGCTGATTCCCCACGAGGGCTACTCCTACGAGCTGCGGCGGATGATCCGGGACGGCACGGTGCAGATCGGGCTGACCAGCCTGGAGGCCGAGCAGCTGCCCGGGCTGAAGTCCGTGGCCTTCACGCGGGACGAGTTCGTGCTGGCCCTGCCGGCCTACCACCCCAGGGCTGTCCGGGCCTCCTCCTTCAGCGAGTTGCCGGTGGCCGATCTGGCCGATTTCCGGGACGAGGTCTTTGTCCGCTCGACCCCCAACACCACCAACTACCACGCCTTCCTGCCCCTGTTCGAGCAGGCGGGCTTCCGGCCCACCGTCGCCATGGCGACGCCCAACATCAACATGCTCACCACGCTGATCCGCAAGGGCTGCGGCATCGGCTTCCTGCGCTACACCGACGATCCGACCCTCTCCTTCTACCGGCTGAAAAACCCGCCCTACACCTACAACGCGGTGATCGCCCGGGAGGATCACGAGTTCACGGAGCCGGAGCGCTACATGATCTACCTGGTCAACAAGCACCACTTCATCAAGAGCAGCGCCAGGATCAACACGGAGCTGCTGCAGGCCATCAACCGCGAATTCAGCCCCGGCGACCTGTACCCGGAGGACATCTGATGAACACCAAGATCCTCGAATACATCATCGCCATCGCGCAGGAGCGCTCCATTTCCCGCGCCGCCGAGCGTTTTTACCTCACCCAGCCGGTGCTCTCCCGCCACCTGAAGAAGATTGAGGACGAGCTGGGCGCGCCGCTGTTTGTGCGCCAGCGGGACGGCATGACGCTGACCGAGGCGGGGCGCATCTACATCAACAGCGCCCAGAACATCCTGCACCTGGAGGCCGAGCTGGAGAGCGACCTGCGCGCCATGCGGGCGGAGGAGAAGAGCACCCTGCGGGTCTATGTGGACTTCCTCGACACCGACCAGCTCACCCAGCAGATCCTGCCGCCCTTCCGGGAGCAGTACCGGGACGTGCGGGTGCGCTTCGTCCACATGGGCACGGAGGAGATCCAGTCCTACCTCTCCTCCGGGGAGAAGGGCATCGGCATCCTGACGGCGGTGTCGCGGCGGGTCTCCGGGCTGGAATACATCACGCTCTACGAGGACGAGCAGGTGGTGGTGAAGCCGGCGGACGGGGACGCCATGGACACCGTGTTCATGATGCCGCTGGCCAGCTCCATGCGGGCCAGGCAGAACCGCTGGCTGGAGCAGGCGGGGGTGCGCTTCGCCGCCGTGATGGAGGCGGCCTCCTTCCAGTCAGCCCTGGACGGGGCGCGGATGGGCCAGGGCTGCGCCTGCGCCCTCCGGAGCCTGGCGGAGAAGGCCGGCCTGATCCCCTGGGAGAAGGTTCCGCCCGTGCCGTTCCGGGTCAGCGCGGTCTACCCCCGGGACATGGTCTTCCGCCCCGCGGCCCTGGCGCTGCTGCAGGCCATCATCGGCGCGGGCGGAGGCGTGCGGCGGCAGGAGGCGCGGCCCGCGTCGGGCGCCCTTCCGGAGCGCTGGAGACCTGTCTGACGCTTCATCATTGTTAATTCTCCGCCGCATCGCTGATTTTTGTAACAGAGTGCCCATGGAAATGAAAAAAACACTTGCAAATGCCATGGAAGTATGTTACAATACGAAACGCGGCATAGCCGATCATTGCATACGCGAAAGAGGTGAAGAAGCAATGAAGGAGAAGATCCATCCCAATTACGGCAAGTGCATCGTTCGCTGCGTGTGCGGTGAGACGTTCGAGACCGGTTCCACAAAGAAGGAATTGAAGGTCGATATTTGCTCGAAGTGCCATCCCTTCTATACCGGCAAGCAGAAGCTGGTGGATACCGGCGGACGCGTCGATCGCTTCAAGAAGCGTTTTGGCATGGAATAAGCCCGAATCAGAGCGCCGCAATCGGTGCTCTGTTTTGTTATTGTGACTCACGTTCACAGGGGTGCCGCGCCTGCTTCCACGCGGCGAGCGAAGGGTTGTCAGGGGCGATCGCAAAGCCCCTGACCCGCGCCTGCAGGCGCGGAATCTTCTGCGCAGGAGATTTCGCCGCCTGCGGGCGGCGACCAGAGGCTTTCCGATCGCCTCTGGACTCTTCGGCCGCGTCCTTTACTTTGGGCTTCGCAAAGCCCCTGCGAACGACTTAATAAAAGAAACTTTATTATCATCACATTTTGCGAAGGGAGTGAACCTCTTATGAGCAAACAGAGCAACGCTGCAGGCGCTTCCTGCCCCCGCGTCGACATCGGCGGCCAGGCCGTGATGGAGGGCGTCATGATGCGCGCGCCCCGCGCCACTGCCATCGCCGTGCGCCGGCCCGACCATTCCATCGTCGTCAAGTACAGCCCCTATACGCCCCTGGCCGAGAAGCACAAGTGGATGGGCCTGCCCTTCATCCGCGGCGCGGTCAACATGGTCAATATGCTCGTCTTCGGCATGACGACCCTGGAGGACTCCACCACCATGCTGGGCATCCTCGACGAGGAGCCCACTCGCTTTGAAAAATGGCTGGCCAAGAAGCTGGGCAAGGGCGTGGACAAGATCGTGATGGCGGTGGCCCTCGTGCTGGCCGTCGCCCTGTCCATCGGCCTGTTCATAGCGATCCCCGCCGCGGTGGAGAACGCCCTGAAGAACGCCGGCATGGCCCCCGTCGGCTACACCCTCATCAGCGGCCTGGTCAAGATCCTGCTGCTGGTGGGCTATATGCTCTTCGCGGGCAGCGTGCCGGACGTGCGCCGCACCTTCCAGTACCACGGCGCGGAGCACAAGACCGTCTACTGCCACGAGGCCGATCTGCCGCTGACGCCGGAGAACGCCCAGACCTTCACCACCCTGCACCCGCGGTGCGGCACGGCCTTCCTGCTCATCGTGTTCTTCGTGTCCATCCTGCTCTTCGTGGTGATGAACACCACCGTGCTGCGCGGGGTGAGCAACTACTTTGTGCGGCTGCTGGCCCACCTCGTCATGCTGCCCATCGTGGCCGGCGTGAGCTATGAGGTGCTCAAGGGCCTGGCCCACTCGGAGAGCAAGATCGCGAAGATTCTGCGCTGGCCCGGCCTGCAGATGCAGCGCCTGACCACCCGCCAGCCCGACGCCTCCATGCTGGAGTGCGCCATCGTCGCCATGAACTGCGCGCTCAATGGCCTGCCGAAGCACGCGCCCCGCACCCCCGAGGGCTGGGCCAAGCTGAAGAGCTACCGCGAGAGCGATCCCGCCTACGTGCCGGAGACCGAGACGGCCGAGACCGCGGAGGCCGCGGCGCAAGCATGACGCCCGCTCAGCTGATCCGCGAGGCCGCCGGGCGCCTGCGCCTGGCCGGTGTGCCGGACGCCCGGGTGGACGCCTCCCTGCTGCTGGCCCATGTGACCGGCCGGCAGGCCCTCGCCCTGCGCCTGGACACGGACACCGTGCTGGACGAAAAAGAGCTCGAAGCCTTTGAGCGCCTCTGCGCGCGGCGCGCGGCCCGGGAGCCCCTGCAGTACATCCTCGGGGAGCAGCCCTTCTTCGGCCGCCCCTTCCGGGTGACGCCGGCGGTGCTGATCCCCCGGCCCGAGACCGAGCTGCTGTGCGAGCTGGCCCTGGAGCGCCTGCGCGGCCAGGCGTCGCCCGCCGTGCTGGATCTGTGCTGCGGCAGCGGCTGCATCGGCGTGACCCTGGCTCTGGAGCGCCTCGACGCCCGGGTGACAGCGGCGGACATCTCGCCGGAGGCCCTGGCGGTGGCGCGGGCCAACGCGGACAGCCTCGGCGCGCGGGTGACCTTCGCCCGGGGCGATCTGTTCGCCGCGGTCGAGGGTCAGCGCTTCGACCTGATCCTCTCCAATCCGCCCTACATCCCGACGGCCGACCTCGCGCCGGAGGCCCTCCAGGCGGAGGTGCAGCGCGAGCCGCGCCTGGCCCTGGACGGCGGCGCGGACGGTCTCAGCCTCTACCGGCGCATCGCGGCGGAAGCGCCCGCCCACCTGGCGGACGGCGGTCTGCTGCTGATGGAGCTGGGCATCGGCGAGGCGGAGGCCGTGGGGGAGCTGTGCCGCGGGGCCGGCCTTACGGACGTGCGCGTTCACCCGGATCTGAACGGGATTGGGCGCATGCTCGAGGCGCGCTTTTGCTGAGAAGCTGAAGTCATCCCAGCGCTGTGATTTGCCGGAAATGTGACGGATTGCCGCCATTCGGGTCAGGTTTTGACCATATTCCCTGTTGCAACTTCCGGCATATCCTGATATAATTATACCGTACCCAAAGCATACAGGAGGTGTACATCATGCAGAAGGTTGAAATCCGTCTGAGTCTCGCCGAGAATGTGAAGACCTTTGTCAACATCGTCAACAAGTACGGATTCGATATGGACCTGCGCGCGGGCCGCCACGTGGTGGACGCGAAGTCGATCCTGGGCATCTTCAGCCTTGATCTCTCCAAGCCGATTACGCTGGAGATTGATGACGACAAGGCGTCCGATGCGCAGACCGTGGCGCAGCTGATGGAAGATATCAAGCCTTTCCTCGCGTAAAGAAGCAGATCCTTCGGAGATTCGCGCGGCGCAGATCCGCGCAAAAAGGACCCGCGTGCCTCAGGCGCTGAGCCGTTGTGGCACGCGGGTCTTCTGTTTATCGAGCGTATAGACAGGCCGCCCAAAGGCGGCGGCGAAACTCTCTCAGCGCGGAATCCTATCTGATGGCGCTTGAGCTGTAAGAGATTTCGCCGCCTGCGGGCGGCGACCAAAGGGCTTTGCGATCGCCCTTTGGAAACCTTCGCCAGGCGCTGTATAGTTCTGCAATCATTGAATAAGAGTGTTACGCCTTGGCGTGCTTCTCAAACCAGTCGGTGATTTCCTTCAGCCGCCTGACCCGGTGCTTCGGCTTGCCGGAGCGGGACAGCTCGTGATTCTCGCCCTTGAAGATTACCATGCGGGTCTCCACGCCGCGGGCCGCGAGGGCCTGCATCATCTGCATGCCTTCGGGCAGCGGGCAGCGGTAATCCTCCTCGCTGTGGATGAACAGGGTCGGCGTCTTCACGTTCTTCGCGTATTTCAGCGGGGAGTGCGCCCAGAGCGCCTCGGTGTTCTTCTCGCCGAAGAGGCCCTCCGCCTTGCACTGGTCGGGGCCGAAATACAGGCCGATGTCCGAGATGAAGCTCATGGACACCCAGTTGGAGATGGAGCGCTGGCTGGCCGCGCAGCAGAAGCGGTCGGTGTGGCCGATGATCCAGTTGGTCATGAAGCCGCCGTAGCTGCCGCCCGTCTCGCACAGGCGCGCCGGGTCGATGGCCGGGTAGGCCTTCAGCACCGCGTCGGTAAAATCCATCAGGTTGCGGAAGTCGGTTCCGCCGTAGTCCCCGCGGATGTCCGCGAAGGCGTCGCCGCGGCCGTCGGAGCCCTTGATGTTGGTGAAGAAGACCACGTAGCCCTTGGACACCCACACCTGCATCTCGTGGAAGAAGGTCTCGCCGTAGGCGCAGCGCGGGCCGCCGTGCACGTCCAGCACCGCGGGGTACTTCTTCCGGGGCGAGTAGTCCTGGGGCAGCAGCACCCAGCCGCGCAGGTCATAGCCGCAGGAGGTGTAATCCACCCGGTGCGGCTCGGCCACGTAGCGGCCCTCCAGGGCGGCCTCGTTCAGGTGGGTGAGCTGGGTCATGCCGGTACCGTCGCGGTTCATCTCGAAGACCTCCGCCGCGTGGGCCCAGTCCTGGTAGATCACCGCGATCCTGTCCGCGCAGGCGGTCATTGTGCAGGTCAGGCCCTCCTGCTCCCACACGGTGCGGCAGCTGAGCTGAGCGTCTTCCGCCTCGCCGGGCTTCAGGGCAAAGATGGCGTTGTGGGCTTCCACCGTGGCCAGGGTCAGGTATTCGCCCTCGCCGGCGTAGTCGCCGCCGTGGCCCTCCGCCGTGTCGCCCAGCACGCTGGAATAGAGGGAGACCGGCGGCACGTAGACCTGGCGCACGCTGTTCTTCCCGATCAGGCAGATGTCGGAGGTCTGGTTGACGCCGTAGGTCTTCATGTCGCTGGCCTGGGCGTAGAGCCGGCCGTCCAGGGTGAACAGGCCGCCGAAGGCATAGCCGGTCTTGCGCCAGAGGGCCTCGGTCTTGCCGGTGGCCGCGTTCCAGACATAGAGCTGGTTGTACAGGGATTCGCGCCCGCGCTTCTCCGCGCCGGCGTAATACACCTTGTCGCCGTCCACGCACAGGCTGTCCACGCTGAAATAAGGCGCGGTCAGCCGCTTGCACACGGCCTTGCTGCCCTCGGGCTTCACCAGGAAGAGCGCGGTGCGGCGGCCGTTGATGTAGCCCGCGCCGTTGAACCAGTAGGGCACCTCGTCCACCACGTGGTAGTCCTGCTCGTCCTTCTCCTTCTCCGCCTTCTCCTTGCGCTTGTCCGGCGTGTCGAGGTAGGCGTCGGGATCGTCCGCGCGGATCGCGCCGGTGGCGACGTAGGCGCTGCCCACCTTCTCGAGCTGGCGCAGGCCGAAGGGCAGGGTCAGCCAGGGCTCGGCCTCGCCGCCGCCCACGCGCAGGCGGAACAGCTCGGTCATGCCGGGCTGGGCATCCGGGGACGAGCGGCGGAGGATCAGCGTGTCGTCGTCATCCCAGAGCACCACGCTGGCGTCGATGGTCCAGGTCACGCGCCGGGCCGCGCCGTTTTCCGCCAGATAAACGTCGGTGTGATAGGTGTTCTTCTCCATGTCCGCGCGGGTGACCTGGAAGGCCAGACGCTTCCCGTCCGGGCTGTAGTGGAGGTTGGAGGGCAGCTGAAACAGGGCAATGTCCTCGATCTCGATGGGTTTGAGCTTCTTGGGCACTGAAAAGACCTCCTTCTTTGCATGCTGGTGACAGTATACAAACAAGGGTGCCCGATGTCAATGAAAAGCCTGCTTTATCAGGAGGTACATCCCATGTGCGGACGCTTTTATATCCCCGAACCCGACGACAGCCCGGAGCGCCTGGAGACCATCCTGCGCCAGGCGGAGGCCCGCGGCGGTCAGCCCATGAAGCGCGGCGAAATCTCCCCCGGCGACACCGCCGCCGTGCTGGTGCGCAGCCGTGCGGGGCAGATCGCGGCCTTCCCGATGCGCTGGGGCTTCCAGCTGGGCGACCGGCTGGTGTTCAACGCCCGCAGCGAATCCGTCGGGGTCAAGCCCACGTTCCGCGAGAGCCTGGAGCGCCGCCGCTGCCTGGTGCCCGTGGCGTACTATTTCGAGTGGGATCACCGCTATCACCCGCGGCCCAAGTACCGCTTTGCCCTGCCCGCGGGCGGGGTGATGTACCTGGCGGGTCTTTACCGCATGGAGGGAAAGACGCCGGTGTTCACGGTGCTGACCCGGGAGGCCCCGCCGGAGCTGGCGGTGTTCCACAACCGGATGCCGGTGATTCCCGCCGCGCCGAGGGCCCGCGCCTGGCTGGATGCGACGGTGGATCCCGACTGGGCCCTGGCCGACGCGCAGTCGGCGCTGGAGTGGCGCACGGAAACGCCGACGCTGTTGGACTGGATGAATGCGTGAGGACCGCGCCCCTCATTGCGTTCCATCGGCGAATGATGTATAATACCCCTGCGCTTTGGCGCTGAAATTCCCTTTTCTGGAGGTTTCACTATGTCTGAAACGGCCTGGCAGCCGGTCATTCTGATTCCGTCCCTGGAGCCGGACGACCGTCTGCCCGCCTATGTCGAGCGCCTGCGGCAAAACGGCTTCCCCCGCGTGGTCGTGGTGGACGACGGCTCCGGCCCCAAGTATCGCCCGATCTTCGACCGCATCGCCGCCCTGGAGGGCTGTGCGGTGCTCCGCCATGAGGTCAACCGCGGCAAGGGCGCGGGCCTGCGCACGGGCTATCAGTACATCCGCGAGCAGATGCCCGACGCGGACGCGGTCATCACCGCCGACGCGGACGGCCAGCACACGGTGGAGGATGTGCGCAAGGTGAGCGAGGCCCTGCGCACGGGCGGCGACGCCCTCTATCTGGGCAGCCGGGACTTCTCCCTGCCCAACGTGCCGCCGAAATCCCGCAGCGGCAACCGCATCACCTCGGCGGTGTTCAAGCTGCTCTACGGCGTGTGGCTGCCGGACACCCAGACCGGCCTGCGCGCCTTCCGCCGGGAGGAGCTGGCCTTCATGGAGGGCATCGAGGGCGACCGCTACGAGTACGAGATGAACGTGCTCATCGCCTGCGCCCGCCGCCGTCTGCCCATGATCCCCGTGACCATCGAGACCGTCTACGAGAACGACAACGAGGGCTCCCACTTCCACCCGATCCGCGATTCCTGGCGGATCTACAAGGTGATCCTCGGCGGCTTCTTCCGATTCATGGGCGCGTCCATCGTCTGCTTCCTGCTGGATCAGGGGCTGGCGGCCGTCCTGCGCGAATGGCTCCTGCCTGCCATGCGCGTGGGCACGGGCGAGGCGATCTGGCTGAGCGGCTTCCTGGCCCGCCTGGTCAGCTCCGTCGCCAACTTCATCCTCAACAAGAACCTGGTCTTCAGGCTCAGGGGCGACACGAAGGGCGCGGCCCTGCGCTACGCGCTGCTGTGCGTCCTCATCATCTGCCTGAGCAACGCGGGCGTGTGGCTGCTGAGCCATGCCGGCATGGCGTCCTGGCTCGCGAAGATCCTCTGCGATACCGTGCTGTATTTCCTGAGCTACCGCGTGCAGCAGAGCTGGGTGTTCGCGGAGAGCGGAAAGAAGGAGGCCTGACGCGATGAAGAATGTCCTGCTGACCCTGCTGGCCCTGGTGCTCCTCGCCGGCTTCGCCCTCGCCGTTCCCAGCGGCGACATCAGCGACAGCGCGATGGAAATGTATGAGGAAACCGAGGAAAACGACGAGTTCGATTTTCTCTAAATAGAAAAATGTTTGCCCAAACGAAAGCTCACAATCCAGGCTGCGGGCGAAGGCTTGCAAAGGGCGATCGCAAAGCCCTTTGCCCGCGCCCGCAGACGCGGAACCCCATGCCGTGGAACGCAGTTCAAATTATTAGTAAGGATGTGACCCTTATGCTGAAGCGCATGCTTGTGCTGCTCACCCTTCTGGCAGTCTGCCTCACCTCCCTCGCCGAAGGCGACCTCGAAATCACCGACACCGTCGTCACCGAGGACGCCGCGGCAGAGAGTATCTATGCTCCCCTTCCCATCGACTTCACCCCCGGCCCCGCGCCGGACGAGAGTGCCTACACCGAAAACGGCTACGACGACGGCAGCCTCCGCGTCACGGTCGAGAAGGTGCAGACCGAGAAGGCCATCTACAACGTGGCCCGGGTGAAGATCAGCGATCCCAGCCAGTTCCGCACGGCGGTGACGCCCCGCGGCCGCACCAACAAGATCTCCGCCCTGGCGGAGAACGCCAACGCGGTGGTGGCCATTGGCGGCGAATACTTCGCCACGGACGACGGCGGCTACATCGTGCGCATGGGCGAGGTGCAGGCGGACAGCAAGAAGAAGGCCCGCAAGAGCCCCTATGAGACCCGCGACCTGCTGGCCATCGACGAGAACGGCGACCTGCACATCCTGCTGCGCAAGCGCAACGGCAAGCCCAACAACAAGAGCATCAACCCGGACTTCACCGATCAGCTGCGGGCGCTGACCGAGGCGCACACGCTGGTGAACGTGTTCGACTTCGGCCCGGCCCTGGTCATCGACGGCGTGAAGCAGGAGCAGCCGGAGAAGTATTCCTTCAACCTGGACGGCAGGGAGCCCCGCTGCGCCATCGGCCAGACCGGCCCGCTGGAATACGCCCTGGTGGTGGTGGACACCGTGAAGCACCACGACCGCTCCGGCAAGGAGGGCGCGACCTACGACGATCTGGCGCAGTTCATGGCGGATCTGGGCTGCCAGCAGGCCTACAACCTGGACGGCGGCAACAGCGCGCTGATGGTCTTCCACGGCGCGAACTATTCCGACAAGACCGTCAAGGAGGAGCGCTCGGTCTCCGACATCATCTACTTTGCCACGTTGGTTGGGCAAGAATAAAGAGCAATTCCTTCGGAAAGGCTGAAGCTCATGACCTTATTGACCCTGTTCGGTATCCCTCTCACCCGCTATGGCGCGCTCTGCGCCCTGGCGATGCTGGCGAGCCTGTGCGTCACGGGCCTCGTGATGGCGCGGCGCGGCATCCGCTACGGCGCGTTCATCCGCCTGGCGCTGTGCGTGCTCCCGTGCAGCTGGCTGATGTCCCGGCTGATCTGGGCGGCGCAGGACACGATCTCCGCCGTCATCGGCCTGTACATGGACATCGACAGCGGCTTTGACCCGCTGGACATCCTGCGCTTCTGGCACGGCGGCTACTCACTGATGGGCGCGGTGATCGGCGCGATCCTCGGCGCGAAGCTCGCGGAGGGCCTCACCCGCAGTCCGAAGGGCAGCCTGCGCGAGTGCCTCGCCGTGGGCCTGCCCGCGGCCATCCTCGTGGAGCGGCTGGCCGAGTACGGCACCGCCCTGGGCCTGGGCCGCACGGTGACCGCCGCGTGGCTGGCAAACCTGCCCATCTGCCCCGTGATCGACGGCGACCCGGTGCACCCGGTGTACCTCTACGAGGCCTTCGCGGCGCTGGTGATCCTGGCGCTGATGATCTTCTGGGCCGTGAAGAAGAAGCCGCTGATGAAGCGCTTCCTGCTGACCTTCGGCCTGACGCAGGTGGTGCTGGAGTCCCTGCGGGCGGACGGGCACATGGTGCAGCACTTTGTGCACGTGCAGCAGGTGATTGCCATCGTGTTCGCGGTGTGCGCCCTGATCGGCTGGAGCCGCCAGGCGCTGGCCCAGCCCGGACGGCACACGGCCGTCACCATCGGCTGGATCCTGACGGTGGCCGCCATCGCGGCGGGCGTGTGGGCCGAGTTCGGCGTGGATCGCTGGGGACGCCCCCTGCTGGCCTACGGCATCATGGTAGTCAGCATGGTGGTGATCGCCGTGGTCGCCGCGGATTTTGCCAGGATGGCGGAAAGGTAATAGCGGCTTTTCCAACAGATCCCTTTCAAAGGATGCGGCCCGAAGAGTCCAGAGGCGATCGGAAAGCCTCTGGTCGCCGCCCGCAGGCGGCGAAATTTCTAAATAGTATGCAATGAGGATTCCGCGCCTGCGGGCGCGGGCAGGGGGCTTTGCGATCGGTCCGGGGCTGCCGCCCGCTCTCCGCTGAAAACTCCATAACATGGAGTTTTCCGGGCGAAATCCCCCTGCAAAGGAGTCATCAATTCCTATGGATCATGAAAAGATCAAGCGCATCAACGAGCTGGCGAAAAAGCAGCGCACCACCGGCCTGACCCCTGCCGAGGTCGAGGAGCAGAAGGCCCTCCGCCAGGAGTACCTGGCTGACTTCCGCAAGGGCATGGAGGCCATGCTCGAGGGCGTGGTCATCAAGCGCCCGGACGGCACCATGGAAAAGCTGAAAAAGAAGAGCGAGATGCACTGAGGGGCGCGGAAAAGCGCTGCCTTGGGCGTCATACAGCTTGACACGATTGGAAGATACTGTATAATGGGTCTGGAGAAATCAAGCCCGTTTTTTTGATGAATAGGGGTGAATCTATGAACAGGCCCGTGCCCCCGATGAAGGGACGCGGGCCTTTTGCAAACCGTCTTTTCGGCCGGAAAGCGCGCTTGAACGGGTCGAATGAGGCGCAATCTTCGGAAAAACCTGTCAAAATGGCCGCGGCGCGCCTTGACGGGCTTTGTCAAAACAGGTATAATTCCATTCTGTGCGCAATGAAAAGACATCAGGAAGGAGGGATCCCGTTGAGACTGCTCAGACGTTTGGCGACGCTGGCGGCCCTGACGGCCCTCCTGCTGATCGCTTGGCACGGCCTGGTGCGCGGCCCGGACGCGGTGGAAAGCCCTCCGCCTGCCGCCGCGCGGGAGACCGCCGTCACCCTCACCAGCCCGGCGGAGCCTCTGCCCGCGGTATCCGCGGAGGCGGCGCGGCCTGGGCGCGAGAGCGGACAGATGCCGTCGGATCGGCAGCTGACGCCTGTGCGTCCGCAGGAAGCGGATGCCAGCGGCTATGTCATCACGGGGCGCACGTGGGCGGATACGGTGTATGCGGCGTGTCCGCCGGAAGGGTTTTTCGGATAGGGACAGCCTGTCCGAACCTGTTTCATCAGATACTTTTCCACGATAAAAATGCTGGCTGGCATCGTGGTTCCGCGCCTGCGGGCGCGGGCAAGGGGCTTTGCGATCGCCCCTTGCAACCCTTCGCGCTTCGCCGAAAGATAGCATTTTTATCAAAGGATGGTATGAATCATAACGAGAGGAAGATTGTGCTATGGCGAAAAACAATCGCAGGCGCGGCAGCAAGACCCGTTCCATCGTCGCGCTCTGCATCCTGCTGGCGCTCACCCTGTTCGTGGGCATCGTCGGCGTGAACGGCCTGCGCTGGGGCGACCGCGGCATCTGGCGGCTGCTGCCCTGGCTCCCCACCACCAACGCGGAGAACTGGCCTGAGTCTCTGGCCCTGGGCCTGGACCTGCGCGGCGGCGTCTACGTGGAATACTCCGCTGAGCAGCCCGACGACATCGAGGGCAGCTTCAGCCAGCTGATGGCGAACACCGTGTCCGTCATCACCCAGCGCCTGACCGACAAGGGCTATCCCGAGGCCACGGTGCAGGAGATCAACAACGGCACCGGCATCCGCGTGGAGGTCCCGGACGTGAGCGATCCCCAGGAGCTGCTGGACCTGATCGGCAGCCCGGCTGAGCTGAGCTTCCGTGATCCCAACGGCAACGAGTTCATGACCGGCAAGGACGTGCAGACCGCCCAGCCCGCCTACCAGGACGGCGAATACGTGGTGGCCTTCACCCTGACCAGTGAGGGCGCGAAGGTCTTCGCCGAGATGACCGCCGCCAACATCGGCCGCTCCATCGCCATCTACCTGGACGGCGAGCAGCTGATCGCCCCCACCGTGCAGAGCGCCATCACCGGCGGCTCCGGCATCATCAACGGCATGGGCAGCCAGGAGCGCGCGACCACCATCGCTGCCCAGATCCAGTCCGGCGCCCTGCCCCTGGTGCTGACCCAGCAGAAGGTGGACACCGTGTCCGCCACCCTGGGCGACACCGCCCTGTCCACCTCCGTGCGCGCCGCCATGATCGGCATCGTGCTGATCATGCTGCTGCTCATCTTCCGCTACCGCCTCAACGGCGTGGTGGCCTCCTGGGCGCTGTGCATCTACATCATCGGCGTGTTCTTCTTCCTGGCCGTGATCCCCGGCATCCAGCTGACCCTGCCCGGCCTGGCCGGCATCGTGCTGGGCATCGGCATGGCTGTGGACGCCAACGTCATCATCTACGAGCGCTTCAATGAGGAGCTCCGCGCGGGCCGTCCCGTGAAGGCTGCCGTGCGCGCCGGCTTCTCCAACGCGCTCTCCGCCATCATCGACGCCAACGTGACCACCATCATCGCCGGCATCGTGCTGCTGTTCTTCGGCACCGGCTCTGTGCAGGGCTTCGCCAAGACGCTGCTGCTGGGCGTGGTCATCTCCATGATCTCCGCCATCCTGATCACCCGCTTCCTGATGAACAGCTTCGTCGGCGCGGGCGCCACCAACCCCAAGCTCTACTGCAATGTGAAGGGAGATGAGCAGAAATGACCATCAAGAACCGTTCCAAAATCTGCCTCATCGTTTCCTGCTGCATCATGATCCTGGCGCTGCTGCTGAGCATCTTCGGCCTGGGCATCAACCTCGGCATCGACTTCGCGGGCGGCATGTCCATGCAGTACAACATGGGCCAGACCGTGACCCAGACCGATGTGGAGGCCGTGCTCAAGGACATGGGCATCGACGCCAACGTGACCGTGCAGGGCGAGAACAAGGACGAGGTCAACATCCGCATCAAGGACATCGGCCTGGAGGACACCCAGACCGTGCAGAAGACCTTTGTGGAGAAGATCGCCGAGAAGTATCCGAACGTGAGCCAGTCCGGCGACGTCAACTACGTCGGCCCCGTGGCCGGCCGCACCCTGGTCAGCAACGCGATCTGGTCCGTGGTCATCGCCTCCGCGCTGATGCTGGTCTACATCGCCATCCGCTTTGACCTGAACTCCGGCATCGCGGCCGTGCTCGGCCTGGTGCACGACGTGCTGATCATGCTCAGCTTCATGGTGCTGCTGCGCAGCTTCATCCAGATGAACTCCACGTTCATCGCGGCCATGCTGACCATCGTCGGCTACTCCATCAACAACACCATCGTGATCTTCGACCGCATCCGCGAGAATGCGAAGAAGAACCCGTCCCTGGCCAAGGAGGAGGTTGTCAACCGCTCCGTGAAGGAATGCCTGGGCCGCACGGTCAACACGACCCTGACCACCCTGATCACCATGGTCTGCCTGTACATCCTCGGCGTGGCCTCCATCAAGGAGTTCGCCCTGCCGATCATCATCGGCATTCTGTCCGGTGTGTACAGCGCCAACATGATCAACGGTTATGTGTGGGCTTTCCTGGAGGAGAAGCGCGCCGCGCGCAAGAGCGCCAAGAAGGCGGTCAAGGCTGCCTGATCAGCGCCTCATCCCTGAGGAAAACAGCAGCCCCGAGCAGAACGATCAGTTCTGCCCGGGGCTGTTTTCATTGTATGAAAACCTTTGGTTGTCTATGCGATAAGTAGCCTAAAGAGGCGATGCGAAGGGGTCCCGGGGGCTCGGAGCGCCTGGAAAACGCCATGTTATGGCGTTTTCAGCGGAGAGCGGGCGGCAGCCCCGGACCGATCGCAAAGCCCCCGGGTCGCCGCCGGCAGGCGGCGAAATCGTCAGTCTTTCCTGGCTTCCTGCTCCTTCTGAATCTCCGGAATCGCGGAATACATCGGCTTCAGACTAGGCTGACTGCCGGAGATGATCCGGTCGCTGTAGTTCTTCGTGATCTTCACCACCAGCCCGCTCAGACACACCACGCCGATCAGGTTCGGGATGGCCATCAGGCCGTTGAAGGTGTCGCTCAGGTCGATGGCCAGGGAGACGTCCATCGTGGCGCTGACCGCGACCATGCCGATGAAGAGCACCTTGTAGACGATGGTGGACTTGGTGCCGAAAAGGTACTCCCAGGCCTTGGAGCCGTAGAAGCTCCAGCCGAGGATGGTGGTGAAGGCGAACAGGCACACGGCCACCGCCAGGAAGATGCCGCCGAAGGTGCCGAAGCTCTTCGTGAAGGCCTCGGTGGCCAGGCCCAGCTTGCTGGCGCCGGAGATAGACGCGCCTGTCTCCAGATCCACTACGCCGGTGGTGAGGATCACCAGGGCCGTGCAGGTGCACACGATGATGGTGTCCGCGAAGACCTCAAAGATGCCCCAGAGGCCCTGCACCACGGGCTCCTTCACGTTGGAAGCGGAGTGCACCATCACCGAGGAGCCGAGGCCGGCCTCGTTGGAGAACACGCCGCGCTTGAAGCCCCAGGTCATGGCCTGGGCGATGACCGCGCCGCCCACGCCGCCGGCGGCCGACTTGAAGTTGAACGCGCCCTTGAAGATGGCCGCAAAGGCGGCGGGCACCTTCGTGATGTTCATGAGGATGATGATCAGCGAGCCGATGACGAAGAACACCGCCATGAAGGGCACGATGCGCTCGTTGGTGGTGGCGATGCGCCGCAGGCCGCCGATGATGACCAAGGCCAGCAGCACGATGAGCACGATGCCCGTCACCAGGTTGACCGTGGAGGCCTGCGCGGGCACCAGGGTGTTGATGCTCTCGGTGATGGAGGCGACCTGGCCCATGTTGCCGATGCCGAAGGAGGCGAACACCGCGAAGAAGGAGAACAGCACCGCCAGCACCGGGCCGACGGCCTTGCCGTACTTCATGCGGCCCACGCCGTCCTTGAGGTAGTACATCGCGCCGCCGCTCCACTCGCCCTTCTGGTTCCGGCGGCGGAAGTAGATGCCCAGCACGTTCTCGGAATAGTTGGTCATCATGCCGACGACGGCGGCCAGCCACATCCAGAACACCGCGCCCGGGCCGCCCATGGTGATGGCGTAGGCCACGCCCGCGATGTTGCCCGTGCCGATGGTGGCGGACAGGGCCGTGCACAGGGCCTGGAACTGGGAGATGGCGTGCTGGTCGTGGCTGTGGCGGATGCCCTTCTCCTTGCGGAACAGGCCGCCGATGGTGTTCTTCCACATGTGGCCGAAGCGGCGGAACTGGAAGAAGCGGGTCAGCACCGTCATCAGGATGCCCGTGCCGATGAGGAGGGTCAGGGCCGGGACGCCCCAGACGACGTCGTTGACGGCGGTGTTGAGGGAGGCGAGGGTCTGTGTGAAGCTGTTCATAGTTCTACCAACCTTTCGTAGATGTTCTTTTCCATCGGCAGCAGGGGTTCCGCGCCTGCGAGCGCGGGCAAAGGGCTTTGCGATCGGTCCGGGGCTGCCGCCCGCTCTCTGCTGAAAACGCCATAACATGGCGTTTTCCAGGCGCTCCGAGCCCTTTGCAAACCTTCGCAGTCCTTTTTTTGTAGACAATGACTACCGGGCTAAAATGGAAAAAAACAAGATTCCGCCGAAGCGGAATCCTCAGGTCGTTCAGAGGGCGCGAAACAGACGGGGAACCTGCGCGTCCGACTCTGTCCTTTTGCCTGAGAGATTCACCGGCTCGCCGGCTTTGCACCTTCGGCACCCGATGCGGGATCGGGCTTCTCCAGAGTGTCATCCACGCACAGTCTGCGCACCTGAGAGTTTCGCTCCTTCGGTCACCCCGCAAGCGGGGTGTTTCCTGCGCGCTTCCAATGACAGCCTTATTGTAAGGCATCCGCACCTCCGAATCAATACGCGCAGCGGGCTTCCGCTGTTCTTTTGGTGTTTTCGTCTGGCGTGATAGCTTTTTTTCATGCAAATCATGCCAAATTTGCAATGAAAAAAAGGAATAGGTGTCATGATTGCAGGATATTGGACAAAACAAAGCGAAAGAGCTATGCTGAAATCAAACCTAAGCATCATCCATTTAGGAAGATGCTCCAAGACGAGACCGCATAAGCAAGGAGGTTGCAACCGTGAAGAAGATCCTTTCCCTGATCCTTGCCGCCCTGCTGCTGATGTCCATGGCATCCGCGCTGGCGGAGGTCCGCACCAAGGTGCCCGCCGGCCAGATCGAGGGCGGCCCCGAGGTCTATTTCGCCATCAAGTCCGCTTTCTTCAAGGCGGACAGCGACATCATCGTGATCGGCCAGAAGAACAATGACTACTTCAAGCGCTACGACCAGCCCGTGGCCGTCACCAAGGTGGACGACGACCTGCTGGTGCCCGTGGACGCCCTGAGCAAGATCTTCCAGTTCTCCTACACCTATGACGCCGCCACGGGCGCGATCCACCTCGAGGACGAGTACGTCAAGGCGGACCTCACTGTGGGCAGCAAGGACATCACCATCGACGGCGCTGCCGACACCCTGGGCGCGGCACCCGCCGAGGTCGAGGGCGTGCTGTGCGTCCCCGCTGTCAGCGTGGGCACCAAGGTCTTCACCCTGGTCACCGGCGAAGACTCCGGCTACACCTACCTCGCCTATGAGGAGACCGGTCTGCCCAAAGGCTCCACCGGCCCCAGCGGTTCCATCACCCAGCTCACTTACCCCGGGAAGACTTACGGCGTGTTCCAGCCCGTGTATTGGTTCGAGGAAGCGCAGATGTTGATGCCCTACCGCCTGACCATCCCCACCACCTATGATCCCGAAGTGCCCAACGCCATGGTGGTGTTCCTGCATGGCGGCAGCGGCAACGACAACCGCGACGTGGAGCGCACCGCGAACTACAACGGCGAGACCGGCGCCTACTGGGATTTCGCCCTGGATCGCTATGGCTTCATCGGTCTGTCCATCAATGGCTACGCCCATTCCGACTACGGCACCAAGGCCAATGATCCCGATCCCGCCGTGGCCCGCGCCTCCGTGCTGGGCGAGCTGGAAGTGATCGCCGCTATCGAGCAGGTCAAGGCCAAGTACAACATCGACGAGAGCCGCATCTTCATCATGGGCAACTCCATGGGCGGCGGCGGTTCCCTCCAGGTCGCCTATGACCATCCGGGCATGTTCGCCGGCGTCTCCCCCAGCCCCGGCTTCAGCACCAAGCTGGATCTGACCGTGCTGGGCGACGCTGCCATCCGCGTGGTCGCCTCCACCGAGGACAAGGGCTACGACACCGCCCTGGCCAACTACAAGGCCTGGAAGGAGAAGGGCCTGAACATCACCTTCCGCGGCGTGTGCGGCGGCTATCACAACGTGGGCTGGTCCCAGGTGCTGGACGAAACCCTGGAGTTCTTCGCCAACGTGAAATAATTTCAACCCGTCATCTTACACGGAAAAGGCTGCTTCGGCGGCCTTTTTCCGTGCGCCGGACATTCGCGCCGTGCAGGATTTTCCATCCCTGGGTCGAAAGAGAGCATACAGCGGGGTTTGCCCGCTGGCAAACAGACAGGAGGAACGAGCGATATGAAGGATCCCAACTGCGGCTACTGTGTGGGCGGCGCGCCTCTGGCCGCCTTCGGCATCAAGATCTGTGACCTGAGCGTGAGCCAGCTGATTCTGTTCAAGGAGCAGAGCCATCCCGGCCGCTGCATCGTGGCCTACAAGGATCACGTGAGCGAGATCGTGAATATTTCCGACGAGGAGCGCAACGCCTTCTTCGCGGACGTCAACCGCGCGGCCAAGGCGATTCACGCGGCCTTCCACCCGGACAAGGTCAACTACGGCGCTTACGGCGACACGGGCTGCCACCTGCACATGCACCTGGTGCCCAAGTACAAGGACGGCTACGAGTGGGGCGGCGTGTTCGCGATGAATCCCGGCGAGAAATTCCTCACGGATGAGGAATACGCCGAGATGATCGAGAAGATCAAGGCGCAGCTGTGAGAAGTGCGGAACCTCTGCTGCTGCGGTGAAGCAAAAAACATCAATATACAAAACAACGCGAAGCACTGTCTGAAAGCGCTTCGCGTTGCTTTAGTTTTATGCGATTAGCTGTGCGTGCACAGCAGCCATCTGAACCCCCACGGGGGCAGGGTGACACTGCCCTTCAGCCCGGTCTCGCCGGAGATCAGATCCGTGTAGGTATCACTGCCGGGAATCGGCACCGTCCTCTCCTCGTCCGAGAAGCTGAACATCGCCGCCAGCTTTTCCGCCCCGGCGTAGCGCCCGAAGCCCAGCACCTCGTCGCTGCCGGTCTCGGTCAGCCAGAGATCAGCCCCGCTGGCGAACACCGGGTGCTCGGCCCGCAGGGTCTCCAGATGGCGCAGGGCGTGGAACACCCGGCCCTCCGGGGTCGCCAGGTCACCGCGCTTCTCCGCCTTGTCCCAGCGGAAATCCCCGCGGTGGATGTAGCGGCTGTCGTCGGCCTTCAGCGGATCGGCGTGGTAGCCGTTGTCGTTGAGCTGGGCGATCTCGTCACCGGAATAGAGCACGGGCACGCCGGAGAGGGTGAGAATCAGCGCGTGCAGGGTGATGTCGCGGCGCAGCGCCAGGTCCAGGGCGGCCTCGTCGCCGTCCTCCAGGGCCTTCTCCACACCGCAGAGGGAGGCCGTCGTGCCGCACAGGCGGGCGTCGCCCAGGCGCGGGTCGTTGTTGTACAGCTCGCCGTGGCTCCAGCTGCCCGGGAATACGCCGGTGAAGAAGTCGTTGAGGTACTTCTTGTGGGCCACCTCAGCCTGGCCGAACTGCGCCAGGAAGGGATAGTCCAGGCCCCAGCCGATGTCGTCGTGGCAGCGCAGGTAGTTCAGGAAGGTGTACTGTCCCGGCAGCGCGAAGACCTGCCGCAGCTGGTGGCGCATCAGCCGCACGTCCCGGGTGGCCACTGTGTGCCAAAGGGTCGCCATGGTGGTGACGTTGTAGAGCATGTGGCACTCAGGCTTTTCCACCGTGCCGAAGTAGGGCACCACCTTGCTCGGCTCCATCACCACCTCGCCCAGCAGCAGGGCGGAGGGGCAGACGATCTCGCAGGCCATGCGCGTCATGCGCACCAGGGTGTGCACCTGGGGCAGGTTGCGGCAGGTGGTGTGCAGCTCCTTCCAGATGTAGGGCGTCGCGTCCAGGCGCAGCACGTCCACGCCGTGGTTGCACAGGAAGAGCAGGTTGTCGGTCATGTCGTTGAAGACCGTGGGGTTGGCGTAGTTCAGATCCCACTGGTAGGGGTAGAAGGAGGTCATGACCACCTTCTGCGCCTCCTCGCACCAGGAGAAGCTGCCCGGCGCGGTGACCGGGAAGACCTGGGGCACCGTGCGCTCAAACTCGTTGGGGATGTCCCAGTTATCGTAGAAGAAGTACCGGTTCTGGCACTCGACGTCGCCAGCTCTGGCCTTGCGCGCCCACTCATGATCCTCGCTGGTGTGGTTCATCACAAAATCCAGGCAGACCGCCATGCTGCGGGCGTGGCAGGCCTCGGTCAGCGCCGCCAGATCCTCCGTGGTGCCAAAGCGGGGGTCCACCTTGCGGAAGTCGCTCACCGCGTAGCCGCCGTCCGAGCGGCCCTCGGGGCTCTCCATCAGCGGCATCAGGTGGAGGTAGCGCACGCCGGCCTCCTCCAGGTAGGGCAGGCGCTCCTGCACGTCCCGCAGGGTCGGGCCGAAGGCATTCACGTACATCTGCATGCCGACGATGCTGTGGTCGGTGTACCAGTCCGGGTTCGCCTCGCGCTGCTCGTCCAGGGCGCGCAGGGAGGCAGGACGCTCCGTCCAGCAGCGCCAGAGCATGGAGACGAAGTAGTCCCAGGCCTGGGCGTCCCCGTGGTAGAGTTCCATATAGAGCCAGCGCAGCTCGTCCTCGTGGCGGGCGAAGCGCCGGGAAAAGGTCGCGTCCCAAATGGATCGATCCATCATGATGCCTCCGGTGGATGGCAGCAGGGTTCCGCGCCTGCGGGCGCGGGCAGGGGGCTTTGCGATCGCCCCCTGCACCCCTTCGCATACCATTGTGAGAGTTTTTATTGATATCGCCTAACAAAGGCGGCGCGCGAAGGTTTCCAAAGGGCGATCGCAAAGCCCTTTGGTCGCCGCCGGCAGGCGGCGAAATGGCTTAATTGCAGCTGACCGTGCCATCCTTGGCGTTCATCGTGACGACCGCCCCGCTGGAGAGGATCTCCGTGGCGTGGGCCGCACCGATGATCACCGGGATATCCAGGCTCATGCCCGCGATGACGCCCTGTCCGTCGGGATCGGGATCCTCCAGGATCAGGCCGCTGGCCTTGCGCACCAGGGGCAGCAGGTGCTTGGTGGTCTGGGAGCAGACCAGGATCGAGCCCGTGCGGAACAGCTCGATGGTCTCGGCGAGGTTCTCATCGCTGGCCACATAGACCGGGGCCGTCGCCTCGCCGCCGCACACGCCGTTGCCGCGCAGCAGCATGTGGCCCACCACCTGCACCTTCATCATGTTGGTGGTGCCGGAGATGCCCAGGGGCACGCCGGCGGTGATCACGGCCAGCTCGCCGTCCCGCAGCAGATGCTCGTGCACGCCGGCGGCCACCGCGTGCTCAAACAGGGCCTCGGTGTCGCGCTCCTCGCTGATCATCAGCGGCACGACGCCCCAGCTCAGGTTCATCTGCCGCCACACCTGGGCGTCGATGGCGCAGGCGATGATGGGGCAGGCCGGGCGGTAGCGGCTGATCATGCGGGCCGTGCCGCCGGACTTGGTCACGGTGATGATGGCGGCGGCCTTCAGGTCGTGGGCGCTGGTGACGGTGGCGTGGGAGATGGCGGCGGTGATGTCGCAGCGCGTGTCATAGTTGGCCTGGGCGAACTCGCTCTTGTAGTCGATGTCCGCCTCGGTCTTCAGGGCGATGCGCACCATGGTCTCCACGGCCTCCACGGGGTACATGCCCGCGGCGGTCTCGCCGGAGAGCATGATGGCGCTGGTGCCGTCGTAGATGGCGTTGGCCACGTCGGTGGCCTCGGCGCGGGTGGGCCGGGGGTTCTTCATCATGGAGTCCAGCATCTGGGTGGCGGTGATGACCGGACGGCCGGAGAGCACGCACTCGTGGATGATGTGCTTCTGCAGGCCGGGCACCTCCTCCAGCGGAATCTCCACGCCCATGTCGCCGCGGGCGACCATGATGCCGTCGGAGACGCGCATGATGTCCTCGAGGTTCTCCACGCCCTCCTTGTTCTCGATCTTCGCGATGATCTTGATGGAGGTGTTGCCCGCCTCCTGCAGCACCCGGCGGATGGCCATGATGTCCTCGCCGGAGCGGGTGAAGGAGGCCGCGATGAAGTCAAAGCCGTTCTCCGCGGCGAAGATCAGGTCGGAGCGGTCCTTCTCGGAGACGAAGGGCATGGAGAGGTGCGCGCCGGGGATGTTGATGCCCTTGTGGTTGCTGATCGCGCCGCCGTTGAGCACCTTGCAGGTGATCTCGGTGTCGGTCACGTGCTGCACCTCCATGCCCACCAGGCCGTCGTCGATGAGGACGATGGAGCCGGGCTGCACGTCCTTGGGCATATCGGCGTAGGTCACACAGCAGTGCTCCTGGTCGCCCATGCAGGCCTCGGTGGTGAGGGTGAAGAGCTGGCCGGGCTCGAGCGTCACGCGGCCGCCCTCAAAGTCGCCGGTGCGGATCTCGGGGCCCTTGGTGTCCAGCATGGTGGCCACGGGCAGCCCCAGCTCCTCGCGCAGGCGGCACACCTCGCGGTACCAGGCCAGGTGGCTCTCATGGGTTCCATGGCTGAAATTGAAGCGCGCCACATCCATGCCGGCCAGCATCAGCGGCTTGACCAGTCCCTGCTCAAACAGCCTCGGGCCCATGGTGCACACGATCTTTGTCTTTCTCCGCGGTGATGGCATAGACAGCCCTCCCTAACGTGTTTTTCATTGGATAGATTGTACATCATTTGACGCGGTTGCGCAAGCAAAAGAAAACAAAACGGCGCGAGGTTCCGCGTCCCTCGCGGGGGCCTCGCGACGCCGTTTTTCTCAGGCTTCGGGCTTTCCGGATGGCAGCTGCTCGGCCAGCCTGCGCGGGACACGCATGGCGGAGGGCAGAGCGAGGCGCGCCATCTCCTCCGCGTCGGCGAAGACCCAGCCCTCGGGCGCGGTGTCGGCGTCCGTTGTGAGAGCCCACACGCGCATCTCCCACACGCGGTGGGTGAAGACGTGCCGGGCCTCTCCAAGATAGACCGGACTCTCGCAGGTGAGGCCGGTCACAGCGCGGGCGGCCTCCGCCACCGTCTCCGCCGGGTGGAAGCCCTCGGCCATGGCGAAGACGTACAGCCCCTGCAGCAGGGTTTCCGTGCGCGGGCGCAGCAGGAAGCGGTCGCCGCTGCGGATCAGCAGCACGTCCCACTGCTCGGCGCGCGGCGGATTCTTGCGCGGGAGCACGGGCAGCTCCTCCGCGTCCCCGGCGGCGCTGGCGTCGCAGCAGGCGGCCAGAGGGCACCGGTCGCAGTCCGGCGTGCCCGGCAGGCAGATCGTCGCCCCAAGATCCATCAGCGCCTGGTTGAAATCTCCGGGGCGCTCCACGGGCAGGATGGCGCGAACGCGGGCCTCGATCTCCCGCCGTCCGGAAGGCGAGGCCGCGTTGTCCCGGTAGCCGGTGAGCCGGGCGGTGACGCGGGTCACGTTGCCGTCCACCGCCGCCTCGGGCCGGCCGAAGGCCATGCTGGCGATGGCGCCCGCGGTGTAGGGGCCGATGCCCTGGATCTTCCGCAGCTGCGCGATGTCGGAGGGGATCGCCCCGCCGTATGCCTGCACCACCTGGCGCGCACCGGTCAGCAGGTTCTTGGCCCGGCGGTAGTACCCGAGGCCCTCCCAGAGCTTCAGCACCTCGGCCTCGTCCGCGGCGGCGAGGGCCTGCACGGTCGGAAAGGCGCGGAGGAAGCGCTTATAATAGGAAAGCACCGTCTCCACCCGCGTCTGCTGGAGCATGGTCTCGGAGACCCAGGTCGCGTAGGGGTCGCCCACGTCCCGCCAGGGCAGGCTGCGGCGGTGGCGGTCGTACCAGGAGAGAAGGGCTTGCGCGCGGTGGTCCACAGGGGTGGCCTCCTTTTGGGGGAATATCTGGTGATATTGTAGCACCAAGAGGGGGAAAAATGAAGATCGTGTTTTTCAGACGACTCTGCCGGCAGGGGGATTTCGCTGCCTGCGGGCAGCGACCAGAGGCTTTCCGGTCGCCTCTGGACTCTTCGGCCGCGTTCTTTTCTTTGAACTGTTTGCTATGGCGGCAGAGGTTCCGCGCCTGCAGGCGCGGGCAGGGGGCTTTGCGATCGCCCCCTGCACCCCTTCGCGTCGCCTCTTTTGGCAGCTATTTATAATGGCAGCAGTGTTTCTCTATGAGCATATGGCTTTCCATACGAATGTTGGCGCAAGGTACCAAAAGCGTGTGCGGGGGGTCCGGGGGACACACGTCGCAACGTGTCCCCCGGTGTCCTTTGCTACTTTCCCACATGGGAAAGTAGAACCATCAACTTGCGATGGATAAGGCGTTATCCTTCTGTATAATAAAATAAATATGTATTGCAGCAGAGAAATTTCGCTGCCTGCGGGCAGCGACCAGAGGCTTTCCGATCGCCTCTGGACTCTTCGGGCCGCATCTCTCGTTTCTTTGAACTGTTTGCCATGGCAGCAGGAGGTTCGCCGCCTGCGGGCGGCGACCAAAGGGCTTTGCGATCGCCCTTTGGAAACCTTCGCCCATCCTATTTCTTTGGACAGTTTAAGAAGGCTGCTGTGCGTCGATCTGACCTTATTATTCACAAAATATTCACAATTTTCTCTGCCTGAACACTTGCACATTTACCGGAAAAGTCGTATAGTATGCCTTGCAGATGTTAGCACTCGACTCTGATGAGTGCTAACAGCGGTAACATGACACAGGAGGAACGTATCATGACAGTGAAGCCTTTGGGTGACCGCGTGGTCATCAAAAATGTAGAAGCTGAAGAAACCACCAAGGGTGGTCTGATTCTGACCAGCGCCGCCAAGGAAAAGCCCCAGATGGCGGAAGTGCTGGCTGTGGGCCCCGGCGGCATGGTGGACGGCAAGGAAGTCGCCATGCAGGTCTCCGTTGGCCAGAAGGTCATTTACAGCAAGTATGCGGGCACTGAGGTGAAGATCGACGGCGACGAGCTGATCATCGTCCGTCAGAACGATATCCTCGCGGTGGTCGAGTAATCTATCAAATAATTCGACCATACAGCGAAGGCCCCGAAGAGTCCAGAGGTGATCGGAAAGCCTCTGGTCGCTGCCCGCAGGCAGCGAAATCCCCTGGCGGGCCACCTTCCCTCAAGGGAAAGGCTGAACAAACCATTTTGAAAGGAGCAATCCATTATGGCTAAGCAAATCAAGTACGGCGAGGACGCTCGCCGCAGCCTCGAAAAGGGCGTCAACGCCCTGGCTGATACCGTCAAGATCACCCTGGGCCCCAAGGGCCGCAATGTCGTGCTGGACAAGAAGTACGGCGCGCCCCTGATCACCAACGACGGTGTGACCATCGCCAAGGAGATCGAGCTGGAGGACGCCTTTGAGAACATGGGCGCCCAGCTGGTGAAGGAAGTCTCCACCAAGACCAACGACGTGGCCGGCGACGGCACCACCACCGCGACCCTGCTGGCCCAGGCCATCATCCGCGAGGGCCTGCGCAACCTGGCCGCCGGCGCGAACCCCATGGTGCTCAAGAAGGGCATCGAGGCCGCTACCACCGCCGCTGTGGACGCCCTGAAGGAGATGAGCCAGCCCATCACCGGCAAGCAGGCCATCGAGCAGGTCGCCTCCATCTCCGCCGCGGACGAGACCGTGGGCAAGCTGATCTCCGACGCCATGGAGACCGTGGGCGCTGACGGCGTCATCACCGTGGAAGAGAGCAAGACCATGAACACCGGCATGACCACCACCGAGGGCATGATGTTTGACCGTGGCTACGCCTCCGCCTACATGGTGACCGACACCGAGAAGATGGAAGCCGTGCTGGACGATCCGCTGATCCTGATCACTGACAAGAAGATCTCCAACATCCAGGAGGTCCTGCCCCTGCTGGAGCAGGTGGTGCAGACCGGCAAGAAGATGCTGATCATCGCTGAGGACGTGGAGGGCGAGGCCCTGTCCACCCTGGTGGTCAACAAGCTGCGCGGCACCTTCACCTGCGTGGCCGTCAAGGCCCCCGGCTTCGGCGACCGCCGCAAGGAGATGCTGCAGGATATCGCCATCCTGACCGGCGGCACCGTGATCTCCACCGAGACCGGTCTGGAGCTGAAGGAAGCCACCATGGATCTACTGGGCACCGCCCGTCAGGTCAAGGTGAACAAGGAGAACACCACCATCGTGGGTGGCGCCGGCCAGAAGGCTGACATTGATGCCCGCGTGCAGCAGATCCGCGCCCAGATCGCCGAGACCACCAGCGACTATGACCGCGAGAAGCTGCAGGAGCGCCTGGCCAAGCTGGCCGGCGGCGTGGCTGTGATCCAGGTTGGCGCTGCCACCGAGATCGAGATGAAGGAGCGCAAGCTGCGCATCGAGGACGCCCTGGCCGCGACCCGCGCCGCTGCGGAGGAAGGCATCGTGCCCGGCGGCGGCATCGCCCTGCTGAACACCCTGAACGCCGTGAAGGCCATCGAGAACAAGTTCTCCGGCGACGCCAAGACCGGTGTGCAGATCGTACTGCGCGCCCTGGAGGAGCCCATCCGCCAGATCGCCGCGAACGCCGGCGTGGACGGCAGCGTCGTGGTGGAGAACGTGAAGAGCTACAAGCGCCGCAACCCCAAGAAGGTTGGCTACGGCTATGACGCCCTGAAGGACGAGTATGTCGACCTGATCGAGCGCGGCATCATCGACCCCACCAAGGTGACCCGTTCCGCCCTGCAGAACGCCGCCTCCGTGGCTGCCATGGTGCTGACCACCGAGTCCCTGGTGGCGGATATCCCCGAGCCCGAACCCGCGGCTCCCGCCGGCGGCGCCGGTGGCATGGGCGGCATGTATTGATCGCCTGAGGCAAAGAGATAATAAGAACCCCCGGAAAACCTGCATGAACGCGGGTTTTCCGGGGGTTTTTGATTACATCAGAATCAAACTCCACACAAAGATAGCGGGCACCGAGCACAGGGTGGTAAACACCACCAGCCTGGTGGCGAACTGCGGGTCGCGGTCATACTTCGCCGCGAGCATGGTCGTCGTCGCCCCGGCGGGCATCGCCGCCATCATGGTGCTGACGCCGGTCACGATATCGCTGACCCCCAGCAGGCGGCAGACCAGATAGACCAAGAGGGGCATCAGCACCAGCCGGTGCAGGGTGAAGTGGGCGATGGTCTTGTCCACTAAATGCTTCAGATCGATCTCCGAGAGCACCATGCCGATCATCATCATGGTCAGCGGGGTGTTGCAGCGGCCGATGCTCTGCACGGGCGAGAGCAGCAGCTCCGGCAGGGTCAGCCGGAAGCCCATGAAGATCAGCCCCAGATAGCACGCGACGACGCAGGGATGGGTCAGCACCTTGCGCACCGTCGCCTTTTTGTCGGACACGCCGGAGTACATGGCCAGGCCCTCCGACCACATCATGATGCGCTGGGGGATCAGGAAGACGCTGTTGAGCGTCAGGCCCATGGAGCCGTAGAGGCTCTCGGCGATGGGATTGCCCAGGAAGCCCGCGTTGGAGCAGATCATCGCGTAGGAGAGGTTGCAGCGGCGGTCGGCGCTCTGCTTCGGGAAGGCGAGCTTGCCGTAGACCAGCGAGAGCAGCTGGATGCCGATGGACACTAAGGTGATGACGGCCAGATCGGCGGCGTGGCCCGACACGCTCTCCCCGAGGAAGGAAGTGAAGATGTTGCAGGGCAGCACGACGAACATCACCAGGTCGGTGATGGCGCGCTCAGCCGATTTCTCCAGCACCTTCGTCTTGCGCAGGATGAAGCCGATGGCCATCATGAGGAAGATGTTGATTTCCAGCGAAAGCACTTTTTGCATAGGTTCTTATCTCCAGACCAGATCCTCGAGGGTTTGTCCGATGGCCTCCGCGGTGGGCGGGCAGCCCATGACGCAGGTCTCCGCGCCGCGGCAGCACTTGCCGATGCCCACGCCGTCCAGCTTCTGGCCCTGCCAGCCTTGGCCGATGTAGATCTGCTCGCGCTGGCCGTAGCCCGAGGCGTGCAGGGCGCGCACCAGGGCCGCGAAGCAGGCGGAGCAGGCCTGGTTCTCGTGGACGTTTTTGGTCAGGCTGGCCACGGTGCCGCTGGGCCGGGGATAGGCGGCAGCGTCGCTGGGGCTGTTCAGCTCCACGATGTCGTCCTCGCTCCAGGCCGCGCGGCCTCCGCCGTACTGCTCGCACAGCTCGATGTAGGGCACCTCGCTGGGCGCGAGGCCCATGAGCGCGCGGCCGTAGGCGTCCAGCTGCACGGCGTCCGTGCCCAGGTACATGCGATTGGTCTGGATGGGGGTGCCGCCCTCCTCGAAGTTCAGGTCGCCGCAGATGCTGTCCACCACGGTGAGCCGGGGCTTCAGCGCCGCGCCCAGGGCCGCGATGGGCTTTTGCAGGCCGAGGGCGTGGAAGTGGCGCTTCTCCTTGTCGGGCAGGCAGCCCTTGAGGTTCTTCAGGGCGCAGGTCATCACGGTCTGGCAATGGCCCTTGAGCACCGGCAGGTTCACCAGCAGCCCGGCGTTCAGCGCGCGCTCGCACACGTCGATCATGCCGATGGCGGTCTTCACCGGGCGGGTGGCGTCCTTCTTGAGGTCGTAGAAGGGCACGCCGTAGCGCTCGCAGACCTGGTCATAGCCCGCGCGGCGCATGGCCCGCATGGTCTGGTCGCCGACCCAGCTGCCCTCGATCACGCTGATGTCCTTCACGCCGTGGCCGCGGAAATACTCGATGCAGCCGCTGAGCACCCCGGGATGGGTGGTGGCGCCGCTCTCCGGGGTCGCCGCGACGACGAGGTTCGGCTTGAGCGCCACGCTGCCGCCCGCGGGCACCAGCGCGATGGCGTTCGCCGCCTCCAGCAGCTTCATGGTCATATCGTGGGCGTCCTGCCCGTAAATCTGATACATCTTCGGCATAGATGACTCCTTGCAAAACGGAATGGAAAGGGGAGAAATAACTTTGCCAAAGCGCATTGCATCGGCGCTTTGGCAAAGAGAGTCGAATCACGGTCTATCTTACCGGAAACTTTTCAGATGTCAATAGAAACAATCGGAAATATTACATGCGATCAGGTAATCGGCGCGGGGTTGAAGATGCACAGGTAATTGTACATCTTGTACTTCTCGGCAAAGGGCTGATCCTTGCCGCTGGCGCAGGCGATGATCTTGTTGAAGATCTCGGTGCCCACCTCGTCGATGGTCTTTTCGCCCGTGGCCACGGCGCCGGCGCTGATGTCGATGATGTCCGGCCACTGCTCCTTCAGCTCGTTGCGGGAGGAGACCTTGATCACCGGCACGGCGGCCAGGTTGTAGGGCGTGCCGCGGCCGGTCATGAAGACCTGCAGGCCGATGCCGCTGGCCATCTGGCAGGGGCCGCAGACGATGTCGCTGGCGGGGGTCGCGGCGAAGATCTCGCCGTGCTTGGTGGGCCGCTCGGCGGGGGAGAGCACCTCAACGATGGGCGAGGTGCCGGACTTGGCGATGGAGCCCATGGCCTTCTCCACGATGTTGGCCAGGCCGCCCTTCTTGTTGCCGGGGGTCGGGTTCGCGTCGCGGTCGACGTGGCCCTCGTCCAGGTAGTTGTCGTACCAGCGCATCTCCTCGGCCAGGCGGTCGCGCACCTCGGCGCTCACGCAGCGCTCGGCGATGAAGTGCACGCCGTCGCGCACCTCGGTCACCTCGCTGAAGAGCACGGTGGCGCCGCCCTGCACCAGCATATCCGCCGCGTAGCCCGCGGAGGGGTTGGCGGACACGCCGGAGAAGGCGTCGCTGCCGCCGCACTGCATGCCTACCAGCAGGTCGGACAGGGGCAGCTCCTCGCGGCGGCGCTCGTTGAGGATCTTCAGCTTCTTCTCCGCCATGGAGAGGATGGCGTCCATGCAGCCCTCAAAGCCGTGGCACTCCTGCAGCACCACCACGTTCTCGGGGGTGTTGTTCTCCGGGCCGACGAGCATGTCCACGGTCAGCTTTTCGCAGCCCAGGGACACGACCATCAGCTGGCCGCCGAAGTTCGGGTGATGGGCGATGTTGCGCAGGGCGCGGATCGGCACCTTGGCCTCCGGCGCGTTGATGGCCACGCCGCAGCCGTAGGGGTGGTTGATGGCCACCACGCCGTCCACGTTGGGATACTTGGGCAGCAGCTCCGAGCGGATGCGCTCCACGGCGACGTTCAGCGTGCCCTCGACGCACTGCACGGTGGTCTGGATGCCCAGCAGGTTGCGGGTGCCCGCGTAGCCGCCTTCAGGGTTGCGGTAGCCCCACCAGGTCTTCTGGGGCGGCTCGGGCAGGTCGGTGCGGATGTTGACGCCCCAGGGCATGTTGTCCAGGGAGGGCGGTGTCGGCAGGCGGAGCATGTGCTCGTTGATCCACTGGCCCTTGGCGATGGGGTCGATGGCGTAGCCCAGCACCACGCCGTAGCGGATGACGGGGCTGTCCTGCGGGATGTCGGTCAGGGCGATCTTGTGGGCCTGCGGGATATCCGAGAGGGTGACGACGCCGGGCATGATTTCGGTGCCCTTTGGCAGTTCGTGCACGGCGATGGCCACGTTGTCTTCGGGTTTGATCTGAACGTATGTACGCATGGCGTTCTCCTTAAGAAAGGCCGACTGGCAAAGCCAGCCGGCCTTGGCTGTGAAAGGATGGTGGGCGTTTTCGCGCCGAGAAGAGGGCCCCTCCCCCGGCCCCTCCCCGCTGCGGCGGGGAGGGGAGGAATGGAGTGGTCGGCCGGGGGTGCCTTTCCTCCGGAAAGTCACCCCCGGACCCCCTGGAAAGGCGCTCCTGCGGAGGGCTTATCAAGCCTTCCCCCTCTGGGGGAAGGTGTCAGCGAGCCGTAGGCTCGATGACGGATGAGGGTCTGCCTCCGCAGCGCACCCCCCGGACCCCCGGAAAGGCGCTCCTGCGGAGGGCTTATCAAGCCTTCCCCCTCTGGGGGAAGGTGTCAGCGAGCCGCAGGCTCGATGACGGATGAGGGTCTGCTGGCGTGCCGACAGCCGCACACTCCCCTTGGCTCCCCTCTTAGGGGAGCAGTCAGCCTCAACGAGGCTGACTGAGAGGTTGGTGACCGCCGCAGCGCCGCCGCAGCCTTTTGCTCTTTACCTCACCAGGCAGGGCTTCTTGTTGTCGAACTTCCAGCCGGGAATCAGGTACTGCATGCCGATGGCGTCGTTGCGGGCGCCCAGGCAGTTCTCCAGGTAGACCTTGTTGGCCTTCTTGACCTGCTCCAGATCCACGTCGATGCCCAGGCCGGGCTTCTTGGGCAGATCGATGCAGCCGTCCACGATCTGCAGGGGCTCCTTGGTCAGGCGCTCGCGGCCCTCCTGCCAGATCCAGTGGGTGTCGATGCCGTTCATCTTGCCGGGGATGGCGGCCGCGCACTGGGTCACCATGGCCAGGCTGATGTCGAAGTGGTTGTTGGAGTGGCAGCCCCACATGAGGCCGAAGTCATTGCACAGCTGGCCCACGCGGACGGAGCCGTTCATGGTCCAGAAGTGGGGATCGGCCAGCGGGATATCCACGCTCTGCAGGGCGATGGTGTGGCGCATCTGCCGCCAGTCGGTGTTGATCATGTTGGTGGCGGTGGGCATCATGGTGGCCTTGCGGAACTCGGCCATCACCTCGCGGCCGGAGAAGCCGTCCTCGGCGCCGCAGGGATCCTCCATGTAGGCCAGCACCTTCTTCAGGTCGGGCGCGACCTCGAGGGCCTCCTTCAGGCTCCAGCAGCCGTTGGGGTCCAGGTCGACGCGGGCGTCCGGGAAGGCCTTCTTGATGGCGGTGACGGCCTTGACCTCCTCCTTGGGAGCCAGCACGCCGCCCTTGAGCTTGAAGTCCACGAAGCCGTACTTCTCCACCGTGGCCTTGGCCAGCTCGACGATGGCGTCGGGGGTCAGGGCCTCCTCATTGCGCAGGCGGTACCAGGCGCAGTCGCTGTCCTCCTCGCCCATATAGGGGAGGTCGGTCTTGTGGCGGTCGCCGATGTAGAACAGGTAGCTGAGGAACTGCACGCGCTCGCGCTGAATGCCGTCGCCCATCAGGGCCGCGGCGGGCACCTCGAGGTACTTGCCCAGCAGGTCCAGCAGGGGCGCTTCGATGGCGGTCACCACGTGCACGCCGGTGCGCAGGTCGAAGGTCTGCAGGCCGCGCACGTCGTCCTTGATGTTGGCGTTCAGCCAGGCGCGCACCTTGTTCAGGGTGCCCTTGTAGTCGGAGATGGGGGTGCCGAGCACCAGGTCCTTCACGTCCTCCAGGGCCTTGGTGATCTTCTGGCCGCCGGGTACCTCACCCACGCCCAGGTTGCCAGTGGAATCCTCGAGGACCACCACGTTGCGGGTGAAATAGGGAGCGTGTGCGCCGGAGAGGTTCAGCTCCATGCTGTCATGGCCGGCGACGGGGTAGACGTCCATTTTAACAACCTGTGGAATCATGGGTGTTGCCTCCTACAATTTCTGTCGATATCACCAAGTAAAACGACAGGCGATGCGAAGGGGTGCAGGGGACGATCGCAAAGCCCCCTGCCCGCGCCCGCAGGCGCGGAACCCTTGCAGCCAAACAATACGGCAAATGAGTTATTTCAGTTTCATGCCAATCCGAATGGCCCGGAACAGCCGCTCGGCGGCGTACTCGTACAGGGCGGGGGCGTCCGCCATGGCCTTCTCCAGGCTCATGGGGCCGGACACTGTGGTCATGATGGTGCTCTCGCACAGATCGAACAGACCTTCCGCGCCGTCGCCGATGCCGCCCACGATGGCCACGGTCGGGATGCACTTGGCGGCGCAGCGCTTGGCCACGCCCACGGGCACCTTGCCGAAGCGCACGCTTTGGCCGTCGATGCGGCCCTCGCCGGTCACGGCCAGATCCACGCCCTCGAGCTTGGTATCAAAGTCCACCGCGTCCAGCACGGCGTCGATGCCGCTCTTGAGCTCCGCGTCGAGCACGCCCTTCAGGGCCGCGCCCAGGCCGCCCGCAGCGCCCGCGCCGGGGAAGTTCGCGATGTCGCGGCCCGCCGCGGCGGAGACGACCTGCGCGTAGTGCGCCATGCCGGCCTCCAGCTCGTCGCGGATCTCGGGCGTTGCGCCTTTTTGGGGGCCGTAGATGAAGGTCGCGCCGTTCTCGCCCAGCAGGGGATTGGTCACGTCGCAGATCACGGTGATCTCGGTCTCCCGCAGCTCGGGCAGCAGGCTGGAGAAATCGGCCTGGGCGACGTCCTTCATCGCGACGCCGACGGGCTGCACGGCCTGGCCGGCCGCATCCGTGAAGCGCGCGCCGAGGGCCGTCAGCATGCCCATGCCGCCGTCGTTGGTGGCGCTGCCGCCGATGCCGATCAGGATGCGGCGCACACCGCGGCGCAGGGCCTCCGCGATCATCTCGCCGGTGCCCAGGGACGTGGCCTTGCGCGGGTCGCGCAGGTCAGCGGGCACATAGGGCAGGCCGCTGGCCTGGGCCATCTCCATCACGGCGGTGCCGTCGGAGAGCAGACCCCAGGCCGCCGTGACCTGTTCGCCCAGGGGGCCGGTCACGGGGGTCTCGACGCGCTGGCCGCCCATGGCGCGCAGCAGGGCGTCCACGGTGCCTTCACCGCCGTCCGCCACGGGCACGGCGATGGTCTGCGCACCGGGGAAGATGCGCTGGGTGACCCGCTCGAGGATGTCGCAGCTCTCCAGGGCGCTCAGGGAGCCCTTGAAGGAATCAGGGGCAAAGATGAGTTTCATGGTCTTCTCCTTGATTAAGAATCGAGGGGTTCCGCGCCTGCGGGCGCGGGTCAGGGGCTTTGCGGTCGGTCCGGGGCTGCTGCCCGCTCTCCGCTGAAAACTCCATAACATGGAGTTTTCCGGGCGCTCCGAGCCCCCTGCACCCCTTCGCGCGGCCACTCTTGTTTTGGCAGCTATTCGCAAAGACAGATGCCTATTCCCGTACGAATGCTGGCGCCTGGTACCAAAAGCGTGTGCGGGGGGTCCGGGGGACACACGTCGCAACGTGTCCCCCGGTGTCCTTTGCTACTTTCCCACATGGGAAAGTAATTTGCGACAGGAAAGAGTTCCAAGAGATGCTGCCGCATCTCTTGGTTATCTCTCTCAATGATGCAGCACTTCGCCGGTCAGCTTCTGATAGTACTTCAGCAGGGCGCTGTGATCGCAGCTGCCGTCGCCGTCGTGATGCAGGATCTTCATCATCTCCAGCACCTGCTGGGTCAGCGGGATGGGCGCGTCCACGGCCTTGGCGGCGTCGACCACGTTGTTCAGATCCTTGATGTGCAGATCAATGCGGAAGCCGGGCTGGAAGTTCTGATCCATCATCATGGGCGCCTTGGCGTTCATGACGGTGGAGCCGGCCAGGCCGCCCTTGATGGCCTCGAAGATCTTCTGGGGCTCCACGCCGCACATCTGGCCCATCTGCATGGCCTCGGCCAGGGCCGCGATGTTCACTGCCACGATGGTCTGGTTGCACAGCTTGGTCACGTTGCCCGCGCCGACGTCGCCGCAGAGCACCACGCTGGAGCCCATGGCCTCCAGGACGGGCTTGAACTTGTTGAAGACTTCCTCCTTGCCGCCGACCATGAAGGACAGGGTGCCGTCGATGGCCTTGGGCTGGCCGCCGGACACGGGGGCGTCCAGCATGTCGATGCCGTACTTGGCCAGCTCGGCAGCGATCTCGCGGGAGGCCACGGGGTTGATGGAGGACATGTCGATGAAGGCGGCAGTCTTGGGCATCTTCTCAGCCAGCTTGTCGTCCTCGAGCATGACGGACTTCACGTGGGGGCTGTTGGGCAGCATGGTCAGGACCAGGTCGACGCCCTCGACGGTTTCGGCGGAGCAGGAGCAGGCGGTGGCGCCGGCGGCCTTCAGCTCGGCGATGGTGGCTGCGTTGCGGTCGTAGACGCGGAGCTGGTGACCGGCCTTGATGAGGTTGAGGGCCATGGGCTTGCCCATGATTCCGAGACCGATGAATGCGATTTTCATGATGTTTTTCCTCCTGATTCTTAGGTGTGAAAGAGTAAATGCTTACAAACAATAAACGTCAGCTGGAGGTTCCGCGCCTGTGGGCACGGGCAGGGGCTTTGCGTCCCCGCATCCCTCGTGCGCCGTTTATGGTTTTGTGAATGGAATCATTTAGGAACAGCTTTGCTTCAAGAGGACGGCCGAAGGTTTGCAAAGGGCGATCGGAAAGCCCTTTGCCCGCGCCCGCAGGCGCGGAATCCCTGCTGTGCAAGCTGTTTCTAAACGGAAAAGAGATCAGATCTGCTGGATCAGCCAGGTGATCACCGGCACGGTGACCACGCTGAGCAGGGTGGAGACACTGACGCAGGCGGAGGCGAAGACGTAATCGCCGCCGTAGCGCTCGGCCATGGCCGCTGTGTTGGAGGCGATGGGCATGGCCAGCAGGATGACGCACAGGTTCATGGTCATGGCGTCCACGTGCAGGAGCTTGAGGATCAGCGCGGTGATGAGGGGGAAGATGATCAGCCGCAGGGCGCTGGCGAAGAGCACCGCGGGGTCGATCAGCGCCTTCGGGCGCATGTGCGAGAGGGTCGCGCCGATCAGGATCATGGACAGCGGGGCGGTCATGTCGCCCAGGCGGGCGATGGCGGTGCCGAATACGCCGGGGATCTGCCAGTTAAAGGCCATCAGCGCGAAGCCGATGTACACCACCACCACCATCGGGTTGAGCAGCACGTTCTTCACGAACATGCCCTTCTTCCGCTTCAGGAAGAAGCCCATGCCCACCGTCCACTGCAGGATGCGCGGGGGGATCAGGTACATGGAGCCGTAGAACACGCCCTCCGGACCGAAGACCAGGTTCAGCACCGGCAGGCCGGCGTTGCCCGCGTTGGAGAACATGCTGGCGTACATGAGTACCTTGCGCTTGTTCTCCGGCTGGTTGCGCCACAGCAGCGCGCCCGCGCCCCACTGGGCGAAGCAGCAGGCCGCCGCAATGATCATCACCAGCAGCGAGGCCTTCAGCTCCTCCGGGTCGGTGGGCTTGTTGAAGGCGTTGAGCACCATCATTGGCATCGCCACGTCCATCAGCAGACGCACCAGCACGCCGCGGTTATCCTCCCGGATGATGTTCAGCTTGCTGACGATGAACCCGCAGATCATGTAGAGGAACAGCAGCAGCTGGGTGTCGATCATCCGGGAGACAATGTCGCTCACAGCAGGCCCATCCCGGAAAGCACCGTGCGGAGCTTCTCGCGCTGATCCTCATGCAGGGGCAGGATCGGCTCGACGCAGTCGCCGCAGTCATGGCCGATCAGCTTCAGGGCCTCCTTGAGGGTCACGGGGAAGGAGCCCATGTTGGTGGCGATGCGCAGGGCGCTGAGCTTGAACTGGGCATCCAGGGCGCCCTGGTAGTCCTTCTGCTGGAACTTCTCGTAGATGTCCACGGCGATGCGCGGGGCCACGTTGGCGCAGCTGGCGATGGCGCCGGTGGCGCCGTAGTGCAGGCCGGCCAGGATCAGGGTGTCGCGGCCCATCATCACGCTGAAGTCCATGCCGCGGGTCAGGCGGATGTACTCCTCGGCGTTGGTCATGTCGCCGGTGGAGTCCTTGGCAGCCACGATGTTGTCGATCTCGGCCAGCTTCGCGATGGTGGCGGGCTCCACGGTCACGTTGGTCTTGGGCTTGTTGTTGTAGACGATGATGGGCAGGCTGGTCTCGGCGGCGATCTTCCTGTAGTAGGTGTAGACCTCCTCCTGGGTCTGGCTGACGAACATGGGGGTCAGCACGCTCAGGGCGTCGATGCCGCCGACCTTCTCCACGCACTTGGCGATCTCAATCGCGCCCTTGGTGGTGATGTGGTTCGCGCCGGCGTAGATCTGCATGCGGCCCGCCACGGCGTCCTTGGTCACCTCGAGCAGGTGGGTGTAGAAGCCCAGGTCGTAGGCGTAGAACTCGCCGGTGGTGCCAAAGGGGAACACACCGTGGATGCCATTGTCAGCCAGGTAGTCCACCAGGCCGCGGTAGGCCTTCTCGTTCAGCTGGCCGTCTGCGGTGACCGGTGTGACAATCGGCACAACGATGCCCTTGGGTGTAAAGCTCATGGTCCAACACTCCTTTTTTTGTTCTCAGGGCAGCCACGGCGTCGTGAGCGTTCCCTGCGGGTCAAAGGTGATATCTTCAGGCGCGTCCAGCGCCGTAAGACCTTGGTATTTGCCGGCCAGCACGTCGGCGTAGTAGGCCTCGGAGAGCATGATCTGGCCGATGTGCAGGCTGTTCTGGATGCGGATGATCCGGGGATGATCCTTGTCGATGCGGTTGCAGGTGCGCACGCAGAACTGGATGGCCTCCTTGTCCGTGCTCATCACGCAGGGCACCATGGCGGACTTGATGACCGTGGAGGTCATGCAGTTGGTGTACATGGCGTCGGCGTCAATCTGGTCGAAGATGCGGCGCGTGATCGCGCTGGCCAGGCCGATGCCCAGGGAATTTCCGTGGCTCTCCTCCGTCAGGTCCAGGAAGCAGGTGCGCTGCACCTGGACGCCGCCCGTGGCGTAGGGCGTGGAGAAGGTGCCGGTGATGTTGGGGTCGACGCCCGTGCCGGAGAAGTTCTTGCCGATGCGGTCGACGATCAGCACGTCGCCCTCGCCCACCAGGATGGAGGGCATATTGGCGAAGGCGATCTTCAGCAGCTCGGGCTCGCGCTCCAGGATCTTCTCCGCCGGGATGGCCTCGAACATCAGGGTCTGGTCGTAGGCGTTCTCCAGGCAGGGGATGGCGAAGAGGATCTTGCCGGTGCCCAGGGTGACCTTCGCCATGGTCGGGATGTTTTTGGCGATGATGTCCATGCCGTCGGAGTGCACCTGCTCGGCGCCCTTCTGCTTGCCCAGGCCGACGGTCATCATCTTGCAGGGGCCGCTCTCCACGGGGCCGCGGAAGGCGTTGTGGGGCTTGAGGCGGCAGGAGAGGATCACGCCGTCGGACTCCCAGGCGTTCCTGTCCATGTACACGGGCTTGCCCAGCTCGCTGCGGCCCAGCAGCACGGTCTCCATGGAGGAGCGGATCTCGCAGCCCATGGCTTCCTCGGTGATGCCGTAGCCCGCCAGCAGCTCCCTCTGGCCCTCGGCGGTCGCGCCGCCGTGGCTGCCCATGGCCGGCACGATGAAGGGCACGGCCCCGCGGGACTTCACGTAGGCCACCACGGAGCGGGTGATTTCGTCCACGTTGCGGATGCCGCGGCTGCCCGCCGTGATGGCGATGCGCATGCCGGGCTGGACGCGCTCGCCCATGCCGCTGCGGTTGATCTCGTCGAAGATGGCTTTCTCGATGTTCTCCCGGTCGATGTGGGCGTCCGGGAACTGCTGGGACGCGTGGAACATGCGCGGCAGGGCCACGTCCTTCAAAAGCCGGGAAACGGTTCCATCGTTTCTGATTCTCATGGTGTCTCCTGTCTGCGTGCCTTCCCCCTCTGGGGGAAGGTGTCATCGGGCTTGCCCGATGACGGATGAGGGTTTTCTTGTTATCAAAGAGATTTCGCCGCCTGCGGGCGGCGACCAAAGGGCTTTGCGATCCTGTCGCTGCCGCTTTCGCCTCACTGAAAACTCCACACTGTGGAGTTTTCCTGGCGTTCGGCGCCCTACCTTTTAAAACTAGAGTCAATTTCCATCTGCGCCCGGTACTTCGCCACCGTGCGGCGGGAAATGCTCACCCCGCGCTTCTCCAGCTCCTCGGCGATGGCCCGGTCGGAGAGCTTGCCGTTTTCCCGGCAGATCTCCCGGATCATCTCCTTGACGCTGGCCGTGCTCTCCCCGCCGGCCACCTCCTTCTGGAAGAAGTGGCTGAGCGGGTAGGTGCCCCGGGCGCAGTGGAGGTACTTGTTCTGGATGGCGCGGTAGACGGTGCTCTCGTGCACGTCCAGCTCCCGGGCGACGGTGTCGATGCGCAGGGGCACCAGGCTGTACTGCCCCAGGAAGAAGGCCTGCTGCTCGCGCACGATGACGCGGGCCAGCTTCTCCATGGTGGTCTGGCGCATCTCCACGGCGCGGATGAGCTGGGAGGCCGAGGACAGCATCTGCCGGGCGTAGGTCTGCTCCTCGCCCGTGAGGGAGCTGGCGAGGCGGCGGAAGTTTTCGTCCGCGCGGAAGGTCGGGTAGTAGTCGTTGTGAAAGAGGATGCTCAGCTGGCCCGCCGCGTCGGCCTCCACGGAGAACTCGGGCATGATGTACTGCACGGTCTCCTGACGGAGGGAGCAGGGCGCGGGGGTCAGGCTGCGGATGGTCTCCACGCACTGCTGCACGCGGGCCAGGGTCGCGCCGGTCTCCCGGGCAATCTGCCGGATGTTGCCCCGGCCGATGTCCAGCAGGTGGACACGGATCAGGTCGTAGCAGAGGGGGTCGGCGTCCGCGCGCTCCCGCAGCTGCAGCTCCAGGCATTCCTCCACGGTGCGCGCGCCGATGCCGGCGGGCTCCAGGGCCTGCACGGCCTCGAGGGCGCGGCGGGCGGTGTCCGGGCTGACCCCGGCGTCGGAGGCGAATTCCTCCAGGGACTGGGTCAGGTAGCCGCGGGGCGAGAGGGTGTGGAGCATGATCTCCGCCGTCCGGGCCGTGGAGGCGTCCAGGCCGCTGAGGCGCAGCTGCTGCTCCAGGTCGGCCATGGCTGTCTCCGGCGCGGCGGCGAGATCGGCGGTGGCGGTGTAATCGCCGCGGGAGGAGCTGTAGCGGGTTTTCACCTGCATGGCGTAGTCCTGGGCGGTTTTCTGCGGGGGCACGTACTCGAGGGCGGGGTTTTCCTGGATGGTTTTCAGCAGGTAGTCGCTCAGGCCCTCCAGGTCGAGGGAGAGGAGATGAATGGCTGTCTGCAGGCTTTGGGAGAGCTTTTGGCTTTGCTGCACCTCCAGGCGGGTCTCAGACATCTCTTCACCTCCTTGGTGTTCCGCGCCTGCGGGCGCGGGGAGGGGGCTTTGCGGTCGGTCCGGGGCTGCCGCCCGCTCTCCGCTGAAAACTTCATAACATGGAGTTTTCCGGGCGCTCCGAGCCCCTGGACCCTTCGGCCGCCTCCTAAAACGGTAAGCGCATTTAAGAGAGAAAATGTTTGCTGCGAAGGGGTGGAGGGGGCGATCGCAAAGCCCCCTCCCCGCGCCCGCAGGCGCGGAATGCCCGCGTTACTTCGCGGTCTTGTGCTTCTGGCGCAGAGGCTTGGTGGCGTAGAGCACCAGCACGGCGATGGCGATGGCCAGGAAGATCGCGCTGATGGGGCTGGTCAGGAACGGGACAAAGTTGCCCTGGGTGCGGATCATGCCGCGGCGGTAGTTCACCTCAGCCAGCGGGCCAAG
>CADASK010000028.1 GCA_902790495.1 uncultured Eubacteriales bacterium
GCCCTTGGTGCGGCAGGTTATTCATTCTGGGAATCTAATTACAATCTGGCATTCAGATATATTTACAATAGCAATGAGATCACAGGTATTGCCTTGGTAGACGCACCCAGTGACGTCACCACCGTTACGATACCGGATTTTGTCACCAGCATTGGCGGCTTTGCTTTCGATGGCTGCAGCAGTTTGACCAGCATCTCCATCCCGGACAGCGTCACCAGCATTGGCAGCTATGCTTTCTTTGATGGCAGCATTCCGATCAGCATCTCCATCCCGGACAGCGTCACCAGCATTGGCGGCTCTGCTTTCTATGGCTGCAGCAACCTGAACAGTATCACTGTTGACGCTAATAATCAGAATTATATCTCATTAGACGGCGTTCTCTACAAAAAAGATGGTTTAGTCTTGATTTGTTGTCCGGCGACTAAGACGAGTATACAGCTCATAAACGGCGTAACAGCTATCGAGTCTAATGCTTTCTCTGGCTGCAGCAATTTGACCAGCATTTCCATCCCGGACAGCGTCACCAGCATTGGCGACTATGCTTTCTTTTGCTGCAGCAAGCTCACTGACATTCACATCGACAGCATCGAATCTTGGTTAGCGATTAGCTATAATAATTCTTACAGTCACCCCAACTATGACGGTTCTGCTTGTCACTTGTACATTGGTGAACAGGAGCTTACCAATGTAACCATACCAGAAGGCGTAACCAGTATACCCGCTATCGCATTCTATAAATGCACCAGCCTGACCAGCATCTCCATCCCGGACGGTGTCACCAGCATTGGGGACTCTGCTTTCTCTGGCTGCAGCAGTTTGACCAGCATTACCATCCCGGACAGCGTCACCAGCATTGGCGGCTATGCTTTCTATGACTGCACCAGTCTGACTAGCATCTCCATCCCGGACAGCGTCACCAGTATTGCCGACAATGCGCTGACCAACGCCGGCAACGTCACCATCTACTGCGCGGATGGGTCGGCGGCTCTGAGCCTCGCCATCGCGCAGGGTATTCCTTATGTCATCGATGATGCCCTGAAGACCATCACCTTTATCCTCCCCGCCGATCTGACCGCCATCGAATCGGAGGCCTTCGCTGGGCTGACCCAGGGCTTCAACCTGGTGATCACCGACCGGGTGACGGCCATCGCGGACGACGCCTTCAGCGGCGCACGGGTGGTGTTCATCTGCCCGGAGGGCAGCTATGCCGCGCAGTACGCCGAGGCGCACAGTATCCCCCACAAGGCGGAGCAATAAGCCGCAGCATGACCTCATCCGTCATCGGGCCGGTGGCCCGATGACACCTTCCCCATAGGGGAAGGCGCGAAGGTTTCCAAAGGGCGATCGCAAAGCCCTTTGGTCGCCGCCCGCAGGCGGCGAAATCTTCTGGCGCAGACGCCCCTCATCCGTCAGCCCGATGGGCTGACACCTTCCCCCATAGGGGGAAGGCGAATTTTCCAGGAAAGGAACCACCGCACCGATGCATATTCTTCTTGTCAACGACGATGGCTTCGACAGCCCCTTCCTTCCGCCTCTGTGCCAGGCGGCGGCCCGCCGCGGCCATCGGGTCTCGGTGGCGGCGCCCCGCACCCAGCAGAGCGCCAAATCCCACTCCTTCACGGTGTTTGAGCCGCTGACAGTCTCTCCCGCGCATATGGACGGCGCGGCGGAGGCCTGGCGCATCGACGGCACCCCGGCGGACTGCGCGCGCCTGGGCTACATGGCCCTGAGCGAGCAGCCGGTGGATCTGGTCATCAGCGGCATCAACCAGGGCTATAACGCGGGCTTGGCGACCTATGTCAGCGGCACGGTGGGCGCGGCGCGGGAGGCGGCCTTCGCGGGCTACAAGGCCATGGCGGTCTCCGCTGACCCGAGCGCGGACGCGGAGAACCTCGCCCTGCTGGCGGATTACGCGATCCGCACCGGCGAGAAGCTGATGACCTACCCCGCCCCGCCGCGCGCTGTGTGCAACCTGAACATGCCGCCGCTGCCCCGCGAGCGGATGAAGCCCACGGTGGTCGCACCCATCAGCCCGGACATGTACCGGGACAGCTACGACCGGCGGGTGTCCCCGCGCGGCATGCTGTATTTCTGGCTCGGGCCGGAGACGCCCGCCGCCAGCTACACGCCCCACACCGACCTGTGGTACCTGCACGAGGGTCATCCCACCGTGACCTTCCTGACCCCGGAGCCCTGCGACCAGAGCCGCTTCAGCGACTTCCCGGTGGAATTGTGAGGTGATATCCAATGAACAATCCCACGGCCTTCGCCGCAGCCTGCCTTGCGGCGGATATCCCCCTGCGCGAGAACGTCCCGCTCAGCACCTGCACGACCCTGCGCCTGGGCGGCCCGGCCCAGTACTTCTATGAGGCCGAGGGCGTGGAACCCATCAGCCGCCTGCTGGCCATCGCCAAAACCCACGGCACCCCGGTGACCGTCATCGGCCGCGGCAGCAACCTGCTGGTGCGGGACGGCGGAGTGCCGGGCGTGACCGTGCGCATCGGCGCGGGCATGAGCGCCATCACCCGCGGCCCCGGCGAAAACACACTGACCGCCGAGGCGGGGGCTTCCCTGGGCGCGCTGGCCCACCGGGCGGCGGAAGAGGGGCTGGCCGGTCTGGCCTTCGCCGCGGGCATCCCCGGGAGCGTGGGCGGCGGCGCGCTGATGAACGCCGGGGCCTACGGCGGCGAGCTGGGCCCACTCATCACCCGGGTGGAGGCCCTGCGCCCGGACGGCACGGCCGCCGTGTTCGCGGGGGAGGCCATCGCCTGGGACTACCGGCACACCAGCCTGATGGACAGCGGGATCATCGTCACCCGGGTGACCTTCGCCCTGCAGCCCGGCGCGCGCGAGGCCATCCTCGCCGAGATGGCGGAGCTGAACCGCCGCCGCGCGGAGAAGCAGCCCATCACCGAGCCCAGCGCCGGCTCCACCTTCAAGCGGCCCGTGGGCGGCTTCGCGGCCGCGCTGATCGACCAGTGCGGGCTGAAGGGCGCGAGCGTCGGCGGGGCCAGGGTCAGCGAGAAGCACGCGGGATTCCTGGTCAACCACGGCCAGAGCGCCGCGGATTTCCTCGCCCTGATGGAGCACGTGCGCGGCACCGTGCTGAGGGAGACGGGGATTGAGCTGGAGCCCGAGGTCAGGATCATTGGAGTGGACCAGTAACTTTTTTCTGCAGCCGTACCATACAGCCTGAAAGAAAGGCGCGCGCGAAGGTTTCCAAAGGGCGATCGCAAAGCCCTTTGGTCGCCGCCCGCAGGCGGCGAAATCCCCCTGCCGCAGACAACCTCATCCGTCATCGAGCTGAAGCTCGATGCCACCTTCCCCAAAGGGGAAGGCTATCGTAAGGGAGCATACACATGCGCTATCTGCTACTCACCGGCCTTTCCGGGGCGGGCAAAACGGCCGCCCTGCGCTTCCTGGAGGACATGGGCGTCTTCTGCATCGATAACCTGCCGCCCATGATGATCCTCAAATTCATGGAGATCTGGGAGACCGTCACCCCGGCGCCGCCCTGCGTGGCCTTCTCGGTGGACGCCCGCAGCGGCTCCTTCTTTGACGCGCACAGCGTGGCGGGGCTGATCCTGGAGACCCAGCAGCTGGGCAAGCAGCTGGAGACCATCTTCCTGGAGGCCAGCGACGACGCCCTGGTGCAGCGCTACAAGGAGACCCGCCGGGAGCACCCGCTGGCCGGGGACTCGGTGACGCTGACCGAGGCCATCGCCAAGGACCGGGAGATGCTCCAGCCCCTGCGCGAGACCGCCGACCACATCATCGACACCACGGGCATGAAGACCCGCGCCCTGCAGAAGGCCATGCGGGAGATTCTCAACGTGGACAGCGAAAAGGTCACCACCCTGCGCGTGGAGGTGATGTCCTTCGGCTTCAAGCGCGGACTGCCGCGCCAGGCCGACCTGGTGCTGGACGTGCGCTTTCTGCCCAACCCGTTCTACATTCCCGAGCTGTGCCGCCACTCCGGCCTGGACGAGGACGTGCGCGACTATGTGATGAACAACCCCGTGACGCAGGAATTCATGGACAAGACCTGCGCCTGGCTGGACTTCCTGCTGCCCCACTACCGGGACGAGGGCAAGCGCCGCCTGGTGATCGCGGTGGGCTGCACGGGCGGCGCACACCGCTCCGTCGCCATCGCCGAGGCCATCGCCGCCCATCTGCGCACCCTGGACTGCCACGTGGAGATCGGCCACCGGGACATCGACGTGGAGCAGGCCCACTGGGGGCAGGGGGAAGAGTGAGGATTGACAGGGACAGGCAAGCGGTTTATACTATGTATAAACATCACTGCGTCAACGAACAGGAGGCATGCTTGTGCAGACACAGGTCAAGCAATGGGGAAATGGGACAGGCATCCGCCTGACCAAGGAGTTCCTTCGCCAGGCAGGTCTCGGCGTGGATGACACCCTGAACGTTGAGCTGGTCAACGGGCGGATCATTCTGACACCGGCCTTCCGCCACCGCAGCCTGCGGCAGCGGGCTGCCGACTATGACGGGCAGCTCCATCTCTCCGAAGAGATGGAACGGGAGGCACCCGTGGGCAGCGAGGTGTGGTGATGGAGAAGGTCGAGCAGGGAAGCCTGCTGCAGGTTCAGGGCCTGCAGTATCCGGTGGTGGTGGTCAGCAACAATTTCTTTAACGCCTCAGGAAAAGCTGTCGTATGTCCGGTGCTGAAGAAGGCCGTCGAAGGGCCGCTGCATATCCCTGTGAAGGCGGACCGTGTCAACGGCTTCGCGCTGTGCGAACAGGTTCGCTATCTGGATCTGGCGCAAAGATCCTTCTCAAGGATAGGCGCGATCCCCTATTTTGAAGTGATGAATCTATCCGATGCCGTGATGGGCATCTTTGACTATCAGATGGATTGAACAGGCCCAATCCGAGCAACCAAAAAGCTTCCCCGCAATGCGTGATCGGAGGAAGCTTTTTCTTTACCTTGTATGGGCCCCCAGCTGCTTGAGGCGCTGCTTTTCCGTGTACATGGCGGTGTCCGCGCGCTCGAACACCGGGTGAATCGCGGCGTCATGGCCGGGCTGGTAGTCGCTCATGCCGGCGGATATCACCGCGCGGCCGAGGGCGATGTTCTCCTCCGAGCGCCGCCGCAGGGCCTCCAGCAGCTCTGCGCGGGTCTCGTAGTCCCTGCCGGTGAGCAGCGCGGTGAACTCGTCGCCGCCCACGCGGAAGACCGGGCTGTGCTTGAAGAATTCGCACACCATCCGGCAGCCCTCGCGGATGTACTCGTCCCCGGCCTTGTGGCCCTGGGTGTCGTTGACGTGCTTGAGGCCGTTCAGGTCGCACATCACCACCGCGAAGGCATCCACCGTCCCCCCGGCGATGCGCTCATCCATCTCGCGCTCCATCTCGGCGAAGGCGCGCTTGCTCTTGATGCCCGTGAGCGGGTCCGTGTTGGCAAGGTTCTTCACCTTGTCCAGCTCCTGCTCGCTCTCCTGGGCGCGGCGGCTCATCAGGTTGTAGTTGTTCAGCAGCAGGCCCAGGGACAGGGCGAACACGAACACGACCACCGCAATGCTGCGGGCGTTGGTGGTGCGGATGGCGCTGAGCTCCTGGGCGATGAAGCCGGTCTGATCCGCCGGGAAGCCCGCCTCCGCGTAGCGCGCCTGCAGGTGGTTCATGGCGGTGGTGGTGGCGTTCATGGTGGCCTGGCTCATCCACACCAGGGACACGAACAGCACCAGGGAGAGCAGGGCGACCCACACGATGATGGAGCGGCCGAAGCGCTTGCGCTTGTCGCGGGCGAGGATGACGCGGAAGGAGACGAAGCCCAGCACGGCCCAGACGACGAAGAGGAAATAGCTCTCGGTCTCCATGGCGCTGGCGCCGAAGAGATTGGGCACCAGCAGGTACAGCCCGATGCCGATCAGGAGGACCAGGCCCACGAGGCCGGTGATCTTCTCGCGGCGGTCGCCGCTGTCCCGCGCGAGCTTGAAGGTGGCGGCGGAGACGAAGGCGTAGACGAGGGTCGCGCCGAGGGTCGTGACGTCCACGATCCAGCCCACGGCGGTGCGGCCCACCAGCGGCACCAGGATCGAGACGGCGGCGATCAGCAGAATGGCCCGGCTGGGGACGCCGCGGCTGTTCAGGCGGCCGATGGAGACCGGCAGGATCTCATCCTTGGCCTGGGCGTAGAGCAGGCGGCTGAGGGCGAAGGCGTTGCCGATGAGGCTGGTGACGACCAGCGCCAGCAGCGACAGCATGAGGGCGACGACGCCCGCGCTGCCCATGTAATGCCGGGCCGCGTAGAAGGCGGGCAGGGCTTCGATGCCGTCCAGGCTGCCCAGGTCGCGGATGTAGCTCAGCCAGCTGTCATAGCGCTCCGGGTAGGCGGTGACGGACAGCAGGGTCACCATCAGGTACAAGGCGGTGGTGGAGAGCACGGCCGCCACCAGGATGCGGTGGATGCGCGTGCGCTTGAAGGAGAATTCCTCCGCCGCGTGGCTGATGTTCTCAAAGCCGATGAAGGCCCAGGGCGAGATGCAGGCGATCTTGACGATCTGGTCGAGGGCGCCGGCGTCCGGTACGAAGGCTGGCTGCAGCGCGCGGTCCAGCCCGAGGAAGCTGCCCGCGAAGCAGACCGCAATGCCCACGGAGAACAAGACCGCGAGGGCCGTCATCATCGCCGAGGCCAGGCGCTCGCGCCGTGCGCACAGCAGGGCGGTCAGCGCGATGCCCGCCATGGAGAGCAGGGCCTCGCCGAGGTACACGTCGTAGCCGAAGACCGTGTAGAGCTTGCCGAACTCGAAGAAGGTCCCCAGGAAATAGCGGGCGAAGAGGGGCAGCGAGGTCGCGTTGGCCCAGAACATGGCCAGGTAGGTCAGCGCCAAAAACCACGCGGTGAGGAAGCCGTGGTCGTACCCGAAGACCTCCTTGGTATAGGCGTAGGCGCCGCCGGCCTCGGGATAGGACTGGATCATGTACGCGTAATTGCGGCACATCACCAGCATGATCAGCGCGCCGACGACGAGGCCCAGCACGGTGCCCAGCGGGCCCGCCTGGGTCAGATAGGTGTTGGCGGTCACGACCAGGGAACCCCAGCCCACGCTGGTGCCCACGGCAAAGGCCCACGCGCCCATCGGCGAGAGGTGTTTGCGAAGCTCGCCCTGGGCTGCGGTTCGGGATGTGACATTCATGCGCGGAAGCCTCCTGCTGTGCGTCGATGATGCTTCCTCCCCATCCGGGGAGCGGAGGATGGACGTACGGGAAATACGGGTGGTGCGCGTGTTCAGTTGAACCGGTTAAGGAATTATAGCGCAGAAACCGGCTTTTCTCAAGAGCCCGGCGGGGGATCGGACACAAAAAAGTCTGGGGCGTTCAGCGCGCCCCAGGCTTGGCGTTTGGGCTCATGTCCCGGGCAGCTCCCGGGCCTGCCAGCGCTTCATCCACGCCCGCAGGCCGAAGAGCACCGCGGCGCCCGCGGCGATCAGCCCGGCCAGGAAGGCGAGCTCGCGGCCGTTGAGGCGGACGAGGTAGAACACGTCGGGCAGCAGGATCATCGCCCCAACGAACAGCACGGTCATCAGCGCGAAGAGCGAGGCCCGCAGGCGGTTGAAGGGCAGGCAGTGGGTCAGCAGCACCAGCAGGCCCACAGCGCCCGCCGAGGCCGCCGCCAGGGTGGAGCAGATGTCTTCGGGCAGGCCGATGTGCTCCAGGTGCATCGCGACCGCCGCGCACAGCGTCACCGCCGCCGCGCCGGGCACCGCCTGCCGCACCACGTTGCGCAGGAACCGGCCCCGCACCCGCTCCGTGTTGGGCTGCAGCGCCAGGAAGAAGGACGGGATGCCGATGGTCACTGCGGAGACCAGGGTCAGCTGGATGGGCTTGAAGGGGTAGGATGCAGGCAGGAACAGCAGGGCGAAGCTCAGCGCCAGGGAGTACAGCGTCTTGACCAGGAAGAGGGAGGCGGACTGGGTGATGTTGTTGATGACGCGGCGTCCCTCGCCCACCACCTGGGGCAGGGAGGCGAAGTCCGCGTCCAGCAGGGTGAGCTGGGCGGTCTGCCGGGCCGCGTCCGAGCCGCCGGCGATGGCGATGGAACAGTCGGCGGCCTTCAGGGCGGGGATGTCGTTGACGCCGTCGCCGGTCATGGCCACGGAGTGCCCGCGCTCCTGCAGCAGGCGCACCAGCAGCCGCTTGCGCTCTGGGGTCACCCGGCCGAAGACCACCGTGTCCTCGCACCGCTCGCGCAGCTCGTCCTCCGTGGCGCGGGAGACGTCCAGCAGCTTCTCGGTGCCCGCGACGCCGGCACGCTTGGCCAGGGAGGCCACCGTGCGGGGATCGTCGCCGCTGATGAGCTTCACCGCGACGCCCTGCTGCGCAAAGTAGCCGAGGGTTTCCTCGATGTGGGGGCGCAGGCAGTCGCTCAGGGCGATCAGCGCCAGCACCCGGGTTACGGGCGGCAGGGTGTCGCCTTCCACCGCGCCTTCGGCCTCGCACAGGGTCAGCACGCGATGGCCGTCCGCCGCCAGGGCTTCGGCCTGCTGGCGGAGGGAACCGGCGTAGGCGTCCTCCAGCACGAAGGACGGCGCGCCGAGGATCAGGGTGGTGCCGTCGGCGAAGGACACCGCCGAGAGCTTGCGCTGGGAGGAGAAGGGCAGGCTGGCGACGGGCTGTGCCTGCTGCGTGTCCGGCGGCACGGCGGCGGCCAGGGCGGTCAGGGTCGGGCCGGCGATATCGCTCGCGCCGAGAAAGCGGGCCAGGGCGCGCCGGGCGGCTGTGTCATCCGCCGCGCCGTCCATGGGGATAACGTCGGTCAGATGCATCTCGCCGGTGGTCAGGGTGCCGGTCTTGTCCAGGCAGAGCACGTCCGCCCGGGCCAGGGTTTCGATGCCGTGCAGCTCCTGCACGAGGGTCTGGCGGCGGCTCAGGCGCACCACGCCCACGGCCATGGCCACGCTCGTGAGCAGCATCAGCCCCTCCGGGATCATACCGATCATCGAGGCGGCGGCCTGGGTCACGGAGTCGGCCAGGGGGTTGCCGCGCAGGCGGTACTGCTTCCAGAACAGGGTGAGGCCGATGGGCACGATGGCGTAGCTCAGCCAGCGGATGAGCCGCGCCAGCTCCAGCATCAGCTGGGATTTGGGCCGCTTGATGGCCTTGGCCGAGCGGGTGAGCTGGCTCAGGTAGCTGCTCTCGCCCACGCGCTCCAGCTGCACGGTGAACGCGCCGCGGCTGACAAAGCTGCCCGACATCAGCCAGTCGCCGGGGTGCTTGGTCACGTCGTCGCTCTCGCCGGTCAGCAGGGCCTCGTTCATCGCGCCGATGCCGTCCACACAGATGGCGTCCGCGGGCACACGGTCGCCCGCGCGCAGGCGCACCAGATCGCCCTTCACGGTCTCCTCCGGGGCCACCTCGCGCTCCTCGCCCTCGCGGATGACGCGCACCGGGCTGCGGGAGGCCAGCTTCAGCCGCCGGATGGCCCGGTGGGCGCGGATCTCCTGCACCGTGCCGATCACGGTGTTGCTGATCACCACGCCCAGGAAGAGCATGTTGCGCCAAGCGCCGACCGAGGCCAGCGCCACGCCGATGAGGATGTTGAGCAGATTGAAAAAGGTCAGCGCGTTGTCCGCCAGGATGCGGGGGACAGACTTGCCGGCCGTTTCGCGCACGGTGTTGCCAAGGCCGTCGGCGCGGCGCGCGGAGACCTCCTCCTCGGTCAGCCCTTCCGGGCGGGTTGGGGTGAAGTCCTCCGGCAGCGCGCCGGGGATGGCCAGGTTGACGCTCTTTTCTTTTTTGTTTTTGTTTGCAGCCATAACAGATCACTCATTCAATAACTGGTTGATTCACCTCTGCGGTTTCTTCAAAGGGACAGATGATGAACTTCTCCTGCACCCAGCCGCGCATGCCCTGGTATTCCACCTCGTAAAAATCCTTCTGCTTGTCCCACACCAGCACCTCGCTGGCGGTCTTCCAGGCGGTGATGATGCGGCTGTTGGCGCTGCTGTTGCCGCGGATGTTGATCTCCGTGCGGCCGGTGGCGCGGCCCTTCAGGGTGATGATGCCGCGGCCCAGGGGGACGCTGGCGGGGGAGAGGTAGGTCAGGGCGGCGCTGAGCACGTAGCCCAGCTTGCCCTTGTAGACGATGCGGGTGTACTTGGGCCCGGCCTTGACCACGCCCACCAGGGTGCCGCAGGGAACCTTGTACATCACGGTGTAGTCCTTCACGGACTTCACGCTGTGCATGGTGGCCTGGCCGGTGCGGGTGGCGTCCACCGCGGCGACGCGCTTCTCCATGGGCACGTTCTCGCCGAAGCACAGGTCGGAGGTGGGCACCTCCCGGGCCTGGCCGCCCACGAGGATCTGGCTGGTCACGGTGCCGAGGGTCACGATCTCCACCGAGGCGGCGGGGTCGGAGAACAGGGACACGTGGGCGATGAGATCCTCCTCGCGCACGGTGACGCGCGCCTGCGCGGGCAGGGAGGTCAGGGTCAGAACCAGGATAAGCGTCAGAGCCAACAGGCGTTGACTGATTCGCTGCAAATCGCAACAGCTCCTTCGGGGATAATCAAGGGATGATTGTAAGAGCGGCGCGGAACCCCGCTGCCGATGCAGACTCAGGCCTCCCGCCCGTCCACCGGCGGCTCCTGATCGGCGGAGGTCATCTGCATGCTCTCCTTGAGGGACTTGCCGCTGCGCAGACCGTGCAGCACCATCACCACGGCGCCGAAGACCAGGGAGAAATAGTAAGTGAAGAAGCGCCACAGCAGCATGGCCGCCAGCCGAGTGCTTCCCTCAAACACGCGGCCGAAGTAGAGGCTGAACACGCCCTCCTGGGCGCCGGACGCGCCGGGCAGCGGGGCGTAGGCTGCGGAGATGTACTCCATCGTGTGCAGGGTGACCAGGTGGCCCCACTTGTAGGTGTTCAGGCCCAGGCCGCGGTAGATGCACCAGAGGATGCTCATGTAGCAGAGCAGCTGCAGGCAGCCGATGATCAGCTGCACCAGCAGGTTGAGGGGCCGCCGGGTGATGATGGCGATGCTCTCGTGGAAGGTCTCCACCGCCCCGAGCCACTTGCGCTCGGTCTCCTCCGGGTGCTTGGTGAGGCGGAGACGGTATCCGAGGCGCACGATCAGCCGCGCCAGCTTGCGCACGGGCGTGCGCCAGAGCGAGAGCATGACCACCGCCGAGACCGACACCACGTTGTACACATAGCCCATGATGAGGATCCAGCGGTTGACGCCCAGGTGCTCGGCCACGAAGGGGCCGTAGCCGATCCACAGCACGGTGCCGATGACGGAGAGCATCAGCTGGAAGCTGAAGAACCGCACCACCAGCGCCGAGGTGGCCACGCCGGTGGGGATGTAGCGCTGGTGCAGGTAGTACACCTGCATGGGCTGGCCGCCGGTGGCCCCGGGGGTGATGTTGGAATAATACTGTCCCGCGACAGACACAAAAAACCCGTAGCCCCATGTGACGCGATACCCCTGCCGCCGCAGAAAATACTGGATGCTCAGGGTATCCATCAGCAGGTAACCCAGGTAACAGGCCGCGCTGAGCAGCGCCCAGCGCAGGTCCAGCGCCGAGACCGCGCGGACCACGTCCTCAAAGGATTCAGTCTGAAAGCTGATGATCAGCACAATGGCCAGCGTGCCGAAGATCAGCAGAAAGTTCAGGAGCCGTTTCGTGCCGGGCTTCATAGTGCCTCCCGTCGTGATCAATCCCGAAAAGTATATCATTCCGGGGGATGGAAGTCAAGAAACGAACCGGGCGGTTTCATGCCCGGTTTGTAAGGAAAGCGGAAAGAAAAAGCGCTGGCCGCACAGTGGGGGTCAGCGCTTGCAGGGATCGGTGGGGCACGCCGTGTAGGGGCAGCGGCCGATGAGGTAGTCGGTGGTGACGCACAACGTGCGGGAATTCTGCCGCGTCGACGGCTTGCAGGTGGAGGACTGGGCGGTGGAAAGCTGACCTTTCCCTGCGCCTTACCCCTTTTCCACCATCTTCACATTGTCCACCCCGAAAGCCTCCCCAAGCCGCCGCACGGCGTCGCCGGTGACATCGCACCAGTTGACGCGGGGCACGAGCAGGGTGGCTTTTTCTTCGGGGATGTGGAGGTAGACCGGCACGCTGCCGGGGAAGAGCGTCAGCATGGACACGCAGCGGTCCATCTCGGCGCGGGGGATGCGGATGTAGAGCTTTTTGGCGGCGCTGTGGGCGGCCCTGGCGTCGGCCTGGGGGTCGGGCTTGACGGTGAACAGCGGCTCGCCGGCGGCGGGGGCTTGGGGCGCGGGCGCTGAGGCGGCGGCCGGACGCCAGGTCTCGATGGGCGTCACGCGCTCCACCAACAGCTTGGGGCTCTCCTCCTCGCGGATGGAGAGGCGGCCGGTCAGCACCACCACCGCGTCCTCGCTCAGCTGGCCCTGGGTGCGCTCAAACACCTTGGGGAAGACCAGGCACTCGATCTGCCCGGTGAGATCCTCCAGGGTCACAAAGCCCATATAGGCGCCCTTGCGGGTGGCCTTGCCCTTCACCTCGGTGAGGATGCCGCCCATGTCCACCATCTGTCCGTCCAGGCTCATGCCGTGGTCGGGGGCCTGGTCGATGTCCTGCAGGTCGGCGGTGGAGAAGCGCAGCTGCGCCAGCTGGGGGCGGTAGTCGTCCAGCGGGTGGCCGGAGATGTACACGCCGGTCATCTCCTTCTCCATCGCCAGGCGCATGGAGGCGGGCCAGTCCGGCATGGGGGGCAGCTCGCGGTGCGGCTCGAACAGGGGGCTGTCGTCATCGCCGCCGCCCAGGTCGAACAGGGAGATCTGCCCGGTGACGGACTGCTTGCGGCGCTGGATGTTGGACTCCATCTCCTGCTCGTAGACGGCCTCCAGCTGGGGCCGCGTGCCGGGCAGGGCGTCGAAGGCCCCGGCGCGGATGAGGCTGTCCACCACCCGCTTGTTGCACTCGCCGGGGTCGATGCGGGCGCAGAAGTCGAAGATGTCGCGGTAGGGGCCGGCCTCGCGCTCGGCGGTGATGGCGTCCGCCGCGCCGTGGCCTACGGTCTTCACCGCGCCGAAGCCGAAGCGGATGCCCATGCCGCCCTCCGGCAGGTTTTCGGCGGAGAACTTCCACTCGGAGTGGTTGATGTCAGGCGGCAGCACGGGGATGCCGTGCTCTCGGCAGTACTGGATGTAGGCCGCGATCTTGCCGCTGTTGCCGAAGACGCTGTTAAGGATGGCGGCCATGTAGCTGACCGGGTGGTAGCGCTTGAGCCAGGCGGTCTGCATGGCGACCACGGAGTAGGCCGCGGCGTGGGATTTGTTGAAGGCGTAGGACGCGAAGGAGATCATCTCGTCGTAGATCTGGTTGGCCACGTCCTCGGGCACACCGCGCCGCACGCAGCCGTCGATCAGCACGTTGCCCTGGTCGTCGGTCTGGCCGTGCACGAAGTACTCGCGCTCGCGCTCCATCTCCTTGTGCTTCTTCTTGGCCATGGCGCGGCGCACCAGGTCGCTGCGGCCGTAGGAATAGCCGGCCAGGTCGCGCACGATCTGCATCACCTGCTCCTGGTAGACCATGCAGCCGTAGGTGACCTCGAGGATGGGGCGGAGCTTCTCGGTCTCGTAGTGCACGGAGGCCGGGTTTTGCTTGCCCTCGATGTAGCGGGGGATGGACTCCATGGGACCCGGGCGGTAGAGGGAGATGGCGGCGATGATGTCCTCGAAGCAGGCGGGCTTCATCTGCATCAGGAAGGCGCGCATGCCGCTGCCCTCCAGCTGGAACACGCCGTCGGTCTCGCCGGCGGAGATCATGTCGTAGACCGCGCTGTCGTCCATGGGGATGTCCTCGGGCTTCATGTCCACGCCCTCGTGGGCGCGCATCATGTCCAGGGCGTCGCGGATGACGGTCAGCGTCCGCAGGCCCAGAAAGTCCATCTTCAGAAGGCCCAGGTGCTCGATGGTGGTCATGCCGAACTGGGTGGTGATCACCTCGTCGTTGCGCTGCAGGGGCACATAGTTGATGACCGGCTCGCCGGTGATCAGCACGCCCGCCGCGTGGGTGGAGGCGTTGCGCGGCATGCCCTCCAGGGTCAGGGCGGTGTCGATGAGGCGGCGCACCTCGGGCTGCTCGCTGTACATGGTCGCCAGCTGCGGGCTGATCTTCAGCGCCTTTTCGAGGGTGATGCCCAGCTCGAAGGGCACGGCCTTGGCCACCACGTCGGTCTCCTGGTAGCTCATGCCGAGCACGCGGCCCACGTCCCGCACCACGCCGCGCGCCGCCATGGTGCCGAAGGTGATGATCTGGCTGACGTGATCCGCGCCGTACTTGCGCTGGACGTAGTCGATGACCTCCTGCCGCCGTTCGTAGCAGAAGTCGGTGTCGATATCGGGCATGGAGATGCGCTCCGGGTTGAGGAAGCGCTCGAAGAGCAGCTGGTACTTGATGGGGTCGAGGGTCGTGATGCCCAGGGCATAGCTGACCACCGAGCCGGCGGCGCTGCCGCGTCCGGGGCCGACCATGATGCCGTTCGACTTGGCGAAGTGGATGAAATCCCACACGATGAGGAAGTAATCCACAAAGCCCATGCCCTCGATGATGTCCAGCTCGTAGCGCAGGCGGGTGTAGGGCTCGTCGCCCTCCTTCGCGTCGGGGTAGAGCCGCCGCAGGCCCTCCAGGCACAGGCGGGTCAGCATCTCGGTGGCGGTCTCCCCGGTCTCCACCGGGTAGCGCGGGATCTTGCGCACGCCAAACTCGAACTCCACGCTGCACCGCGCGGCGATCTCCTGGGTGCGATCGACGGCGTCCGGCACGTTCCGGAAGAGCTGGCGCATCTCCTCCTCGCTCTTGACGTAGAGCTCCTGGGTCTCGTGGCGCAGACGGTTCTCCTCGTCCAGGGTCTTGCCGGTCTGGATGCACATGAGCACGTCCTGGGCGTCGGCGTCCTTGCGCTCGAGGTAGTGGCAGTCGTTGGTCGCCACGATGGGCGCGCCCATCTCCCGGGCGATGGAGATCAGCCGCGGCAGCACGGTCTTCTCGTCCCGCAGGCCGTGGTCCATCAGCTCGACGTAGAAATTCTCCTTGCCGAAGATGGTCTGCATCCGCCGGATGTAGGCGCGGGCGTCGTCGTAACGCCCGGCCAGCAGGAGCTTGGGCAGGTCGCCGGAGAGGCAGGCCGAGAGGCAGATGAGGCCCTCGTGGTGCGTCTCCAGCATCCTGTAATCCATGCGCGGGCGGTAGTAATAGCCGTTGATGAAGGCCTCGCTGTCCAGCCACATCAGGTTTTCGTAGCCCTTGTTGTTCTCGCACAGCAGGATCAGGTGGCTCATCTCCCGGGCCGCGGGGGACTTGTCCAGGTGGTTTTCGCACACATAGGCCTCGCAGCCGATGATGGGCTTGATACCCGCGTCCTTCATGGCCTGGTAGAAGTCGATGACCCCATAGAGCACGCCATGGTCCGTGATGGCGCACGAATCCATGCCCAGCGCCTTGAGCCGCTCCACGAGCTTCGGGATGCGGCACGCGCCGTCGAGCAGGCTGTATTCCGTGTGCAGATGCAGGTGGGTGAAGGCCATGGTGTCAGCTCCTTTTTCAAGAGCCTTCCCCTCTGGGGGAAGGTGTCATGCATCCGCTTGCGGATGCATGACGGATGAGGGTTTGCGGTGATGGGGAATCCGCTGATTCGTCTTCTTCTCTGGGAAGGATGTTATTTTTCCCCGTAGTGGGTTTTGCAGCTTGCAATCACAAGCGCACCGCTGCTGACACGATAAACGATGCGATTCTCGTCGTCAATCCTGCGGCTCCACCAACCACTCAAGTCACCCTTGAGAGGCTCTGGCTTGCCAAGACCTTCAAAGGGTGTGCGCTGCATATCCCGAATGAGTCCGTTAATTCTCTTGACGGTCTTTTTATCCTGCGTTTGCCACCACAGATACTCGTCCCATCCGTCTTCGCTCCACGTGATATGCATGGAATGCTTACTCCTCAATCAAGTCGTGCTCTACAAGTTTTGCTTTTCCCGAATCAATATCAGCAATTACTCGCTTCAGATGGCGAAGATTGGCTTCGCTGTAAAACGGGTCAATGGAGACATCGAAGGGGATTCTTTTTTCCCTGCAAATCTTCTTTGCGAACACGGTAAATGCGGTGGTCATGGTCATGCCAAGCTCCTTGCAGACCTCTTCCATACCCTTCTTATCCTCTTCATCCATGCGGAAATTGACCAAGACTTGGGACATGGCAGAAACCTCCTTTTCCATTCGGTAAGAACATGATAATGCAAAGTGGGCAAATTGTAAAGATAAAAACTACACATTGTCTTTAACAAGCACCTTTTCCCCCGTCAGCGCGTTGCGCACATCCGCCATCACGCCGGTGATGCTGCCGGCGAAGGCACGGTCGATGTGCAGGTGGCCGAAGTACCAGCGGCCGTAATCCATCGTCAGCCGCAGCTCCTCCAGAAACTCGCTCAGCGGGGATTCCGGGCCGGGGTTGAAGCGCAGGGTCTGCATGATGTGCAGGGGCGCGGCGTGGCTCACGATCAGGTCGCATTTGCGCTTCAGGACGGCGGCGGTCTTCCGGCACCGGGCGTACTCCGCGGGGGACGGCATCTCCTCCGGCCACCAGCTCAGACCCTCGCGGCGGTAGGCCTTGTCAATGGAATATCCGCCGCCCATGACGAGCACGGTCTTGCCTTCCATCACGTAGCGCTCGCCGCGCTGCAGGTGGTAGACGTTGTCCGCCAGCTGATGGGCCGCGCCTTCGCGCCAGGTGGTCTCCGGGAAGCGGGAGAGGCGCGGGAAATTCTCGTGGTTGCCGTCGCAGAAGGCGATGGCGAAGGGCAGCTCGCTCATGCGGCGCAGGGCTTCCGCTTCGGCAGGCGTCTGCTCCGGGTAGAACACGAAGCCGAAGTCGCCGCAGATGATGAGGGTGTCGTCCGCGCTCCAGTCCGATGCGCAGGGGAGGATGTCGCGCTCGAAGCGCTTCCAGTCGCCGTGGGTGTCGCCGGTGACGTAGATCATGAGGGGATGCCTCCTTAGGGTCGGAGAAACTGCTTTGGTAGTTAATCGCGTTCTTTATGCAAAGGCTGCAGCAGGGATTCCGCGCCTGCGGGCGCGGGCAGGGGGCTTTGCGATCGCCCCCTGCACCCCTTCGCGTCGCCCTTTTAGGCAGCTATCTGCATTGGCAGCTGAAGCTTTCGATACGAAAGCTGGCGCCTGGTACCAAAAGCGTGTGCGGGGGGTCCGGGGGACACACGTCGCAACGTGTCCCCCGGTGTCCTTTGCTACTTTCCCACATGGGAAAGTAATCAACTTGCGACGGAAAGGGTTTTCATCTTTTGTTTCACAGAAAACTCTATGGTGTTGAGAAATGAATATTAAATGAAAGCACTTACGCTTTCGCAGAACTGCTCTTCTCCCACGTAAGCGGCCTTTTAGCGCTGGGCATCTCCTGCCCATTGGGCGTGAAGCTCAGGCCCTCGGGGCTGATGGCAATCACCCCGGTGGAGCCTCTGACCTGCCCATCGCGCCAGAGCAGCTGAATCAGCTTCGTGGTCAGCGCGGGGCCGCCGCCGCGGGTCAGGCCATCCTTCCACAGGGTGAACCGGCAGCCCTGGCGGTAGCGGGAGCAGGAGAAGGCGCGGTCGGTCTCCTGCACCTGCCCCTCGCGGCAGACCGGACAGCGGCAGCCTTCCACCGCCTTGGCGGCGAGGCCGGCGCTCTTCTTCCCGTGGCCCTTGCGCGCGGTGTCCTCCGGGAAGGCGATGTCCGGGCTCTTCTCCCGGGCGTACTCCACCAGGAAGGAGGAGAAGCGCCGGATGCCGGAGAGGAACGCGTCGGCGCTCTGCTCCTTGGCGGCGATCTTCTCCAGCGCCAGCTCCCAGCGGCCCGTCATCTCGGCGGAGGTGATCTCCTCCGGCATGGCGGCGATCATCTGCACGCCCTTGTCGGTGGCGTTCAGGGTCTTGCCCTTGCGCGCCGCGTAGCCGACCTGGATCAGCCGCTCGATGATGGCCGCGCGGGTGGCGGGCGTGCCGATGCCGCTGCCCTTCATCTGCCGCACGATCTCCTCGTCGTCGGACTCCTTGCCGGCGGTCTCCATGGCGGAGAGCAGGCTGGCGTCGGTGTGGGGCGTCGGCGGCTTGGTCATGTCCTCCTTGACGCGGGTGCTCTGCACGGTGCGGGTGTCGCCCACGCTCAGCGGCGGCAGGGGCGCCTCGGACTCGCCGTCCTCGGGCGGCTTTTTCTTCTGCCGGCGCGGGTTCTCCATGGGCGGCACGTCGTGCCAGCCGTTCACCAGGACGGTGCGGCCCGTGGTGCGGAAGGTGTGGCCCTCCGCCTCGGTCACGATGCGGGTCGCGTTGTACTCGCAGGGCGGATAGAAGGCGGCCAGCGCGCGCCGCGCCACCAGGTCGTACAGGGCGCGCTCGTCCTCGGTGAAGCTGGCGGGGTTGACGCGGTTGGCGGTGGGCAGCAGGGCGTGGTGGTCGGTCACCTTGCTGGCGTCCACCACCCGGCCCGTCACCCGCAGCTTGCCCTCCGGCATGGTCGCAGGTACGAAGGGCTGGTAGCTCTCCGGCAGCAGCTGGAAGGTCTGCACCACCCGCGGGATCATGTCCGGCGGCAGGTAGCGGCTGTCGGTGCGCGGGTAGGTCAGGGCCTTGCGCTGCTCGTAGAGGCTCTGGGCCAGCTTCAGCGTCTTGTCGGCGGTGAAGCCCAGCAGGCGGTTGGCGTCCCGCTGCAGGCTGGTCAGGTCGTAGAGCTGGGGCGGCAGCTCGCGCTGCTTTTTGGTCTCCGCCACGGTGATGCGGGCGGGCTTGCCCTTCACCTGGGTGGCGATGGCCTCCGCCTCGGCTTTGTCCTTCAGGTGGGTGTCCGGGTCGCGCTTCCCGTCGTCGGAGAACCACACGCCGCTGTAGTCGCCGAAGCTGGCGCTCAGCGTGGCGAACTGCTCCGGCTTGAAATCCTCGATCTCCTTGCGCCGCCGCACCAGCAGGGCCAGGGTCGGCGTCTGCACGCGGCCCACGCTCAGCAGGGTGTCGTAGCGCAGGGTGAAGGCGCGGCTGGCGTTCATGCCCACGAGCCAGTCGGCCTCGGAGCGGCAGCGGGCGCTCTCGTAGAGGGCGTCGTAGTCCGCGCCGGGGCGGATGGCCCGGAAGCCCTCGCGGATGGCCTCGTCGGTCATGGAGGAGATCCACAGGCGCTGGAAGGGCTTTTGGCACTTGGCCATGCGGTAGATGTAGCGGAAGATCAGTTCGCCCTCCCGCCCCGCGTCGGTGGCGCAGATGAGGCTGTCGGTCTCCGGCGCGTTGATGAGCGCCTTGACCTTTTTGTACTGGTCGGAGGAGGATCGAATGACCTTGAGCGGGATGTCGTCCGGGAGGATGGGCAGGTCGGCGGCGCGCCACTTCTTGTAGCGCTCGTCCAGCTCGTCCGGCTCCTTGAGGGTGACCAGGTGGCCCACCGCCCAGGTGACGAGATGGGTTTCGTTGTACAGGCACCCGTCCCCGCGCTCGCGGCAGCCCAAAACGCGGGCGATGTCACGCCCGACGCTCGGCTTCTCCGCGAGGATGACGATGCGGCCCATGGGTGGTGCCCTCCTTTGTTATATTCGCGAGAAGAGCCCCGGCCGCGCGTGCCGGGGCGTGATATTGCAGGGAACGAAATCAGCTCAGCATCGCAGCGCCGATCATGCCGGCGTCGGAGCCCAGCTCCGCCAGGCGGATCTCGGAATAGGGCAGGTTCTTGAAGAGGATGTAGTGCGGCACCTCCTCGCGCACCGCGTCCAGCAGGAACGCGCCCGCGTTGCACACGCCGCCGCCCAGCACGATGACCTCGGGGTCGAGGAAGTGGATGATGCTGGCGATGGCCTGGGCGAGGTTCTTCACATACCAGCGGAACACCTTCAGCGCGATGGCGTCGCCCTCCCGGGCGCAGTCGATCACGGTGCGGGCGTTGATCTTCGACGGGTCGCCGTCCACCTTTTCGAGGATCAGGCTGTCCGGGTGGCGCAGAAGCAGCTCGCGGGCCTTGCGGATGATGGCGGTGGCGGAGCAGTAGCGCTCCACGCAGCCGTGGTTGCCGCAGGTGCAGGGCTCGCCGTCCAGCTCCAGGATCATGTGGCCGATCTCGCTGCCCACGCCGTGGGCGCCGCTCCAGATCTTGCCGTTGATGATGATGCCGCCGCCCACGCCCGTGCCCAGGGTGATGAACACGGAGCTGTCCGCGCCCTTGCTCACGCCGGCGACGCTCTCGGCCAGGCCGGCCACGGTGGCGTCGTTGTCGATAAAGATGGGCGTGTTGAAGTACTTCTGGAACTCCGTGCGGAAGGGGACGTTGTGCCAGCCGAGGTTGGTGCAGAACACGACCACGCCGGTCTTGGGGTCCGCCACGCCGGGGACGCCCGCGCCGATGGAGGCGACCTCGTCCACCGTGTGGCCGGAGCGCTGGAGCACTTCCTTCGCGCAGGCCGCCATCTGGGCGATCTGCTCGGAGAAGGGCAGGTCCGTGCGGGTGTCTACGGAGCCGTGGGAGAGGATGCGGCCTTCCTCGTCGACCACGCCGATTTTGGTGCTTGTGCCGCCGACGTCTACGCCGATGCGTACCATGATGGGTTCCTCCTTGTATGTGTAATATCAATGCTTTGAGTTTCTAATGATGATAGCTATCAGACTCTGTCCATGCCATCCGGATGCATGATCTTCTCCGCCAGGCGGCGATCCAGCTCCTGGGCTGCGCTGTAGCCCATGCGCTTGAGCGACAGGTTGCGGGCGGCCACCTCGATGATGATGGCGAGGTTGCGGCCCGGGCGCACCGGGGTCAGCTGCTGGGGCACCTTCACGCCGAGGATGGTGATGTACTCATCCTCCAGGCCGAAGCGGTCGTAGGTCTTGCCGTCCTCCCAGGGCTCCAGGTGAATCACCAGGTCGATGCTCTTGGAATTGCCCACGGCGCTGATGCCGTACATCGCGCGGATGTCGATGATGCCGATGCCGCGGATCTCCATGAAGTGGCGCACCATCTCCGGGCATTCGCCCACCAGGCGGTTGTCCGTGACGCGGCAGATATCCACCACGTCGTCGGCGATGAGCATGTGGCCGCGCTTGACCAGCTCCAGGGCGGTCTCGCTCTTGCCCACGCCGCTGGCGCCGGTGATCAGCACGCCCACGCCATAGACATCCACCAGCACCGCGTGGCGGGTGACGCGCGGGGCCAGCCGCCGGTTGAGGAAGGTGATGGCGTTGAAGCATAGCTTGGTGGTGTGCAGGTCGCTCAGGTAGACCGGGATGTTGTGGGCGGCGGCCCCCTCCAGCAGATCCTGCGGGGGCTGCATGCTGCGGCAGCAGATGATGCAGGGGATGTTGAAGGAGAGGTACTTCTTCAGCATGGCCTTGCGGGTGTCGGGCTCCATGTCCATCAGGTAGGACATTTCCACCTTGCCGATGACCTGGGGCCGCTCGTAGGCGAAGTATTCGTAGAAGCCGCAGAACTGCATGCCGGGACGGTTCAGTTCGGCGGAGTGGATGTCCCACTCCTTGCGGGTGGAGGGGGAGAGAACCTGCAGGCCGAGAGACTGGACAAAGTCGTCGGCGCGGATCATGGGCATACCTCCTTCGCGGAGTCTTGCAGGAGGGTCTGACGGAGGTAGCGGGCGACGCCGTCCTCCCCGTTGGAGGGACAGACGCGGCCGACCTGGGCGCGCACATCCTCGCGGGCGTTGGCCACGCAGACGCCGCACCCCGCTGCCTGAAGCATGCTCAGGTCGTTGAGGCTGTCGCCGAAGGCCATGGTCTCGCCGAGGGTGAAGCCGAAGAGCTTCCCGGCGATCTCCAGGCCGTGGGCCTTGTTGGAGTCCGGCGGGTTGAATTCGAGAAAGTAGGGCTTGGAACAGGTGACGGAGGCGCGGCCGGCGAAGAGCGGCTGGCCTTCCCGCAGCATGGCGGCGATGTGCTCTACCTCGCCCATCATCAGGATTTTGCAGATGTCGTGAGCGGCGAGGAAGCCCTCGAGGTCGGGGGTGAAGAAGCCGGTGAGCATCGAGGAGCGCGCGTAGGCGTCCGCCCAGTAGCCCTCCTCGGTGAAGTAGAAGTGCGCGCCCTGGTAGGTCTGCATATAGACCCCGTGGCGGCGTCCGAAGGCCGCGATGTCCCGGGTGGTGTCCGTGGTCAGCAGACTGCGGTGGAGCAGCTCGCCCCCGGCGCTCCACACCTCGGAGCCGTTGCAGGCCACAAAGCAGTCCGCGCAGCCGATCCGCCGCACGATGGGCAGCATGCTGTCCCGGGCCCGTCCGCTGCAGGGGATGACGCGCACGCCGCGCCGGGCGACCTCGCGGAGGGTGTCCACGGTGAAATCGGAAACCGACAGGTCGTCCCGCAGCAGGGTATCGTCCAGGTCAAACGCGATGGCTCGGCAGTTCACTTCGCCGCCTCCTTACTCTCAACAGGAGTATTATAGCAAAGAATGCGGGATGGCGCTACAGGTTTTTTCGGGAAGAGAGCCTCTGCCGCCGCGGCGGGAGGCTTTTGCGCCTAAACACCCCCGAAATCCTCGCTAAACGCCTGTAAAATCCTTCAAAAACCGCTTGTGTTCCGCGCAAAGGTGTGTTATACTGCCCTTGGTTTCTGCGTTCGCGGCCAGGCCGCGGACTTTCCAGCGCGCTCCGCAGTGCGGGGTGTGCCGACCCTATGAAAGAAGGGCTTGACGGTTAGAGAGTGGACATGGCCTGACGGTGTCGGGCAGCCGATGATCCCGGGCGCGTGCGCGCCAACAACGGGTGGGCTGTACCCTGTCGCCGGGAAGGGTCGTGTTTTGCCACTCTTTTCTGTTGCCTGAAATCACTCCCGCGCCTGTCGCAAGAGGAAGGCACCCGAAGGTTTGCAAAGGGCGATCGGAAAGCCCTTTGCCCGCGCCTGCAGGCGCGGAACCCTGCGAATGGACGACAGATGCAGGCAAGCTCATACGAATGGAGGCGGACAGGGATGCCCAAAACCGATTTGACGCGCGTGGTGGAGCCCCGCTGCCAACGGGTCGCGGACAGCCTCGGCTTCGAGCTGGTGGATGTCACGCTGGACAAGGAGAACACCGGCAAATACCTGCGCATCTACATCGACAGCGAGGGCGGCATGGACCTGGACAGCTGCGAGAAGTATCACCGCGCCATCCAGCCGCTGGTGGAGGATTACGACTACGACTTCCTCGAGGTCTCCTCGCCCGGCGTCGACCGCCCGCTGAAGAAGGACCGCGATTTCGAGCGCGCCCTGGGCAGCGAGGTGGAGGCCAAGCTCTTCCGCGCGGTGGACGGCGTGAAGGAATTCGTGGGCACCCTCGCCGCGTGGACGGCGGACACCTTCACCCTCGAGACCCCCGCGGGCGAAAAGACCCTGGAGCGCAAGGCCTGCGCCTCGGTCAAGCCCGTGGTGGATATGGAAGGCGTCGAAGATGTCGATCTCGGGGAGACGGACGCCTAAACGCCCCAATATACTCGCAGATCACGGAAGGCGGGCGAAGGATTGCAAAGGGCGATCGCAAAGCCCTTTGCCCGCGCCCGCAGGCGCGGAACCCCTGATGCCGCGCTAAGCGAAGAATGGAAGAACCCTCATCCGTCAGCGCCTGACAGCGCTGACACCTTCCCCCAGCGGGGGAAGGCTCGATATAGACGAAAAACGGGAAGGCGGACAGACATGAAATCAGAACTCATCGAAGCGGTACGCGCCCTGGCCAAGGAAAAGGGCCTGAGCGAGGAAATGCTCTTTGACACCATCGAAAACGCGATTCGCACAGCCTACCGCAAGAACCTGCCCAAGGGCGCGGTGGAGCCGGCCAACATCGTGGTCAACCTCAACCGCCAGGACGGCAGCATCCACGTGTACGCGCGGATGAACGTGGTGGAGGAGGTCACCAGTCCCGCCAGCCAGATCACCCTGGAGGAGGCGCAGGCCCTGCGCCCCACCGCCCAGCTGTATGACCTGGTGGACAAGGACGTGACGCCCAAGGGCTTCCTGCGCGTGGCCGCCCAGTCCGCCAAGCAGGTCATCATGCAGCGCATCCGCGAGGCGGAGCGCGGCCGCATCTTCGACGAATACGTCGAGAAGACCGACGAGATCCTCACCGCCGTGGTGCAGCGCATCGGCGCGAACAGCGTGCTGCTGGACCTGGGCCACACCGAGGGCGTGCTGGAGAAGGATCAGATGATCCCCGGCGAGACCCTAACCGAGGGCGACCACATCAAGGTCTATGTGCTCTCCGTCATCGGCGCCACCGCCGTGCGCGAGAAGGAGCCCCAGGTGCGGGTCAGCCGCATCCATCCCAACCTGGTCAAGCGCCTGTTTGAGATGGAGGTGCCGGAGATCGCCGCGGGCCTGGTGACCATCAAGTCCATCGCCCGCGAGGCCGGCAGCCGCACCAAGATGGCCGTGCACTCCTCCGACGCGATGATCGACCCCGTGGGCGCGTGCGTCGGCCAGAAGGGCGGCCGCGTGGACCGCGTGGTGCAGGAGCTCAAGGGCGAGAAGATCGACATCATCAAGTGGAGCGACGATCCGCTGGAGTTCGTGGCCAACGCCCTGAACCCCGCCCACGTCGAGACCGTGTTCGTGGGTCAGAATGACCGCGAGTGCCGCGTGGTGGTGCCGGACAACCAGCTGTCCCTGGCCATCGGCAAGGAGGGCCAGAACGCCCGCCTCGCCGCCAAGCTGACCGGCTGGAAGATCGACATCAAGAGCCAGAGCCAGGCCGCTGAGATGGCGGATATGGTGGATGACAGCGAGATGCCCGTGGCGCCGATCATGACGCCGATGGAGTATGATCCCTTCGCGGGCGTGCAGACGGACGACGATACGCTGTAAAAGCTTATATGCTATAAGCGTTCACGCGGAGATTCCGCGCCTGCGGGCGCGGGCAGGGGGCTTTGCGATCGCCCCCTGCACCCCTTCGCAGCCGCCTGAAACAGACGGCAAAATCCCAGCAGCTAAAGGGCGTCATCCCTAAACAAGGGATGAAACCCGAAGGTTTCCAAAGGGCGATCGGAAAGCCCTTTGGTCGCTGCCGAAGGCAGCGAAATCTTGCAAAGGATGGGGTGTCACCCCCAAAGCCGATGAAGCAGAAGAAAACGCCAATGCGCATGTGCCTGGGCTGCCGCGAGATGAAGCCCAAGCCGGAGCTGATCCGCGTCGTGCGCGCGCCCGACGGCGCCGTCTCGCTCGACCCGGTGGGCAAAAAGCCGGGCCGCGGGGCCTACGTGTGCCGCAATGCGCAGTGCCTGACCCGCGCCATCCGCCAGAAGCAGCTGGAGCGCCAGCTCGAAGCGCCCCTGGGCGAGGAAACCGCCGCGGCGCTGCAGGCGGAACTGGACGCGCTTTCCGCAGGGGAGGCGACGTGAGCATGGACGAGCAGAAGGTGCGGGGCCTGATGGGCCTGACCGTGCGCGCCCACCAGGCGACCTTCGGCGAGGACGGCTGCCTGAAGGCCCTGCGCAAGGGCCAGTGCGCGCTGCTGCTGGCGGACGAGACGCTCTCCCCGGCGGTGATGGAGAAATACCGCCAGGCGTGCGAGCGAAACGGCACGCTGCTGCGGGTGCTTCCGCCGGGACTCCTCGGCGAGGCGACAGGGCGTCCCGGCAAGGCCATGGCGGTCGCGCCGGGCGGGCTGGCCACGGAGCTGGCCCATCAACTATCGACAGACATTCAGCCGCGAGAGGCGGCAAAACATAGCGGGGGTGCAATCGCCGAATGACGAAAGTGAATCTGAAGGATGCCACCAAGGAACTGACGCAGGACGCGGGCAAGGTGCTGGCCGAGGCGACCGGCATCCGCAAGCGCGCGGACGCGCTCATCCAGTCTCTGCGGGAGCTGGAGCGCGGCTACCAGCGTCAGGCGGACGAGGAGAACGCGCGCATCAAGCAGGAGGAGCAGCTCCGGGCGCGCTCGGCCCAGTCCAAGGCGTACACCTCTGAGAGCGGATTCGCCGTGGAGGAGGAAGCTCCCCAGGTGATCGCCGCCGAACCGGCGCCCGCACAGGCGGAAGTCGCGCCCGTGCGCGAGGAGAAACCCGCTGCGGCCGAAGCGCCCGCCCCGAAGGCGGAGAAGACGGAGCCCAAGGCCCCGGAGGCGGCCCAGGCCGCGCCGGAGACCCCCGCGCGCGAGGAGAAGCCCGCCGCGGGCGAGAAGCCCGCGAAGGCCGAGCCGGAGACCGCCGCGCCCAAGGCGGCTGCCCAGAGCGCCCAGGCGGCTCAGCAGCCCAGGCGCGCGCCTCAGCCCCAGGCTCCGAGCGCTGCGAAGCCCCAGCAGCAGGCCCAGAAGCCCGCGCAGGAGGGCCAGCGCGCTCCCCGTGCGGACAAGGAGAAGCCCGCTCAGCCCAAGAAGCCAGCCATCGGTCAGATCATCGCGCGTCCCGGCGAGGATGTGGTGGTTCGCAAGCCCGTGGGCCTCGCGCCCAACGTGATCCGGCCCCCGCGTCCCGGCGTGCAGCAGCCCGCTCAGCCCGCCCGTCCGGCCCAGGGTCCCTATGGCCGTCCCGCCGGTACCCCCGGCCAGTATGGCCGTCCCGCGGGCGGACAGGGTCAGTACGGCCGTCCCGCCGGCACTCCCGGACAGTATGGCCGTCCGGCCGGTGGACAGGGCGGCTTCGGCCGTCCCGCCGGTGCCCCCGGTGCGGCGCGTCCCGGCACTGCGGGCGGACGTCCGGCCCAGGGTGCGTCCGGCGGCTTTGGCGGCAATCGCCCCGCTGGCGGCCGTTCCGGCGGACGCAGCCGCGGCCCCGAGCTGATGCCCGCGATGGAGAAGGAGCGCGTCTCCAACTACGATCCCAACAAGAAGAACTATCAGCGCCAGCACGACCCGGAGCATGTGGCGCGCAACCGCAAGCAGGAGGCCCGCAACGCGGCCTTCGGCAGCGGCTATGACGACGATGTGATCCGCGGCGGCAAGCGCTCTCGTGTGCGCAAGCCCTCCGTGCAGCAGACCATGGCGCCCATCAAGATCGAGAACGCGACCATGTCCGGCGACACCATCACCGTGCGCGACCTCACCGAGAAGATCGGCAAGACCTCCGGCGAGATCCTGAAGAAGCTGCTGATCCTGGGCAACATGGCCACCATCAACAGCGAGATCGACTTCGACACCGCCTCCCTGGTGGCCTCCGAGTTTGGCGTGACGCTGGAAAAGAAGGCCGAGCGCACAGCCGAGGATCAGCTGGTGGAGCAGAACGTGGAGGACGCGGACGAGGATCTGCAGCCCCGTCCCCCGGTGGTCACCATCATGGGCCACGTCGACCACGGCAAGACCTCCCTGCTGGACTACATCCGCAAGAGCCGCGTCACCGCGGGCGAGGCGGGCGGCATCACCCAGCACATCGGCGCGTACACCGTCGAGATCGACGGCCGCCAGATCACCTTCCTGGACACCCCCGGCCACGAGGCCTTCACCGCCATGCGCGCCCGCGGCGCCCAGGCGACCGACATCGCCGTGCTGGTGGTGGCTGCGGACGACTCCGTCATGCCCCAGACCGTCGAGGCCATCAACCATGCCAAGGCGGCCGGCGTGCCGATCATCGTGGCCATCAACAAGATGGACAAGCCCGCCGCCGACCCCGAACGCGTGAAGCAGGACCTGACCAAGTACAACGTGGTGTGCGAGGAGTGGGGCGGCGACACGATCTGTGTGCCCGTATCCGCTCACACCGGCGCCGGTGTGGATGAGCTGCTGGAGATGATCCTGCTGCAGGCCGACACCATGGAGCTGCGGGCGAACCCGAACCGCCTGGGCCGCGGCGTCATCATCGAGGCCAAGCTGGACAAGGCGCGCGGCCCGCTGGCCACCGTGCTGCTGCAGAACGGTACCCTCCGCGTGGGCGACAACATCATCGCGGGCCTGGCCGCCGGCCGCGTCCGTGCTATGATCAACGACCGCGGCGAGAAGGTCAAGGAGGCCGGTCCCGCCATGCCCGTGGAGATTATGGGCTTCGACGACGTGCCCGCCGCCGGCGACGAGATGTTCGCCGTGGGCGACGACCACCTGAGCCGTCAGGTGGCGGACGAGCGCCGCGAGAAGATCCGCGCCAGCCGCGAGGCCACCGCCGCCAAGATGAGCATGGAGAACCTCTTCTCCTCCCTGGAGGAGGGCAAGCAGGTCACCCTCAACCTCATCATCAAGGCCGACGTGCAGGGCTCCGTGGAGGCCGTCAAGCAGGCCATGGAGAAGCTCTCCAACGACGAGGTGAAGGTGCGCGTGCTGCACTCCGCCGCCGGCGCCATCACCAAGGACGACGTCAACCTGGCCTCCGCCTTCAACGCCATCATCATCGGCTTCAACATCCGTCCGGACGCCTCTGCGCGCGCCGCCGCGGAGAAGGAGAAGGTGGACGTCCGCCTCTACACCATCATCTACAAGGCCATCGAGGACATGGAGAAGGCCATGAAGGGCCTGCTCGCGCCCGAGTACCGCGAGGTGCTGCTGGGCCATGCTGAGGTGCGCAACGTGTTCAAGATCACCGGCGCGGGCATCATCGCCGGCTGCTATGTGCAGGACGGCAAGGTGCAGCGCAACGCGCAGGTGCGCCTGCTGCGCGACAACGTGGTGGTCTTCGAGGGCAAGCTCTCCAGCCTGCGTCACCTGAAGGACGACGTGAAGGAGATGGCCGCCGGCTACGAGTGCGGCATGAGCCTGGAGGGTCACAACGACATCAAGGAAGGCGACATCGTGGAGTGCTACATCATGGAGGAGATCGAGCGCTGATCTTCCCCCGGGTAGCCAGAGCCTTGACAGCCGGGCCCGGTGAGCGAGCAGCTTGCCCGGCCCGGCTGGTTTCAATTCTCATGTATGAACGGCTGAGTGTTGGATGTGCGACGGCAGCCTGAATGCTGCTGCTCAGTGTGGTTTTTGCATGAAGGATAGGAGGATGAAACCATGCGCAAATGGACGGTATGCCTGTTGGTTCTGGCGGTGCTGATGCTTGCGGTAACCGCCATTGCGGAGGAACCGCAGAGAGAGGTCATCACCAGCGGGGATTGGCAGTATGTCGTGCTGGAGGATGGGACGGCGGAAATTGTAAAATATACAGGAGAAGCTGAGACGCTGACGATACCAGATACTCTGGATGGGAAAAGCGTGACGGGGATCGGAGACGGTGCTTTTGAAAAATGTAGATGCCTGACGAGCATCACGCTTCCTGAAGGTGTGACGAGCATCGGAGATAGAGCATTTGATTCTTGTTACGAACTGACGAGCATCACGTTGCCAGACAGTGTTACGAGTATCGGATCAAATCCCTTTAATACTTGCATGAAACTAACGAGTATTAATGTGTCTCCTGATCATAATTACCTTGCAGTGATCGATGGTGTGCTGTTGAGTAAACCTGACAAAAGACTGGTATTTTATCCCCAAAGCAAAAAAAATACTGCATACGAAATACCAAGAGGAATCAGTATTATTGGAGAGAATGCGTTCTCTTGGTGTGTTAGGCTGACGAGCATCACACTGCCGGATAGCGTAACGAGTATCGAAGACAGCGCCTTCAATAATTGTATCAGCTTGACAGGTCTCATGTTGCCAGATAGTGTGACGAGCATTGGGAAAAATCCTTTTTATGGTTGCAGCGAAATATCGAGCATTCATGTATCCCCTGATCATAACTATCTTGCGGTAATCGATGGCGTGCTGTTCAGCAAACCGGACAAACGATTAGTATGTTATCCTCAAAGCAAAACAAATACTGCATACGAAATACCAAGAGGGATTAGCATTATCGGAGACAATGCATTCTATTTTTGTAGCAGCCTGACGAGCATCACGCTGCCGGATAGTGTAACGCGTATAGGAGACAGCGCTTTCAATAACTGCAGCAGCTTGGCAAGTATCATGTTGCCAGATAGTGTGATGAGTATTGGAGACGGGGCATTCGATTGGTGTAGTAGCTTGACAAGCATCACACTGCCGGATAGTGTGATGAGTATCGGAAATAGAACGTTTTCTCGGTGTAACAAGCTGACATGTATTTCAATCCCGGAAAGCGTAACGAGCATTGGAGACAGTGCATTCTCTTTGTGTAGCAGCCTGACGAGCATCACGCTACCGGATAGGATAATGAGCATCGGAGATCGTGCATTTTCTTATTGTAGCAGTCTGACGAGTATCACAATTCCAGGGAGCGTTACAAGCATTGGCAAAGATGCTTTCTACGAGTGTGCTAATCTTATCCTCACCGTCCCGCGAAACAGTTACGCTGCCCAATACTGCAAAGAGAACAATCTTAACTACACCTACCCTGACGCCAATGACTGGCTCACAGCCCCATAAATTCCTCGCGGCAGCAAGCCCTCTCCGGCCCTTCGGGCCACCTCTCCCAGAGGGAGAGGCAAGAAAAAACCCGGTCCAGCTGCCGTATTCATAATCAAGCCGGACACCCGTCCTTGGCTCTCCCTCTGGGAGAGCTGTCAGCCGCAGGCTGACTGAGAGGGCTAAGAAGAGCTGTCAGCGGCTGAAATGCAACGAATCACCCTCATCCGGCGCTTCCGCGCCACCTTCCCCCAGAGGGGGAAGGCAAATCAACACAAAGGAGTACCACCATGCCAAACAATTACCAGCGTATAGACCGCATTTCCGAGGAGGTTCGCCGCGAGGTGGACCGCATCATCCGCGACGAGCTGCACGACCCGCGCATCGACGGCACCTTCTCCGTCACCCGGGCGGAGGTCACCCGCGACCTGCGCTACGCCAAGATCTACGTCTCCGTGCTGGAGGACGACAAGCGCGCGCCCTTCCTGGCGGCCTGCAAGAGCGCCGCGGGCTACATCCGCCGCGCCTTGGGCAAGGAGATGATCATCCGCACCGCACCGGAGCTGATCTTCGTTGAGGACAACAACATCGCCTACGGCGTGCACATCGCCAAGGTGCTCAAGGACGTGGACATGGGCGACTGGACGGACGAAGAGACCGGGAACGCGGAGGAGCTATGAGCGATCGCAATCTGTCAGCCCTGGCGGAGACCCTTCGTGCGGCGCAAAGCGTCTGCCTGGTCTCCCATGAATTCCCGGACGGGGACACCATCGGCTCGGCCCTGGCCCTGCGCATCGGCCTGGAGCGCCTGGGCAAGACTGTGGAGCACTTCTGCGTGCACAAGGTGCCGGACAACCTGATGGAGCTGCCGGGCGCAACCCGGGTTCGCCTGGCGGAGAGCCTGCGCGGGGACGAGCGCTTCGATCTGCTGCTGTGCGTGGACATCGCCGACGAGCGGCGCGCGGGCACGCTGGACGGCAAGCCTGTGATGGACATGCTGCGCGTCCGCTGTGCCCGCACGGCCCAGGTGGATCACCACGGCACCAACCCAGGCTACTGCGAGGTGAACAGCGTGGACGGTAGCGCGGCGGCTGCGGGCCTTTTGGTGCGCGAGCTGCTGGACGTGCTGGGCGTCGCGCTGGATACGGACCTCGCGGCTTGCCTGTACACCGCCATCGCCACGGACACCGGCAACTTCTCCCACGGCAACACGTCGGCGGAGGTCTTCCGCGCGGCGGCGTCGCTGATGGATGCCGGGCTGGAGCTGACCCGGTGGAACCGCCGCCTGTTCGTGGAGCGCGCCATGCCCAAGCAGCTGCTGATCGCCCGCGCCATGAACTCCCTGCGCTACCTGTGCGGGGGACGGCTGGGCGTCATCACCCTGTCCCGGCAGGACTTTGCCGAGGCGAAGGCCACCGCGGAGCACGCCGACGATATTGTGAACATCGCCCTGGATACCGAGGGCACGGTGATGGCCCTGCTGGCCCGGGAGGAGGCGAGCGGCGGCATCAAGTGCAGCCTGCGCGCCCTGGCGCCCCTGCGGGTGGACGAGATCGCCCGCTCCTTCGGCGGCGGCGGCCATGCCCAGGCCTCCGGCTGCACGGTGGCGGGTGAACTGGGCGAGGTCACCGAGCGGGTGACAGCGGCGATGGAAAAGGAACTGAAAAAACAGAACGTATGAACGGATTTCTGAACATCCTCAAGCCCCCGGGCATGACCAGCGCCGCGGTGGTGGGCAACGTCCGCCGCCTGACCGGCGAAAAGCGCGTCGGCCACGCGGGCACCCTCGATCCTGAGGCGGCTGGCGTGCTGCCGGTGATGGTGGGCCGCGCGGCGCGCCTCTTCGATTACCTCACCGAGAAGGAAAAGACCTACGTCGCCGAGTGCGCCTTCGGCTGCGAGACCGACACCCAGGACGCCCAGGGCACCGTGACCCGCACGGGCGACGCCTATCCGACCCTGGACGCGGTGAAGGCGGCGGCGCAGAGCCTGACCGGCGACATCCTGCAGCGGCCCAGCGCCTACAGCGCGGTGAAGCGGGACGGCAAGGCCCTGTACGAGCTGGCGCGGGCCGGGCGGAGCGTGGAGATCGAGCCGAGGCCCGTGCACATTGAGCGGATCGACGTCGGCCCGGAGACCGGGAACCACGGCGTGATGCTGACCGTGACCTGCGGCCGGGGCACCTACATCCGCGCCCTGTGCGAGGACATCGGGCGGCTGTGCGGCTGTCCGGCCCACATGCGGTTTCTGCTGCGGACGCGCACCGGCGTGTTCGATATCGCCGACGCGGTGACGCTGGAGGAGGCCGCCGAGGCTGCGGCGCAGGGGCGGCTGGCCGAGCTGCTGACGCCGATGGACGCGCCGCTGGGGCATCTGCCGCGGCTGGAGGTGCCGGAGGCGTGGTACAAGCCGGCCTTCAACGGCGTGAGTTTGCCGGTGGAGGCTTTCGGCGCGGAGCAGCTGGCGGAAGAAACGCTGGTCCGCCTGTACGCGGGCGAGGTGTTTTTGGGGCTTGCGAGCAGGCAGGGGGAAACCATGACCTGGCGGGTCATTCTGGCTGATCATAAAGATATGGAGAGTTGCCGATGAGAATCCTTCGCGATCCGGCCCTGGCGGGGCCGTGTGTGCTGATCCTGGGCATGTTCGACGGTGTCCACCGGGGACATCAGGCGCTGCTGATGCGCGGGGCCGAGCTGGCGGAGGCCCACGAGCTGCCGCTGGTGGTGTGCACCTTTGAGCCGCACCCGCTGGAGGTGCTGATGCCCGACCGCGCGCCGAAGCGCCTGACTACCCCGGCCGAGCGCGCCGGGCTGATGGCCTCCTTCGGCGTGGACGATCTGTGCGTGCACGCCTTCACCCATGAGCTGGCGAGCCAGACGCCCGAGGCCTTTGCCCGGATGCTCACGGAGATCTACCAGCCCCGGTATGTGGTGTGCGGCTTCAACTTCACCTTCGGGCGCGAGGGCCGCGGCAACGGCAGCCTGCTGTGCGCCTACGGTGCGGCCCACGGCTTTGAGACCTGCGTGATCCCCGCGGTGGAGGTGGACGGCGAGACCGTGTCCTCCACGAGGGCCCGCAAGGCGCTGGAGGCCGGCGACATCCGCGCCCTGAGCCGGATGCTCGGCCACGCCTGGACGCTGACGGGCCTGGCGGAGGATGCCGAGAGTGTTACGGGGGCTGTCCGCGTGGACGGCCCGGCGGTGAAGGCGCTGCCTGCCTGCGGGGTCTACGCCTGCTACGTGAGCCTGCGGGACGGCGAGAGCTTCCGGGCGATGGTGCAGGTCAGCCGCACGACGGAGGAGGACAGTCCGAAGACTGTGACCGCCATGCTGCTGGACGAGCGGGTGAAGCTGGCCGGCGAAATGGTGAGGCTGACCTTCATGGAGTGCCTGCGCCCGGCAAAGCGCTTTGACTCCCCGGAGGCCTACACCGCGCAGCTTCAGCAGGACGCGGAAACTGCCAAAGCGTATTTTACGCGGATTAAATAACACTCTTTCTATTCGTTCCATATTGATCTGTTCAATATCGAGGCGGCGAGCGAAGGGGTGCAGGGGGCTCGGAGCGCCCGGAAAACGCCATGTTATGGCGTTTTCAGCGGAGAGCGGGCGGCAGCCCCGGACCGATCGCAAAGCCCCCGTCGAGCTGGACCGCGCGGGGGACGCGCTGACCTACACCCTGCGCACCCCGAACCACGCCACCGGCAACCTGATCACCAATCTGGCGCGGGTCTGCGGCCTGCCGCTGAGCTTCGACCCGGACGGGCTGAAGGTCATCCGCGGGGAGATCCCCTGCTATGTGGACGACCGCAACCGCGAGGTCTTCGTGCTGCGCATGGGCGACACCAAGGTGGCCAACATCTACCCGGACGGCGCGGTGGAGCGCAAGGCCTACATCCCGGCCATCGCCAAGACGCTGATGAGCCAGACCAAGGATTACCGCCTGGACATCCGCAAGACCCTGGTGAAGACCTACATCCTCCGGGACGTGAAATTCCGCGCCGACCTGCACACCCACATGAACGCGAACCTCGACCCGGACATCCTCATCGCCCTGGGCATCCGCCACCAGATCCGCTACCCGCTGTACTACATCAGGAAGCTGGGCCTGCGGATGACGGCGCAGCAGCGGGACGAGCTGGAGATACGCCGGGCCGCGGAGGCGGAGTGCTGGGCGGATTCCGGACTGAAGGGCAAGTACCTCGACCGGAAGATCGACGACAACACCTTCATCAACTTTGCGGATTTCATGCTCTCCAGCCCGGAGAACACGGCCTACAACCTGCCGCGCATCCGCGCCTCGCTGACCATCCTGAAGGACGGCCAGGCGGTGTTCACCAACCTGGAGAAGGTGTACCTCTACCGCTACGTCTTCACGAAGGGACAGCCCCACGGCGACCGCGTGCCGCCGGGGAATATTGGCCGCATCCCGGACCGGGACATCGTGCGGGCGCTGGAGCGGATGGAGGCGGACGGCAGGCACCCGGTCTTCCGGGACAACACGGTCTTCGAGGACAAGCTGCTGTGGATCGCGCGCTCGGCCGCGGCCAAGGGCGTGCGCTACATGGAGATCTCCGACACGGCCCTGGTTAAGCCCGCCGAGGCGCCGCGCATGCTGGCCCAGGCGCACCGGGTGCTGCCCGCCGTGGAGCGGGAGACCGGCGTCGTCATCCGCTTCCTGGCGGGCATCCGCCGGATCCCGCTGACCCTTGTGCGGGATCAGATCGCGGCCCAGGGCACCCTGCGGGACAGCCTGCGCACGGTGCGCGCCGTGGCCTGCGACCCCTACGTGGCGGGCAGCGACATCCTGGGCGAGGAGATCAACGACATCCGCGAGCTGCAGCCGGTGATCCGCGAGCTGGTGCGCGTGGCCGGGGAGAACGAGGGCTTCACCCTGCGCATTCACGCGGGCGAGAACGATTCCCTGCGGGACAACGTGGCCAACAGCCTGCGCTGCGTGCGGGAGTCCCTGGCTCCCGGCCAGCCCATGCCGGCCCTGCGCATAGGCCACGGCCTGTACACCGCCAACCTGGCCTCCCGCAAGGGACGCCAGCTGATCGAGGATCTGCGCGGGAGCGGGGCGGTGCTGGAGTTCCAGATCACCTCCAACGTGCGGCTCAACAACCTCTCGGAGCTCTCGCATCATCCGCTGAAGCAGTACCTGCGGGGCGGCATTCCCTGCGTGCAGGGCACGGACGGCGGCGCGCTCTACGGCACGGACTCCATCGACGAGGAGCTGTCGCTGGAGCGCTTCCTCGAGCTGAGCCACGAGGAGCTGCTGGCCATGCGCCGGGCCGAGGACAGCGTGCGGGAGCAGGGCATGAAGGCCCTCAGCCGCAAGCGCGCGGGCTTCGCGGCCCTGGTGAAGGGCGCGGACATCGAGAGCTTCTACGCGTCGCGCATCGCGGCCGTGGAGGAGGACGGCACCGCCCTGACCGGCGGCAAGAAGCGGCTGGAGAGCGCCGCGGCCCTGGCGGAGCAGATCTGCGGGATCGACACGGGCCGAGTGCCCGTGGTGCTGCTGGGCGGCAGCTTCAACAGCGACCGCCACACCACCCGGACTCGGGAGCCCTTCCTGCGGCTCATCGACGCGCTGACAGAGCAGCTCGACCCGGAGAAGGTCTGCTTCGTGATCGGCCACCGGCTGACGGGCTACGAGGGCTACCTGGCGCGCCAGGCTCGAGGACGCTTCCCGCTCTGGGCCATCGTGCCGACCCGCCTGCGGGAGAGCGAGGCCGAGCGCCTGCGGGAGAGCGGCGCGGGTATCCGCGTCTCCATCGAGCCCAGCGGCATGGGCGTGTACAAGTCCTTCGCCTACGAGATCTTCAAGCGCAGGCCCTCGGTGCTCATCGCCCTGGACGGCAACTCCGCCGGGGCCAACACCGTGCAGGAGGCCAAGAACGGCAAGCGCCGGTGCCGCATCTTCGTCAGCCGCCACTCGCGGCTGCTCTCGGCCAAGGCGAGGTCGCTGGAGGGCTACGTGAGCCTGATCGGCGGCGACGAGACGGACGGCGGGGACGCCCGGGCCATCGCCGAGGCGGTGGAGAGCGTCTGGCTCGAGATGCGCGGCGAGGCTTGAATGCCAGTTTCTGGCACTTGAACCGGATGCAAGGTTTGCAACTTTTTTTCCGCGGGCTGCAAAAACGCGGCGCTGGACGGCGGAGGTCTCCGCCCGGGCCCGCGCGCTGTACTCAGCCGGCAGGACAGGCCTGCGGCATGGAAAAACCGGCCAAACTTTTTTGCCTTTTTACAAGAAAAGACTTGCATTTTCCGCGTCTATGTGAGAAAATAGCGTATGTTAAAATATCTCTACCGGTATTTTGGCATATTAAAAATGAGGAGGAATCCAAACATGAAGAAGTTCCTTGCGGTACTTCTGGCTGCGATGATGGTTCTGTCCATGACCGCGTCCTTCGCCGAGGAAGCTGCGGCTCCCGCTGAGAAGGGCACTATCGTCTATGGCGCCACTACCGAAATCGGCGGCGACTTCGCCCCCGGCCCCTGGTACACGAACAACGCCACCGACAAGATGCTCCGTGATCTGAGCAACGACTATGCTACGGTCGTGACCGATCAGGGCGGCGCCTATGTCATCAACGAGACCGTGTGCGAGAGCATCGACGGCGTCGTGAATGAGGATGGCACCAAGACCTTCACCATCAAGGTGAAGGAGGGCCTCGTGTACAACAACGGCGAAGCCATCACCATCAAGGACTTTGTGTGGCCCGTGGTGTTCTCCAGCTCCAAGCTGATGACCGACCTTGGCGCGAAGCTGACCGGTTATCTGACCTATGTGGGCGGCCAGGAATACTATGACGGCACCGCCACCGCCATCAGCGGTGTCCGCATGCTGGACGACTACACCATGTCCCTGCAGATCGTCGCGGATAAGATCCCCTATTTCTATGATATGGCTTATGCCAGCGTGCAGGCGTTCAACCTGAAGTACTGGCTGGGCGAGGGCATCGACGTGGCGGACGACGGCGAGGGCTGCTACTTCACCGGCGACTACACGCTGGACAGCGTGAAGGCCGCTCTGGATTACAGCCGCTTCAACGCCAGTGAGGACCGCGTCTCCGCTGGCCCCTACAACCTGGTTGAGTACGATGTGGCCGCCAAGCAGGCGACCCTGACCATCAACCCCAACTACCAGGGCAACTTCGAAGGCCAGAAGCCCTCGATCGCCAAGATCGTCGTGCTGCGCGCCGAGGACGCCACCTGGGCCGACGCCATCAAGACCGGCGGCTTCAACTTCTATGACACCATCACCGATGGTTCTCAGATCAACACCGCCATGGACATCATGGAAGACGACTCCGTGAAGGAAGCGCTGGGCTATGGCTTCAACTATGTCCAGTTCGACCGCGCGGGCTATGGCTTCCTGCACTTCTCCTGCGACTTTGGCCCGACCCAGTTCCCCGCTGTGCGTCATGCCATCGCCCAGCTGCTCGACCGCAATGAGTTTGCCAACACCTTCTGCCAGGGCTGGGGCGGCGTCGTCAACAGCCAGTACGGCACCGGTCTGTGGCAGTATCAGGAAGCCGAGGAGTGGCTCAACGAGAACCTGAACACCTATCCCTACGATCCCGACGCGGCCGTGCAGACCCTGATCGACGACGGCTGGGTGTATGCCGAGGACGGCTCCGACTATGTCGAGGGCATCCGCTGGAAGAAGGTTACCGCTGAGGAAGCCGGCACCTATCAGTACAACGTGACCCTGGCTGACGGCACCATCCTGATGCCCCTGAAGATGGACTGGTCCTCTTCTGACGGCAACTCCGTGTCCGACCTGCTGAGCGTCATGCTGGCCAATGGCCCGCAGACCGCCGCCGCCGGTATCGAGATCAACCAGCAGGTGATGACCTTCACCGAGCTGCTGAACTACTACTATCGCGACGCGACCCAGGGCGACAAGTACGGTGTGCCCACCTACTGCCTGTTCAACCTGGCCAACAACTTCAACCCCGCCTTCGACCAGTCCTATGAGTGGACCCAGGATCCCGACATGATCGCTCAGGGCTACAACGTGAGCCGTCTGATGGATCCTGAGATGGATCGCCTCTCCATGGAAATGGTGTACGGCGTGGACAGCACGGACACCGAGAAGTACATGGATATCTGGAAGCAGTATGAGCTCCGCTGGAACGAGCAGCTGCCCCAGGTGCCGCTGTACAGCAACGTGTACATCTCCATGTATCCCGAGTGGCTGGAGAACTACAACCAGGATTCCTTCTGGAACTTTGAGCAGGCGATCCTGTACGCGACTGTCGCTGAGTAATCAGAGAGCAGCCGTCTCCGGCGTGCTGATTTAACCGGAAAGAGGGGGCGGGCCTTCCAAGACCCGCCCCTGTTTCATACAAACAGAATACGTCATGCATAATGCGGAGGGAAGCGCCCCCCTCACCGCGCTCCGACTTCCTTCCGCATTGTGCATGGCACAGGGTTCATTTTTCCTAACAAAAGGGGAGAAGCACATGGGCAAATACATCCTCAAGCGTCTGGGCTACATTGTGGTGGTCTTCCTCATTGTATCCCTGCTGATGTACTCACTGTACAACCTGATACCCTCCGACCCCGCCCGGCAGGAGCTGGAGCCCCAGCGCCGGAACATGAAGCCGGACGAGTACGAGCAGGCGTATCAGCGCTTGCGGCAGCAGCTGGGTCTGGACGATCCTCTGATCGTTCGATACTTGCGATGGATCGGGTTATGGAAGGGTCTGGACGGACGCTTTGACGGCCTGCTCGAGGGCAACTTCGGCTATTCCAATCTGTACAAGCAGAATGTGGTGGACGTCATCAAGGCCCCGATGAGCAATACGATCTTCATCAACATCTTCTCGACCATCCTGTCCCTGGGCATCACCATCCCACTGGGCATCTACTGCGCGGTGCACAAGGGCAAGCGCTTTGACCAGGCGACCCAGGTGGTCACGATGCTGGGCTACTCGATCCCGATCTACATCATCGCGCTGGTGTTCATGTTCCTGTTCTGCATCGTGTGGCGCATCTTCCCCGTGATGGGCACCAAGACGGCGGGCGCGACCTACACCAGCAGCTGGGACGAGTTTGTGGATAAGCTGTACCACATCACCCTGCCGGTGATCGTCATGACCTTCGGCTCCCTGGGCGGCATGACCCGCTATGTCCGCTCGGCCATGATCGACGCCCTGAGCATGGACTATGTGCGCACGGCCCGCGCCAAGGGCGTCAAGGAGAAGGTCGTCATCTACTCCCACGCCTGGCGCAACGCCCTGTTGCCCGTCATCACCTCGATCCTGGGCTGGTTCCTGTCCATCTTCTCCGGCTCCGTGATCATCGAGAACACCTTCTCCCTCAACGGCATGGGCAAGCTGTACTGGCAGGGCCTGAACAACCTGGACTTCGAGCTGGTGCTCGCCATCCAGATGTTCTACTCCGTAGTGTCCCTGGTTGGCTCCCTGCTCATCGACATCAGCTATGGTCTGGTGGACCCGCGCGTGCGTGTGGACAAATAAGGGAGGAGGAGAAGAGATATGGCAAACAATCAGAAAAAAGGCTTCTTCCTCACCCGCTGGTTCCGCCGCGCCTTCATGGGCAGCGACCAGGAGGTCCGGGACATCATGCAGGAAGAGCAGGTGCAGACACCGTTTAAGACCATGGCGAAGAATTTCTTTGCCAAGCACACGGTGCGCATCGGCCTGGGCGGCTTTATCCTGGTTTTCCTCTTTGTACTGATCGGCCCGAGGTACTGGGTGCTCGACCTGTCTGAGCAGGATTCCACGCTGATCAACCTGCCCCCGTCCAGCGATTTCATGTCGGTGCCCAAGGAGATGCAGGGGAATATCGTGGACCTGGCCGCGGGCAAGACCTACGGCATCGGCCTGGACAAGAACGGCAAGCTTCACACCTGGGGCTACACCCGCATCACGGAGAAGGTCAACCTGGCCAACATCCCGGATGAGGTGCAGGCCGCCAACATCGTGCAGCTGGCCGCCGGCGAGGATCACTGCGTGGCGCTGGACGACAACGGCCAGATCTACGTGTGGGGCAACACCCGCCTGCAGCAGGGCAAGTTCTCCTCGGATATGACCAAGGCCATGAAGAACGCCGCAAAGGGCGAGAGCGACCCGAGCTGGGACATCATCCAGATCGAGGCGAGCAACCAGTTCTCGGCAGCGCTGTCCTCCGACGGCACGCTGTACCTCTGGGGCAACACCAACATGGCGGATATCAAGCTCCGCAGCCAGTACCAGGGCAACATCGCCAAGGTGGCCCTCACGGCCAACGAGTACATCTGCCTGATGAAGGACGGCACGGTGGCCTACACAGGCTACAAGGACAAGGGCTCGCCCTTCGCGGCCATTCCCGCCGGCCTGGAGGGCAAGACCGTGGTGGACATCGCGGCGACCTCCGGCTCCATGGCAGCCCTGACCTCCGACGGCGAGGTGTTCGTGTGGGGCTCCTCCACCGCCGGCGAGAAGAACGTTCCCGCCTTCAGCGGCAAGCCTGTGGCCATCTATGGCGGACGCTACCACTATGACGCCCTGATGGAAGACGGCTCCGTGGTGGCCTGGGGTAACAACAAGTACCACCAGGTCGACGTGCCCGGCGGCCTGAGCGGCATCACGAAGATCTACACCGGCAACTTTGCCAACTACGCGCTGGACGCCTCCGGCGCCGTGCACACCTGGGGCCTGAAGGGTTTCACCCTCGGCACGGACAACCTGGGCCGCGACCTGCTGACCCGTATTGTCAACGGCGGCCGCGTCACCATGACCGTCGGCGCCATCTCCGTCGTCATCGCGACGATCATCGGCGTGCTGCTGGGCGGCCTGGCCGGCTACTTTGGCGGCAAGGCGGACCTGCTGATCATGCGTATCGCCGAGATCGTGGGCGGCCTGCCCTTCATCCCCTTCGCCATGATCCTCTCCGCGGTCATCGGCACGCGGCTGGACCCGACCCAGAGAATGTACCTGATCATGGTGGTTCTGGGCATCCTCTCCTGGGTGCCGACCTGCCGCCTGGTGCGCGCGCAGATCCTGGCCCAGCGCGAGATGGAGTACGTCACCGCCGCCAAAGCCATGGGCATCAAGGAGTGGCAGATCGTGTTCCGCCACATCCTGCCCAACGTCATCTCCCTGCTGCTGGTGTCCATGACGCTGGATTTCGCCACCTGCATGCTGACGGAGTCGACGCTGAGCTACCTCGGCTTCGGCATTCCGCTGCCCACGCCGACCTGGGGCAACCTGCTCACCGGCGCGAACAACTCGGTGGTCATCCAGCAGTACTGGTGGCAATGGGTGTTCCCGGCGGCCATCTTCGGCGTGTGCACCATCTGTATCAACATGATTGGCGACGGCCTGCGGGACGCGGTCGATCCCAAGTCCCAGGAACGCTAAGGAGGTGGAGAGAATATGGCATTGCTTGAACTGAACGATCTGCATACCTTCTTCACCACCAAGCGCGGCACCGTGAAGGCGGTCAACGGCGTGAGCTACTCCGTCGAGGCCGGCAAGACGCTGGGCGTGGTGGGCGAGAGCGGCAGCGGCAAGTCCGTATCCGCCATGTCCATCCTGCAGCTGCTGGACGGCAACGGCTACATCGAGTCCGGCTCCATCATGTTTAACGGCCGCGAGCTGACCAAGCTGAACCGCAACGAGATGTACAAGGTGCGCGGCAACGAGATCTCCGTGATCTTCCAGGAGCCGATGACCAGCCTGAACCCGGTCTTCACTGTGGAGAAGCAGGTCAGCGAGCCCTTCATGATCCACCAGGGCATGAACAAGAAGGAGGCCGCCGCCAAGGTGGTCGAGATGCTCAAGGACGTGAAGATCCCGAACCCGGAGACCGTGGCCAAGCAGTATCCCCACCAGCTCTCCGGCGGCATGCGCCAGCGCGTGATGATCGCCATGGCCCTCGCCTGCCAGCCCAAGCTGCTGATCGCCGACGAGCCGACCACCGCCCTGGACGTGACCATTCAGGCCCAGATCCTGAAGCTGATGAACGACCTGAAGCGCGAGCACGGCACGTCCATCCTCTTCATCACCCACGACCTGGGCGTCATCGCCCAGATGGCCGACGACGTGGCTGTCATGTACTGCGGCCAGGTGGTGGAGAAGGCCCCGGCCCGCACGATCTTCACGGTGTCCAAGTATTCCCACCCCTACACCGAGGGCCTGATGGTCTCCATCCCCCGGCTGGATACCCCGACCAACACCCGCCTGGACGCGATTCCCGGCGCGGTGCCGCATCCGCTGGATCTGCCCAAGGGCTGCAAGTTCGCGCCGCGCTGCAAGTATTGCCAGCAGCGCTGCCTGGAGGAGGAGCCCGAGCTGACAGAGGTCATGCCGGGCCAGCAGGTCCGCTGCTTCTATGCTGAGAAGGAGGTGCGTCATGCAAAACTCGGCAAGTGAGCGCAAACCCCTTCTGCGCATCAGCAACCTGAAACAGTATTTCCCGCTGAAGACCAAGGGCCTCTACGTCAAGGCCAACGACGGGATCACCCTGGATATCTACGAGGGTGAGACGCTGGGTCTGGTGGGCGAGAGCGGCTGCGGCAAGTCGACCTTCGGCCGGACGCTGCTGCAGCTCTACCGCCAGACCGACGGCCGCACCATGTACTACGGCCGCACCCTGGACGACATCGCCCCCAAGTACGTGGGCGACACCATCCGCACGCTGGACAAGCGCCGCAAGCAGATGAAGGAGCTGGAGGCCAGGCGGGACGCCGTGCAGCGCGAGTACGACGCGATGCAGGACGGCAAGGAAAAGTACGCCAAGGCCAACGACCTGGAGCAGGCCAAGAAGGAGGCCAAGGACGCCTTCCTGGACATGGCCAACCTGATCGGCGGCTTCCTGACCGTGGACGATCTGGCCCCCGTGACGGAGGCCTTCATGGGCACCTACCGCCTCTCCTCCAAGCAGCATGACGCGGAGGAGCGCCAGGAGACCGCGACCCTCAACCTGGAGGAAGCGAAGTTCAACCTGGAGCAGGCGAAGAAGGATCCGAGGAAGGCCAGCAGGGTTGCCGGCCTGGAGACCAAGGTCGCCAAGCTGCAGGCCAAGTGCGACGAGATCGACCGGGAAATCGAAGAGGTGAAGGCGGAGCTGGTGGAGGCCCGCGCGAAGATCGACGAGATGCGCAAGCCCTACGCCAACGACGCGGAGTTCCAGCGCGTGGAGGCCTACCGCGACGACGGCATCGACCTGGCGCGCCTGGAGTACAACGAGATCCGCGAGCTGCGCAGCGATCTGCAGATGATCTTCCAGGATCCCTACTCCTCGCTGAACCCCCGCATGACGGTGGGCCAGATCATCTCTGAGGGCATGATTGCCCACAACCAGTACAAGAAGAACGACGAGAGACTGCAGGAGGCCATCATCAAGGTGATGGACGACGCGGGTCTGGCGGCCTACTTCATCCACCGCTACCCGCACCAGTTCTCCGGCGGCCAGCGCCAGCGCATCGGCATCGCCCGGTCCCTGGCTGTGCACCCGAAGTTCGTGGTGTGCGACGAGGCGGTCTCCGCCCTGGACGTGTCCATCCAGAGCCAGATCATCAACCTGCTGCAGGACCTGAAGGAGCAGCAGAACCTGACCTACCTGTTCATCACCCATGACCTGAGCGTGGTGAAGTACATCTCCGACCGCATCGGCGTGATGTACCTGGGTTCCATGGTGGAGCTGGCGGAGAGCCAGGAGCTGTTCGACCATCCGCGTCACCCCTACACGGAGGCGCTGATGAACGCCATCCCCACCACCGACATCGACAGCAACCGCAAGATCGAGGTGCTGGAGGGCGACATCCCGAGCCCTGTCAACCCGCCCAAGGGCTGCAAGTTCCACACCCGCTGCAAGTACTGCACGGAGATCTGCGAGCACATGATCCCGCCGCTGGTGGAGGACAGCCCGAACCACTTCGTGGCCTGCCACCATATTCTGCGCGACAAGGATGAGGAGAAAGCCTGATGCTGTTCCAGTCGAAATACGACCGGGCCCGCAAGCTCCAGCAGGAGCGCATGGGCGACGCGCCCCGCGCGCTGGAGGATGAGAACCTCGCCGACAAGCTGGAGAAGCACGACACCTTCGCGCTGATCGTCTCGGCGCTGATCACCATCCTGCCGGCAGCCCTGCTGTTTCTGGCCGTGGTGGTCGGGATTGCCTACTTCTTTGTCATTCGTTAATGACCATCAAGAAACCCGTCCAAAGCCTGTTATCAGGTCTATGGACGGGTTTTCGTTTACCCCAACAGCATCCTGTCGTTGTCCAGACTCCTCTGGGTCTTCTGCTGAAACATCTCCAGCAACTGCGGCACGCTGAGGGCCGCCCGCTCCTCCCCGGCCACATCCAGCACCACCCGGCCGCTGTCCATCACCAGCGTGCGGGTGCCCACCTCCAGGGCGGCCTGCATGTTGTGGGTGATCATCATGCAGGTGAGATGCCGCTCCGCCACGATGCGCCGGGTCAGGGCCATCACCTGCTCCGCCGTGGCGGGGTCCAGGGCGGCCGTGTGCTCGTCCAGCAGCAGCAGCTTCGGCTCGGCGATGGTGGCCATCAGCAGCGAGGCCGCCTGCCGCTGTCCGCCGGAGAGGAGACCCATGCGGGTCTTCATGCGGTCCTCCAGGCCCAGGTGCAGCTCGCGCAGCAGGTCGCGGAAGTAGGCCGTATCGCGCCGGTTCACCGCGAAGAAGGAGCGGCTGGCCTTGCGGGTGTAGGCCAGGGCCAGGTTCTCCTCGATGGTCATGTTGGGCGCGGTGCCCAGCAGCGGATTCTGGTAGAGGCAGCCGATGTGGTAGGCGCGCCGGTAGTCCTTCAGGCGGGTGATGTCCTCGCCGTCCAGGATGATCTTGCCGCGGTCCAGGCGGAACTTGCCGAGAATCGCGTTGAAGAGGGTGGACTTGCCCGCGCCGTTGGAGCCCAGCAGGGTGATGAAATCGCCATCCGCGATCTCCAGGCTCACGCGGTCCAGGGCGACCTTGGCGTTGGGCGTGCCGGGCTCGAAGGTCTTCTGCAGACCCACCAGGCTGAGACTGCTCACGCGGCATCCTCCTCTCGCTCGGCCCGCCGCTCGGCGATCAGCCGCTTGACGCGGGGGATGGACAGGGCGATGACCACGATGACGGCGGAGAGCAGCTTCACCGCGTAGCTGGGCATCTCCACCTTGTAGGCCACCTGCAGGATGATGCGGTAAACGAGGGAGCCGGCCACCGCCGAGACGATGCCCAGAGTGACGCTGCGCCGGCCGAAGAAGACCTGGCCGATGATGACCGAGGCAAGGCCCACCACCAGCATGCCGGAGCCGAAGTTCAGGTCGGCGTAGCGCTGCTGCTCGCACAGCAGGGCCCCGGAGAAGGCCACCAGGGCGTTGGAGATCATGATGCCGAGGATGCGCGAGCGGTCGGCGTTGATGGAGGAGGAGCGCACCATCTGCTCGTTGTCGCCGGTGGCGCGGATGGCCATGCCCGTGCGGGTGAAGAAGAACATCGCCAGGATGGCCGCCGCGGCCGCCACGATCAGCGCGGTGAGGATGAGCGCCGAGAGGTTGCTGTCAAAGCGCCGGTTGCCGCTCAGGCCGATCATCAGCGTGCGGAAGGATTTGTAGACCGTGTCGCTGGCGACCTGGGTCTGGGCGCCGACGCTGTTGAGCTCCATCCGCTGCAGGTAGAGGTTGCTCTGCCCGCCCAGCAGCACAAAGTTGACCGTGTACAGCCCCGTCATAGTGAGGATGCCGGAGAGGATCGGGTTGATGCCGACCTTGGTTTGCAGCATGCCCGTGATCCAGCCCGCGGCGGCGCCGACCAGCAGGCTGCACAGCAGCGCGAGGCCGGGGTGCCCCGCGATGGTGACCACCGCGCAGGCGCACATGCCGGCGACGAAGCTGCCGTCGATGGTCAGGTCAGGCGTGTTCAGCACCTGGAAGGCGATGAACACGCCCATGGCCATCGGCGCGTAGATCATGCCCTGGCTCAGGGCGGATAACAGCAGAGCGAGGATACTCATAACACTTCTCCAATCTGCCTTCCCCCTTCGGGGGAAGGTGTCATCGGGCTTCAGCCCGATGACGGATGAGGGAATTCAAGAATTCCAAATTGAAACCGGTATGAACGACGGCGAGCGCAGCGAAGGTTTGCAAAGGGCGCCGAGCGCCCAGAAAACTGTCCAGTGGACAGTTTTCAGCGAGACGAAAGCGGCAGCGACATGATCGCAAAGCCCTTTGCCCGCGCCCGCAGGCGCGGAACCCCTGCTTTACTTGCCAAAGTGGCTGGTGCCGTCCGCCTCGACCAGCACATTGTACTTCGCCAGCACATCATCACTCAGCTCCATCCCGATGCGCCTGGCGGCCTGCAGGTTCACAAACCTGGCATAGTCGCTCAGGGTCTCATAGGGGATATCCTCCGGCATCTCGCCGCCGGCGATGCGCACGACCATCGCGGCCACCTGGCGGCCCAGCTGTACATAGTCCACGCCGATGGTGGCGAAGCCGCCGTCCGCGACCATGGAGTCCGCGCCGCAGTAGACCGGGATGCTGTGGCCGTAGGCGACGTCCGTGTAGGTGGACATGGCGGAGGCGATGGAGTTGTCGTTGCCGGTGTAGAGGGCGTCCACGCCGGAGGAGATCAGGGTCTCCGCGGCGGTCTGCAGCTCGGAGAGGTTCGCGATGGAGACCTCCTCGTAGGCGATGCCGTTGGCGTCGCAGTAGGCCTTGGCGGCGTTGATGGTGGAGACGGAGTTGGTCTCGCTGGAGGTGTAGAGGAAGCCGATCTTCTTGTAATCCGGCTGGAAATCGGAGATGAGCTTCACGATCTCCCCGGCGGGGATGTTGTTGCTCACGCCGGTGATGTAGAAGCTGTCGTCGCCCGTGAGGCCGGCGGCCACGGGATCGGACACGGCGGCGAAGACCACCGGCACGTCGCCGTCCTCAAAGACGACCTTGGCGCTCTGGGCCGTGTTGGTGGCGATGGGCACGAGGATGTCCACGCCGTCCAGCTTCACGTTGGAGAGGATGGTGGAGAGGGCCGCGGAGTCGCCCTCGGCGTTGCGGGTCACGATCTCGAACTCGACGCCGCTGGCCTGCAGCTCGGCGATGATGGTGTCACGGATCTGGTTGAGGGAGGTGTGGGTGAGGGGCTGCACCACCGCCACGCGGATGGGCGCGGCCAGGGCGGTGAGGCCAAAGCAGGTCACGCAGAGAACCAGAGACAGGGCCACCAGGATACGGATGACAGAGCGCTTCATAAGCGTTTCCTCCTTCAAAATAGTTGATAAGTGAGTTTGGACAAGCTGCCGAAACTAGGCGATGCGAAGGGGTGCAGGGGGCGATCGCAAAGCCCCCTGCCCGCGCCCGCAGGCGCGGAATCTCTGATATCATAGAATTACTCTATTGTACAGAAGATTAAAACCCTATCTGTCGCAAGTTGAAGGCTTTACTTTCCCATGTGGGAAAGTAGCAAAGGACACCGGGGGACACGTTGCGACGTGTGTCCCCCGGACCCCCCGCACACGCTTTTGGTACCATGCGCCAGCAATCGTATGGGAATCCTGCTTAATTAGATGGAATTTGCAATAGCCGTATGCTTCTGCAGCACCTCAGCAGAGTGATGCAAAGCCTGCATCTCCTCCGGCGTCAGCGGCAGCTCAATAATCTCCTCAATGCCGCTTCTGCCGACCCTGCAGGGCACCCCGCAGTGAATCCCGCTGACCCTGTATTCGCCCTCCGGCGCCACGGACAGCGGCATCACCTGATGGCTGTCGGTGAGGATCGCGCGGATCAGCAGGGCGGCCGCCCTTCCGATGCCGAACTCCGTCGAGCCCTTGCCCTCGATGATGTCCATACCGATGCGATGGGTGCGCTCCAGGGCTGCCTCCGGGTCGAAGCCGGGCGCTTCCGCCGCGGGTTTTCCGCTGATACGGACGGCGGAGAAGGGAATCATGGAGGAGTCCCCGTGCTCGCCGAGCACCACGGCGTCGATGGCGCTGCCCGCGGCGCCGGTCTGCTCGCTCAGCACGCGGCGCAGGCGGGCCGTATCCAGCAGGGTGCCCGTGCCGAAGCAGCGGGTGTGCTCCATGCCGAGGGCGCGGCGCAGGCAGTCCGCGATGATGTCGCAGGGGTTGGTGATGCTGACCACCAGACCGCCGACACCGGCGGGCCGCAGCTGCTCCGCCAGCTCGCGCACCATGCGCACCGAGTCGCCTAAGAGATCCAGCCGGGTCTGGCCCGGCTCCCGGGGCTTGCCGATGGCGCACACGGTGACGTCCGCGTCGGCGCAGTCGGCGTAGGCGCCGGCGCGCACGGTGATGCGGCCCAGGGCCTTGTCCAGGCTGTCCGCCACGTCCATGGCCTGGGCGGCAGCCTTGCCGGGGATCTTGTCCACGAGGACGATCTCCCGGCAGATGCGTCCCGCGACGAGGGCTGAGGCCACATGGGATCCGACGTGGCCTGCGCCGAGGATGACTACTTTGCCTTGCATGCTGCACCTCCTGGCTGGAGACAGGGGGGTTTCAAACAGAAAAGCCCTGTCCCGCAAATCGTTCTTTGCTGGGACAGGGCTGATATCACTTCCCTGCGGTGCCACCCGGCTTGGCGCTGTGTGCGCCCACCTCACGCCGTACCATCATACGGCCCCCGCGGATAACGGGAGGGTACCCGTCGCCCCTACTGAGCGCGTCGCGCGGTTCGGTTTGCCCTCGGAAGTCCATTCATCACCGCGTCCTGTGCCGCAATCCCACCGCCTGCGGCTCTCTTGCCATGCTGCCGATGACTACTCGTCTTCCTCAATGGTTTAGCACATTATAACGATGAAGGGAGAAACTGTCAATACCCATATTTTGGTTTTGGGAAAAAAGACAGGAAAAATACACAGGACGGCCCGGGCAATGGGAAAAGCGCCCGGGGCTTTTTGCGGCCGGCCGGGTACGCTGTGCAGGAAAACGCATGGCTTTCGCGTATTGATAAAGAGGATCAGGTGGCGGAAAAGCGCCGCACAGAAAGGCATCGGGATGAGCATGAAGCAGAGCGTCGAGCGGGAGATACCGATCCAGGCCGTGGGGCCGGTGGGCATCGGTCAGGTAGAGAACAGGGAGGCCGGCACGGGGCTGACGGTTTTCGTGTGCCCGGCGGGCATGCGCGCGGGCCTGGACATCCGCGGCGGCGGGCCGGCCTCGCGGGAGCCTCAGCTGCTGCAGCCGCTGACGGCGGCCCAGGAGATCCACGCCATCGTGCTCGGCGGAGGCAGCGCCTTCGGCCTGGACGCGGCGGGCGGAGTGATGCAGTGCCTCGAGGAGCGCGGCATCGGCCTGGAGGTCGGCGTGACGAAGGTACCGCTGGTGGTGCAGTCCGATATCTTTGACCTGACCGTGGCTCGCCCGGACGTGCGCCCGGACGCCGCTATGGGCTACGAGGCGGCAAGGCTGGCCCTGGACGCGCCCAACTACCGCGACGGCAATTTCGGCGTCGGCTGCGGGGCCACGGTGGGCAAGATGGCCGGCATGGCCACCTGCATGAAGACCGGCATCGGCAGCTATGCCGTCCAGCTGGGCGATGTGAAGATCGGCGCGGTGGTGGTGGTCAACGCCCTGGGCGACGTGTTCGACTGGAAGACCGGGCGGCAGGTCGCGGGCCTGCTGACCGAGGACAGGTGCGGCCTGCGCAGCACCTCGGACTTCATGAAGGGCATGACGGCCATCGCCGAGAACAAGTTCGCGAGCAACACGACCCTGGCGGTGGTGATGACCAACGCGGTCTTCGACAAGGCCAGGCTGTGCAAGATCGCCGGGATGGCCCACGATGGCTACGCGCGGTCGATCCACCCGGTGCACACGTCCGCTGACGGCGACAGCATCTACGCGGTGTCGCTGGGCGATGTGCGCGCGGATCAGGATCTCGTGGGGATGATGGCCGCAGAGGTGGTCAGCGAGGCGATATTGAGGGCAGTTGCCGCCGCCGAGAGCGCCTACGGGTTTCCCTCAGCGAGGGAATTGGGAATAATCCTGTAATGGAATAAAACATCTTGAACTTTGTTCATGCCAACAAAGAGATTCCGCGCCTGCGGGCGCGGGCAGGGGGCTTTGCGATCGCCCCCTGCACCCCTTCGCATCGCCCATCTTCAATGTTGTTTTATTGCCATTTAGAAGATAAGATTGGGCAAGTACCAAAAGCGTGTGCGGGGGGTCCGGGGGACACACGTCGCAACGTGATGTCGCTGCCGCTTTCGCCTCACTGAAAACTCCACACTGTGGAGTTTTCCGGATATGGGTTTATTACATGAAGCACACAAAGGTTCAGAAACTCTGCTATCCAAACGAACAAACACAGAATAAGAAAAGAACCATCCAACATCATGTCGGACGGTTCTTCTTTTGAGCAAATTACTCAGCCGTGTAGGGCAGCAGCGCGATGGCACGGGCGCGCTTGATGGCCTCGCTCAGCTGGCGCTGATGCTTGGCGCAGTTGCCGGTCATACGGCAGGGCAGAATCTTGCCGCGCTCGTTGATGTAGCGGCGCAGATGATTCACGTCCTTGTAGTCGATATAAGCAATCTTATCGACGCAGAAAGCGCACACCTTGCGGCGGGGGCGACGGCCTCCGCGCGGACGCGGCCTTCTCTCTTCACGTACTTCAGACATGGGATTTGGCCTCCTTTCGAGGGCTGCCCGGCTATGCCGGACGCAGGTAGGATCGACTGGGAATCAGTCGGTTGGCTGTGATACGGTGACGTTCGCCTTCCGTCAGAAGGGCAGATCGTCGGACTCCACGGCGGTAAAGCCGTTGTTCTGAGCGGTGGGCGCAGCGGGCGCGGCGGGGGATGCGGACATTCCGCCGTTCTGCCTCATGGCTTCAGCTTCGGCGCGGCTGGTCAGGAACTCGAAGTCGTCCGCACGCATCTCCAGGCTCACGCGGGTATTGCCGCTCTGATCCTGGTAGGTGCGGGGCTGCTGCAGCTCACCGGTGACGAAGACCTTGTTGCCCTTCGCCAGGTAGCGCTGGCAGACGTCTGCGCGGGTGCCCCAGACACTCACACGGATGAACAGGGTATCATCCTGCTGCTGTCCGTTCTGGTTGTTCTGGTTGCTGCGGCGGCGGCCGTTGGCTGCCACCGTGAAGGAGCAGACCTGCGTGTCGCCGTTGTAACCGCTGACCGAGCGCGTTTCGGGATCCCGGACCAAATTGCCGATAATCTGGATCTTATTCATACGCAATCACCTTAGAACTCGGAAATCTTTGTCGAATTACTCAGCCTCGGCGGGCTCGACAGGAGCCTCGGCCGCGGGAGCGGCTTCCTCGGCGGGAGCGGCGGCTTCCTCAGCCACGGGCTTGATGGCGCGCGGCTTGACCTTGCTCTGCTTCACCAGCAGCTTCACGGTCATGTACCGCAGGATGCTGTCGTTGATGCGCAGGTTGCGCTCAACCTCAGCCACCAGCTCGGCGGGAGCCTGCATGGTCACCAGCACGTACCAGCCCTCGGTGCGATAGTTGATCGCATAGGCCAGGCGGCGCTTGCCCCAGGTCTCATCAACCTTTTCCACCTCGCCGCCGTTGGCAGCGATCAGGGCGGAAACCTTCTCGATCAGTTCCTTGCGAGCGGTCTCCTCCAGGTTGGGGTCGATGATGTAGGTCAGTTCATACCTATTCATGTCCTTTCACCTCCTCATGGACGTATGGCGCTGCATCTTTGCGTGCAGCGCAAGGATGTGCCAATTTCGAATTATAGCACAAAACGCGGCTTTTGCAAGGGGAATTTCCGCGATTCTCCCGTTTTTTCGGGCAAAATCTGGCGGAAATCCGGAATTTTGCAAAGGTTACGGCTGCGGATCTTCTTCGCCGACGCGGGTGAAGCGCCGGAAGGTGTTCCCGCCGCGCTCCACGGTCTCGTTCCACATGGCGGCCGGGCGCACCCACACGCCGCCCTCGCCGTAGAGCGCGCGGTACACCACCATGGGCTCGGTGGTCTCCGAGTGCCGCGCGATGCAGAGCACCTCGTATTCGTTTCCCTTGAAGTGGCGGTAGCGGCCCGGCGGAATCTCCCGCTGGGCTTCCTCGAAGGAGGGCAGGCATTCGACCTTCGCGATATCGCTCTCGAAGAGCCGCTGTCCGCCGATCCGGAGGCCCGCTTCCCCGCGGCCGAACTCGCGCAGCCCGGCCTAGGCCGTGAAAGCCTCCGCGACGCCGGTGAAGGTGCGGCCCTGGGTGTCCGTCACGCGGATGAGCTGATGGTGGTACTGGGTGTATTGCATGGGGCCTCCCGTTCAGTCCTTCAGCGTCAGCTCCACCGGGCAGTGGTCGGAGCCGAAGATCTCGTTGTGGATCTCCGCGCTGAGCAGGCGGGGCCGCAGGGCCTCGGACACGATGAAGTAATCGATGCGCCATCCCGCGTTGTTCTCCCGGGCGTGGAAGCGGTAGCTCCACCAGCTGTAGATGTTGGTGCGGTCGGGGTAGAAGTAGCGGAAGGTGTCGATGAAGCCGCTGCCCAGCAGATGGGTCATCTTGTCGCGCTCCTGCTGGGTGAAGCCGGCGTTCATGCGGTTGCTGGCGGGGTTCTTCAGGTCGATCTCCTCGTGGGCCACGTTCAGGTCGCCGCAGAAGATGATGGGCTTCTCCCGCTCCAGCTCCTTCAGGTAGGCGAGGAAGGCGTCCTCCCAGGCCATGCGCCAGTCCAGGCGCTTCAGCCCGTCCTGGCTGTTGGGCGTGTAGACCGTCACCATCCAGAAATCGCCCATGTCGGCGCTGATGACCCGGCCCTCGTGGTCGAACTCGTCCACGCCAATGCCGTAGCGCACCTGCAGCGGCTCCTTGCGGGTGAAGAGGGCGGTGCCGGAGTAGCCCTTCTTCTCCGCCGCGTTCCAGTACTGGTGATAGCCGGGCAGGTCCAGCTCCACCTGGCCGACCTGGCATTTGGTTTCCTGCAGGCAGAAGATGTCCGCGTCGAGCTGTTTGAAGCTCTCGAGGAAATCCTTGCCCAGGGCCGCGCGGATACCGTTGACGTTCCAGGAAATCAGCTTCATAGTTTTGAACTCCTCTCAAGGGTTTGTTCAGCCTGAAGTAAACGCGACGCGAAGGGGTGCAGGGGGCGATCGCAAAGCCCCCTGCCCGCGCCCGCAGGCGCGGAATTCTTGCAGATATTGAGAATGCTTTATCAGCAGGGAGTTTCGCCGCCTGCGGGCGGCGACCAAAGGGCTTTCCGATCGGTCCGGGGCTGTCGCCCGTTCTCCGCTGAAAACGCCATAACATGGAGTTTTCCGGGCGCTCCGAACCCTTTGGAAACCTTCGGGCATCCGCTCTTGTTGCGGCAGCTGTGTTAAACTATCAGGCATTGGCTTCCAAAAGCCTTTTGCGGTAAACCGTGACATACATCGTCACAAAGCAGGCCATGCCGCCGAGGAAATTCGACACCGGTTCGGCGATGAACACGCCGTTCACGCCTAACCCCATCATGGGCAGCAGCAGGGTCAGGGGCGTCACGATGACCACCTTGCGCAGCAGGGAGAAGAACACCGCGTGCTTGGCGTCGCCCAGGGCCTGGAAGACGCTCTGCCCGGCCATCTGGAAGGCCTGGAACACGAAGCCGAAGAAGTACAGCCGCAGGGCGGGCGGGCCGGCCTCCAGCAGGGCGGCGTCGCTGGCGAAGATGGACACGAGAAAGCGCGACTGCCAGAGCACCAGCAGCCAGGCCAGCAGGGTGTAGGCGATGCCCACGAGGGTGGTGAAGCGGATACCCTCTTTCACGCGGGCGTACTTGTTCGCGCCGTAATTGTAGCCCAGCACGGGCTGCGCGCCGCTGGTGATGCCGTGCACCGGCATCGCGAAGATCTCGCGCACGGAGTTCAGCACGGTCATCACGCTGACGTAGAGGTCGCCGCCGTAGCGCTGGAGGGTGGCGTTGCAGGCCACCTGGGTCAGGGCGTTGGTGGCCATCATGATGAAGCCCACAACGCCCAGGGACACGATCTCACCGGTCATGCGCGCGGTGACGCGCAGGTGGTCGCGGCGGATGGGGATCAGCACCTTCTTCCCGGTGAGGAAGCGGAGCACCCACACGCAGCTGACGGCCTGGGCGATGACGGTGGCCAGGGCTGCGCCGCGCACGCCCATGCCGAAGGTGAAGATGAACAGCGGGTCCAGCACCAGGTTGATCACCGCGCCGAGGACGGTGGTCAGCATGCCCACGCGCGGGAAGCCCTGGGCGTTGATGAAGCCGTTGAGGCCCGTGGCCAGCATGGTGAAGGGTGTGCCGAGCAGGTAGATGGTCAGGTAGGCGTCCGCGTAGCTGTAGGACGCCTCGCTGGCCCCGAAGGCGAAGAGGATCGGGCGGCGGAAGAGGTAGCTGACGACGATCAGCGCCGCCGAGCAGAGGGTCAGCAGGGTGGTGACGTGGCCCAGCAGGCGGGAGGCCCGCTCCTCCTGGCCCGCGCCCCGGGCGATGGCGAACAGCGGCGCGCCGCCCGAGCCGAACAGCGAGGTGAACGCGCCGATCAGCGACACAATTGGGAAGATGAGGCCGACGCCGGTCAGGGCCATGCTGTCCGTGGCGGAGAGATGGCCGAGATAGATGCGGTCCACGATGTTGTACATCAGGTGGACGAGCTGCGCGAGGGTCAGCGGCAGCGCCTGCGCCAGGATCTGCCGGCTGACCTTTCCCTCGGAGAAATCATGCTGCATAAGGAACCTCTTACACTATATCTTCCATAAAAAGCTCATTGCACAAGATGGCGGGCGAAGGGGTGCAGGGGGCGATCGCAAAGCCCCCTGCCCGCGCCCGCAGGCGCGGAACCCCTGACGCATGCATCAGAAGAAGCCCATCGGCTTACGCCCAAGTCGTTTGATCAAGATTTTCAGCCTTGTGAAAGGCTTCATGGCCTTCCACACATGGCGATAGGCCTGCTCCGCCTCCGCAGCCTCCTCCTCCGTGGCGCTCACATGCCCATACAGAACGACAGCTGCGCTCTCCCCGACAGGCGCCAGCGGATGCGCCACCGCGCCGATCTGATCCAGACGCCCCAGCCAGGCGGCCGGCGTCTCATGGGCCTCGCGCCCCAGCCCCATGGCCGTCAGCGCATGGGCGAGGGCCCCGAACCACACCAGCCACGCGCCGGTGGGGCTGCCGGCCTTTGCCGCGCGGCGGGTCGGGCTGACCCAGTGCAGACGCAGGGCGACGCAGGCTGCAACAAGGGCCAGGAGCAGCAGCGCGCCGGCGATCCAGAGCCAGGGCGGCAGGTTCGGCGTGTCACCGGGTTCGGGTACTGTGTCAGGGTCGGGTGCATCCCCGTCCCCGGGGGCGTCACTCTCCTCGGGCGAGGCGGACGGCGCGGGCGTTGGGGTGGCGGCGGGCGCTTCCGTGGAGGTCGGCGTGGGCGTCGGCGCGGGGTCGTCGCCCTCCGGCGGCGGGGTCGGCGTGGCCGCGCTCTCCGGGCTGGGCGAGGGTGCGCTGTCGTTGTCGTTGGCCTCCGGTGCGGTGGGATCCTCCGGCGTCTGCGCGCCATCCTCCAGATCCACCGGGGTGTGGGGCGGGGTCGCGTCGAAGGTCAGCCAGCCATAACCTGGGAAGAAGACCTCCGTCCAGGCGTGGGCGTCCAGGCCGGTGACGTGGGCAATGCCGTCCGCGCCGGGCTGGGCAAGGTAGCCCTCCACATAGCGCGCGGGCAGGCCCACCATGCGGCAGAGCACGGTCATGGCGGAGGCAAAGTGCACGCAGCAGCCCTCGCCGGTGTTCAGCAGGAAATAGGTCACAAAGTCCGCGTCCTCCGGCTGCCAGGGGGCGTCGAGGGTGTAGCGGAAGGAGGCGCGCAGCCAGTCGCGCAGGGCCATGGCCCTCGCGTAGGGAGTGTCCGCACTCTGGACGGCTTGCCGTGCGAGGGTGTAGAGCTGCTCCTGCAGATGGGCCGGCAGGGTGGTGTATTGGGAGAGAAAGGCCTCGTCCGGCGCTGCCGCCGAGACTTCGCAGGCCGCCAGCAGCACCTCCAGGCCCACGTCGCCGCCCACCGCCAGGGGCGCGGAGACCGTGTAGGTGTCTCCGGCCTGCTGATCACGGGTCGCGAACACCTCCGAGGCGTTGTTGAAGTAGGGGACGAGGTCGCCGCCCACGGCCAGCTGCCGCACGCGCTGGGGCGTGAAGAGGCTGGAGACATTCTCCGCCGCCAGCTCCACGGTCACGGTCTGAGGCGTCAGCAGGGTGTTGGCCGTCAGGGAGGCGTCCGGCAGGGCCTCGTCAAAGAGGCTTGCGCGCAGGGCCCGCCAGCGCGGCGAGATCCACAGGTACCTGCGGCCGCCGGTGGTGTCGCGCCAGACGCGGCCCGTGTAGGTGTTGCGCACGCTGCCGCGCAGGTAGACGGTGCGGGGCGCGGTCACGGTCATCACGGGATGGTCGGTGGGCGCGGCGGGGCCGCCCATCTGCCCGCTGCCCTGGGGATAGTAGCCCTCATCCGCCAGGGAGAAGACGTTGCGCGGCTGGGTGAAGAAGAACAGGTCCATCACGCGCTGGCGCAGGGCGTCGGCCTGCTCCTTCAGCGGATTGGCCGGCATGCCGCCGGACGGCAGCAGCAGGAAGGCGAGCAGGGTCAGGATGATGACGGCGGGCCAGGCGCGGCCCGGGACGCGGCCGCTGTTCCGCTCGCGGATGATCAGCAGCAGCACGGCTGCCACGCCTGGCGCGGTGCAGGGCAGGGCGTGCTCCACGCCGCCGAGCCACAGGATCAGCAGGGCGAGGATCATGCCCATCATCGCCGGAATAACGCCGCTGCGCTCCCGGGTGAGGGCAAAACCCAAAAGCCCTGTCATCCCGGCGAGGAGCAGGGCCATTTCAAGGGCGACAAAGGGCACGGCGGCGCGGAAGCCCTCCGCGCGGAGGAACAGGGCGCTGCCCAGCTCCGTCAGGGTGGCAAGGCCGCCCAGGAGGAACACCCACGCGGCGCAGGCGGCGGCGAGGACGCCGGCCAGGCACCAGGCGCTCCAGCGGCGGAGGCTGGAGACCTCGCACAGGAGGATTAGCGCCAGGGAGGCCGCGAGGGCCGGCAGGGCCTGGGGGAGGATATCCAGCGCCGCCAGGAGGGGGAGGAGGTAGCCCCACGCGCAAAGAAGGGCTGTGACGCCGTCGGTCAGCCGCTGTTTGAACGTGGGAGTTCACCTGCCTTTTTTGATCTCGGATTGTATCTTAGGGATTGAGGATGGTTTCCATGCCATATTTTTGTACGTGCATGCCGCACTTTTCGTAGAAGGCCAGGGCGCCGTCGTTGAGGGCCCAGACGTTCAGCGTGAGGTTGTGGCAGCCGATGGAGCGCGCCAGGTCGAGCGCGGCATCGTAGAGCGCGCGGCCGACGCCCTGCCCCCGCGTCCGCTCGAAGACGCACAGGTCGTCGATGTAGAGGGTCTTGATGGGCATCATGTGGTGATCCTTCGTGTGATCCTGCAGGACGCAGAAGGCGTAGCCCAGGGCCTCGTCCTGATCGTCCGCGGCGATGAGCACGGGCGTGAGGGGATCGGCGAAGATCGCGAGGATCTCCCCGTCCGTGTACTTGCGGCAGAGGCGGAAGAGGTCGGGGCGGCCCTCCCAGTGGACGCGGTTGACCTCAGTGAGGAGGGCTTTGACGGCTTCGAGGTCGCGGGGGATGGCGGGGCGAATGTGCATAGAATGATCATCCTTTACGGGCGAGCCCGTTGTGTTCTTGATTGTGCAGGAGTTCCGCGCCTGCGGGCGCGGCCAGGGGGCTTTGCGGTCGCCCCCTGGACCCCTTCGCCGGCCGCTCTTCATGAGAGCTATAGAGAAGAGATATCAGTCCGTCCACCGGAACACCTGTCGGCGGCCGGCGGCGTCCACCGTCAGGACGCCGAGGGGGTAGGTCTCCGTGCGCACAAAGCCCATGGGCGCGAGCTCGGGCATGCGGAAGGTGCGGGAGCAGATGTGCTGCAGGTGCAGGGTCTCGCCCACGATGGGGCCGCAGCCCCAGGCCTCCAGGGCGGCGAAGGGCTCAGCCGTGCGCGGGAAGGCGGGATGCTCGGCCTCGAAGCCCGTGAGCACCACCAGGCCCGAGGCGGCGTCAAAGGAGCCGTAGAGGGCGGCGGGGCTGGCGTCGCAGGCCATGTGGACGCTCAGATCCTGCAGGCGCAGGCGGTTCTCGCTCACGGCGATGGCCTCCCGGCTGCTGTCCACGCCGATAAAGCCGCAGCCCAGCCGCCGCGCGGCCTCCAGCGCTGTGCCGGAGCCGCAGCACAGGTCGCACACCAGATCCCCCGGGTCCACCACGGGCCGCAGCATCCGGTCCAGCAGCTTCAGGGGCTTCTGGGTCGGATAGCCCGTGCGCTCGGGGTCGCGCTGCTGCAGGTGGCTGATGTCCGTCCACACGTCGCCGGGGTAGGTGGGCTGATCGTCATAATAGCGGTATTCCTTGCCACCCACCACCACGCTGCCGTAGACGCGGCCGTTCTCGTCCGTCTGGCGCTTCAGGTGGTTGTGGCGCACGCCCTCGCGCGGGATCGGCACCCGGTCGAGGCTGAAGCGGTATTCCGGGCTGCGGGCGTAGAGCAGGATGGTGTCGTGCTTGCGGCTGAAATATTTTCTGGAGCGGCCGCCGCTCTCGTAGCTCCAGATGATCTCATTGAGAAAATTGCCCGCGCCGAAGACCTCGTCGCACAGCAGCCGCGCCATGGCGGAGGCGCGCCAGTCCAGGTGGAGGTAGCACACGCCGGTGGGGGCCAGCAGCTCCCGGGCGTTCTCCAGCAGACCGCGCAGCATGGCCTGATAGATCTCCGGCGTATCGAAGCGATCCGGATAGCCCTTGAGGCTGACCACCGGCTTGCCCGCGCGCCAGCCCTGGGCGCCGAAGGCCCGCTTGCGCGTGAACACCTCGCCGGTCATGAAGGGCGGATCCATCACCACCGCCTGCACCTGGCCGCGGTAGGGCACCAGCGCCTGCTGGGGCTGGCTCGCATCCAGGCAGAACAGCAGACCGCCCCCGGTGCCGGAGATGGTGTGAGACAGACGGATCGGCTCAAACAAGGCGGTCGCCTCCTTCGTGTCGGGACGGTTCGGATGGGGACGGCATCAGCTCCCTGCGCAGGGCGCGCAGCTCGTCGTGGGTGCGGGTGAGGCGGATGAGGAAGGTCTGCTGTTCGTCGTCCTCCGCCAGCAGCTCGCCGCAGCGGCGCACGGCGGCCCGGAAGTCCTCCCGCAGGCCGCGCAGGCCCATCTCCGCCAGGGGACACACGGCCCGGCTGCGGGCATCCACGGCGACCTTCACCGCGCCGTCGCGCCACAGCGGCAGCAGCGGGAACATCCGGCAGGCCAGGGGCCTCTCGCCGCGGTCGCACACGCCGCCGCAGATCAGCAGCGTGCCCGCTGGGGTCGGCTTCATGCGGAAGCCCGCGCGGCCCTCATAGCACGCCTCCTCGCCGGGAAACAGGAGCATGCCGGTCTCCTCCCCGGGCAGGGAACGGCAGCAGGCCGCGCCGCACAGCCGCCCGCAGTCCTCCTGCAACGGCGTCACATCGCGCAGGAGCGCGCGGCACCTCGCGACAGGATGTTCCGGTGGAAGCATGGCGTACCTCCTGCCCTTTGCCCAAACCGGGCTGATACGGACATTATACAACAAATTCAGAGGCCGGGCAATGGGTTCGCGCGGGATGCAATAGAACAGCCGCCCGAATAGTGACGGCTGATTCTGCGGCGTTGCCCGCAATCCGCTTATAACTTGAGGAGCAACCGCAAGCGTGGTTCGCTCTTCGTTTTTTTGTAGGCCACGGAGCGGGGATTGTCAAGCCCGCGCATGCAAACGCGGCGCTTGCAATAGGTAAAAAACTTTCCCCAGCCCCTTGACAAACCCCCGGTGCGGTGCTATTGTATGTCCAGGGTTAGCACTCACCGGTTGAGAGTGCTAACAACCGGAAGACACATCAACCGGAAGGAGGGCGAAACATGGGCATGGATGAGCGGAAGTTCCGCATCCTGCAGGCGATCATCGACGATTACATCCTGACAGCCGTGCCTGTGGGCAGCCGAACCATCTCCAAGAAATACGACATGGGCCTCTCCTCCGCCACCATCCGCAATGAGATGAGCGACCTGGAGGAGCTGGGCTACCTCGATCAGCCCCACGTCAGCGCGGGCCGCGTGCCCTCAGCGAAGGCGTACAGGCTCTACGTGGACCAGATGCTGGCCAGCGGACGCATCCGCAGCGACCGGCCCGAGGCTGTGGTCGCCCACCTGAACGCGCGCACCCACCAGATGGAGGATGTGATCGACCAGGCGGCGCAGGTGCTCTCGAGCCTGACCAACTACACCGCCGTGGTGCTGCCGCCGACCAAGCCGCAGCCCATCATCCGCACCCTGCAGCTGGTGCCCGTCACCCAGAACAGCGTGCTGGTGGTCGTCGTGACCGACGGCGGCATCGTGCGGGACAGCGTGATTCCCGTGAGCGGGAGCCTGGACGCGGACGCGCTCTACAGCATCTCGCGCAGCCTTACCGAGCAGCTGAGCGGCCACACCCTGGCGGAGGCCACGGCCATGCTGCCGCAGATCGCCGCGCGGATGCGGGACAACGAGCGCCTGCTGGCGCAGCTCGGCGGCTTCTTCGAGGAGACCGAGGAGCACGCCCAGCGCGGGCACGTGGGCATCGGCGGCGCGAGCAACATGCTCAGCTACCCCGAGTACTCCGACGCGGAGAAGGCGCGGGGCTTCCTGAGCCTCATCGAGACGCGGGACAAGCTGGCGTCCATCATCGCCCACCACGGCGACGTGGCCTTCACCGTGCGCATCGGCCCGGAGACGGGCGTGCCGGAGATCAGCGACTGCTCCATCGTCACCGCGACCTACTCCACGCGGTCCGGGCGGCAGGGCACCATCGGTGTCATCGGCCCGACGCGCATGCAGTACAGCCGGGTGATCTCGGTGCTCGGCGCGATGGGCCAGCAGCTCTCGCAGCTGTTCGGCACCCAGGACGCGGAGAAAGAGAGTCCCAAGGGAAGCGATCAGACATGAAGAAACGCAAGCAGCGCCAGGCGGAACGCGAGGCGCGCAGGGCATCCCAGATACCGCCCCAGGCGGAGGCGGATAATGAAAGGTGGAAGCACACCATGACCGAAAACGAGCGGTTCCGGGAAGAGGAACGCCCAGAGGCGGAGGCCGCCGCGGAGATGCCGGGGGAGATCCCGGAGACCGTGCCGGCGGAGGAGAACGCGCAGGCTGCCGTGGAACAGGCGGAGGCGGCTGAGCAGGCGGAGGAGAATCCCCTGCAGGCCGAGCTGGACGCCGCGAAGAACCAGGCGCAGGAGTACCTGACCCTGGCCCAGCGCGTGCAGGCGGACTTCGACAACTTCCGCAAGCGCAACGCCAGCGTCCGGGCGGACAGCTTCGAGGAGGGCCGCCGCGAGGTGGCCGGGCAGATGCTGCCGGTGCTGGACAACCTGGAGCGCGCCCTGGAGAGCGCCGGCGAGGACAGCCCCCTGAAGGCCGGCCTGGAGCTGACGCTGAAGCAGATGCGCGACACCTACCAGAAGCTGGGCGTCGAGGTGATCGACCGCAAGGGCGAGAAGTTCGATCCCAACCTGGAGAACGCCGTGATGCAGGTTCCCGCCGACGCCGGCGAGCCCGGCACGGTAGCCCAGGTGTTCCAGAAGGGCTACACCATGGGCAACCACGTGCTGCGCCACGCGATGGTGCAGGTTGTGGCGGAATAAACCCCTGCCAGAGGATTCCCGGACATCCGTCCGGTTTCCATATACAAACAACATCAACAGTTACCTGAACTGATAGAGGAGGAAATCACTATGAGCAAGATCATCGGTATTGACCTGGGTACCACCAACAGCTGCGTCGCCGTGATGGAAGGCGGCCAGCCCGTCGTCATCGCCAACAGCGAGGGCAGCCGCACCACGCCCTCCGTCGTCGCCTTCACCAAGGACGGCGAGCGCCTCGTCGGCCAGGTCGCCAAGCGCCAGGCCGTCACCAACCCCGACCGCACCATCATCTCCATCAAGCGCGAGATGGGCACCAGCTACAAGGTGAACATCGACGGCAAGGACTACACCCCCCAGGACATCTCCGCCATGATCCTGACCAAGATGAAGGAGACCGCCGAGAGCTACCTGGGCGAGAAGGTCACCGAGGCCGTCATCACCGTGCCCGCCTACTTCAACGACAGCCAGCGCCAGGCCACCAAGGACGCCGGCCGCATCGCGGGCCTGGACGTGAAGCGCATCATCAACGAGCCCACCGCCGCGTCCCTGAGCTACGGCCTGGACAAGGAAGGCAGCCAGAAGATCCTGGTGTACGACCTGGGCGGCGGCACCTTCGACGTGTCCATCCTGGACATCAGCGACGGCGTGTTCGAGGTCATGTCCACCAACGGCAACACCCGCCTGGGCGGCGACGACTTCGACCAGCGCGTGATCGACTGGATCGCCGACAGCTTCAAGAAGGAGAACGGCATCGACCTGCGCCAGGACCGCACCGCGGCCCAGCGTCTGAAGGAGGCCGCTGAGAAGGCCAAGATCGAGCTGAGCGGCACCACCACCGCCTCCATCAACCTGCCCTTCATCACCGCCGACGCCACCGGCCCCAAGCACATTGACATGACGCTGACCCGCGCCAAGTTCGACGACCTGACCCGCGACCTGGTGGAGGCCACCGTGGAGCCCATGCGCAAGGCCCTGGCCGACGCCGGCCTGACCTACAACCAGATCGACAAGGTCATCCTGGTGGGCGGCTCCACCCGTATCCCCGCCGTGCAGGAGACCGTGAAGAAGATCACCGGCAAGGAGCCCTTCAAGGGCGTCAACCCCGATGAGTGCGTCGCCATCGGCGCGGCCATCCAGGGCGGCGTGCTGGGCGGCGAAGTCAAGGACGTGCTGCTGCTGGACGTCACGCCCCTGAGCCTGGGCCTTGAGACCGAGGGCCACATCTTCACCCGTCTGATCGACCGCAACACCACCATCCCCTGCGAGAAGAGCCAGGTGTTCTCCACCGCCGCGGACGGCCAGACCACGGTCGAAATCAACGTGCTGCAGGGCGAGCGCCAGATGGCCTATGACAACAAGAGCCTCGGCCGCTTCCAGCTGACCAACATCGCGCCCGCGCCCCGCGGCGTGCCGCAGATCGAGGTCACCTTCTCCATCGACTCCAACGGCATTGTGCACGTGAGCGCGAAGGACAAGGCCACCGGCAACAAGCAGGACATCACCATCACCGCCTCCACGAACCTCACCGAGGAGGAGATCAACCAGCGCGTGAAGGAAGCCGAGAAGTACGCCGAGGAGGACAAGAAGCGCAAGGAGGAGGTTGAAACCCTCAACCACGCCGACTCCCTGATCTACGAGATCGAGAAGCAGCTGCGCGACAACGGCGACAAGCTCTCCGACGAGGACAAGAACACCATCCAGAGCGAGGTCGACAGCTTCAAGAAGATCCGCGAGGGCGGCAACGCCACCGAGATCAAGAACGCCATGGAGGGCTTCACCCAGAAGGTGTACGCCATCTTCGGCAAGCTGTACCAGCAGCAGGATGCCCAGCAGGCCCAGCCCAACCAGCCCGAGGCCGGCTCCACCAACGCCGACGGCAGCGTGAACGCCGAGGGCGAGGTGCACTGATTGTATCATAAATACCTTTCCTAAAGAATTGTTCAAGTACGGCGGGCGAAGGTTTCCAAAGGGCGATCGCAAAGCCCTTTGGTCGCCGCCCGCAGGCGGCGAAATCCCGCGTGCTCTGCTTCAATGCGGTGGGCGAAGGGGTGCAGGGGGCGATCGCAAAGCCCCCTGCCCGCGCCCGCAGGCGCGGAACCGCCTGCTGACCGAAAGAACAGCCTGCATGGAAAAGGTATGCACGAAACTGAGGAGACGGCAGAAACACTCTGCCGCCTCCTCATCGAATGTGGTGACAGACGATGCCAGCGAGCAAGAGAGACTATTATGAGGTTCTCGGCGTAGACAAGAACGCCTCCGCCGACGACATCAAGCGCGCGTACCGCAAAAAGGCCAAGGAATACCACCCTGACCTGCACCCCGGCGACAAGGAAGCCGAGGAGAAGTTCAAGGAGATCAACGAGGCCAACGAGGTGCTCAGCGACCCGGACAAGCGGGCGCGGTACGACCAGTTCGGCTTCGAGGATCCGACCCAGGGCTTCGGCGGAGGCGGCAACCCGTTCGCGGGCGGCGGCTTCGGCGGCTTTGGCATGGACGATATCCTCAACAGCTTCTTTGGCGGCATGGGCGGCATGGGCTCCTCGGCCCGCCGGGCAGCCGGCCCCGTGGAGGGCAACAGCCTGCGCTATGACCTGAAGATCAGCTTCGAGGAGGCCGTGGACGGCTGCGAAAAGTCCTTCGACTTCTACCGCTACGAGAACTGCGAGACCTGCGGCGGCTCCGGCGCCAAGCCCGGCACCCAGCCCTCCGTCTGCCCGACCTGTAAGGGCCAGGGCCAGGTGCGCTCCTCCGGCGGCTTCATGACCACCATCCGTACCTGCCCGACCTGCGGCGGCACGGGCAAGGTGGTCACCGACAAGTGCACCAGCTGCGGCGGCACGGGCCGCGTGCGCAAGCGCCGCACCGCCACGGTGAAGGTGCCCGCCGGCATCGACGACGGCCAGACCATCGTGATGAACGGCCAGGGCGAGCCCGGCCTGCGCGGCGGCGCGAACGGCGACCTGTACGTCACCGTGTCCGTGCGCCCGCACAAGCTGTTCCGCCGGGACGGTAACAACCTGCTGCTCGATTTCCCCATCAGCTTCACCCAGGCGGCCCTGGGCGGAGAGTTGGACATCCCGACCCTGCACGGCTCCGTGAAGTACCGCATCCCCGAGGGGACGCAGACGGACACCGAGTTCCGCATCAAGGGCCAGGGCGTGCCCTACCTGCGCTCCTCCGGCAAGGGCGACCTGCTGGTGCGCGTGCGCGTGGAGGTGCCCAAGCGCCTGACCGAGAAGCAGCGCGAGCTGCTGCGCCAGTTCGACGCCACCACCACCGGCCGCGAGTACGAGGGCAAGAAGAGCTTCATGGACAAGATCAAGGACGCCTTCGGCGGCTGAGAAATGCCGGAAGCTGTCTTCTGCTGTGCCTCGGTTCCAACCGAACATGGCGGCGAACGCCGCACCATCAGTCGTCACTTGCCAGAGTGGCGGCTGTTCTTTTTCTTGACAATCCCCTCCCAAACGATTACACTGAATTCATCAGCTTATCTGTTTGGGAGGTGTTTTCATGTTCTGGAAGCCGCTGGTGCCTCCGCCGCCGCTGCCGGAGGATGTCAAGCGCCGCCGCGACCGGCGCAGGAGCCGGAATGACAGAAGAGACAGACGTCCGCGCGGCAAGGCTCTGTATGTGCTGGCGGCCATCGGCGCGGTGACCGTGCTGGTGCTGCTGGCGCGGTATGCCATCGTGCCGCTGCTGGTGTGGCTGGGAGGTCGGACATGAAGCGCGTACTTCGCTGGGCAGGCAAAACCCTCGGCACGGCCCTCGTGCTCACCCTGGTGATCGTGCTGTTGCCCTACGCCAGGGATCTGCTGGGCCGCCTGCTGCCGGACATCACCGGGCGGACGGCCACGGTGTCCGCTCTGCTCTCCCACCGCCTGAGCGAGAGCACCCGGCTGGAAACCCTCACCGTGGAGGATGAGGGCGTGTTCACCGCCACCCAGGACGCCCTGCTGCTGGGCACGGTGCAGACGGTGACCGTCCACTACACCTACCGCGCGTCCCTGGGCATCGACCTGACGAAGGTCACCGTGACGCCCACGGGCAATGCCGTCACCCTGACCCTGCCGGAGACCGAGCTGCTCTCGGACAGCCTGACCCCGACCCGGGTCGACCGGGACGACTTCTGGTATCCCCTGACCGAGAAGCGCCGCGCCGCCATCCTCGCCGAGGAGCAGACCCGCTGCCGCGATCGCGTGCTGGCCGAAGCCCTCGCAAACAACACGGGCCGTGCAGCGGCGGAGAAGGCGCTGCGGGAGACCGTGGCGGGATGGATGGAGGGAACGGGGAGCGTGCCGGTGATCTTCGCGTGGGAGGCAGACGCGGAGCCATCGACGTGACAGGCGCAAGAGTTGCTGAAATCACAAAACAGATACACAGAAAGAAGGAATCACCCATGACCCTGCAGGAAGCCCTGGAAACCCTGAAAGCGATGGAGGAGGCGCAGGCCGCCTACGGCCAGGCGTTCTCCGTGATGTACGTGGACGGCGACACCGTCGCGCCGAAAATGAGCTACAAGGGCCGCGCGAAGGCCCTCGGCTACCTCTCCGGCGAGCTGTACAGCAAGACCGTGAACGAGCGCAACATCGAGGCCATCCAGACGATCCTCGACGCCGGGGACGCGGTGGACGCCCTGACCCGCCGCAAGGCCACCGTGCAGAAGGAAGACCTGGAGGACATGCTCCTCATGCCCAAGGAGGAGTACCAGACCTACCAGGAGACCCTGACCGAGGCCGGCGCGGTGTGGCACGAGGCCAAGCTGAAAAGCGACTGGGACGCCTTCCAGCCCTACCTGGAGAAGCTGGTGGCCTACAAGCGCCGCTTCGCCGAGCGCAAGGACGCCAGCCGCCCCGCCTACGACGTGATGCTCGACCGCTATGAGAAGGGCATGAACACCAAGACCCTGGAGGGCTTCTTCTCCCTGCTGCGCAGTGAGCTGACGCCCGTCATTCTGGCGGTGAAGGACAAGCCCGCGCCGGACGACAGCTGCATCCACGGCCACTTCCCGGTGGAGGGCCAGCGGGAGCTGAACCGCCGGGTGATGGCGGTGATGGGCCTCGACCCCGAGCGCACCGCCCTGGGCGAGACCGAGCACCCCTTCACCGACGGCGTGAACAAGTGGGACGTGCGCATCACCACGCACTACCACGAGGACGACGTCTCCCAGAACCTCTACTCCGTGATCCACGAGGGCGGCCACGCCCTGTACGAGCTGGGCGTCGCAGATGAGCTGCAGTTCACCTGCCTCTCCGGCGGCTCCGCCATGAGCATCCACGAGAGCCAGAGCCGCTTCTACGAGAACCTGATCGGCCGCAGCCGCCCCTTCATGGAGACGCTGCTGCCCATCCTGCGGGACGTGTTCCCGGAGCAGTTCCGCGCCGTGACCGTGGATCAGCTCTACCACGCCATGAACAAGGCGATGCCCTCCCTGATCCGCACCGAGGCCGACGAGCTGACCTACGCGATGCACGTGGCCATCCGCTTTGAGATTGAGAAGCTGATGTTCTCCGGCGACGCGAAGCTCAGCGAGCTGCCGGGCATCTGGAACCAGCTCTATCACGAGTACCTGGGCGTGACCGTGCCGGATCACCGCCGCGGTATCCTGCAGGATTCCCACTGGTCGGGCGGCCTGTTCGGGTATTTTCCGAGCTACGCCCTGGGCAGCGCCTACGGCGTGCAGATGCTCTATGCGATGGAGCGCGATGTGGATGTGTGGGGCGCGGTGCGCGCGGGCGATCTGACGCCCGTCACCGCCTGGCTGGGCGAGCATATTCATCGCTTCGGCCAGAGCAAGACGCCCGCCGAGCTGCTGGTCAGCGCGGAGGTCAATCCCTTTGATCCGCATGTGTATGTGGGGTATTTGAAGAAGAAGTATGGGGAACTGTACGGGCTCTGAACCTCTTGAACGAGGCGGCGCGCGAAGGGTTGTCAGGGGCGATCGCAAAGCCCCTGACCCGCGCCCGCAGGCGCGGAACACTTGCAGTCGTATACAAAAGGAGACGTACCAACATCTGGTGCGTCTCCTTTTGCTATGAAGAGAGAAATTAGAGCAGATGCGCGCACTCCTTGTCAAAGGAGAGGTATGCGCTGTCGCCGACGGCGAAGATCTTCTTGTTGATCGGACAGTTGTCCGTGATCTTCACCAGGGTGTCGCCCACGCGCACGTGGTAATTCTGATAGCTGCCCATGAAGCAGCTCAGCTCCACCTTGCAGGGCAGCTGGCCGCTGTCCGCGATCCGGATGGCCTCGGGGCGCAGCACGATCTCGCAGTCCTCGCCGGCGGCGGGGCGCTTGTCGGAAGCGACCTGCACCGGGTGGCCGTTCACGCGGACCGTCACGCTGCCGTCGTCCGAGCCGGCCGCTTCGCCGTGGAGGAAGTTGCACTCGCCGATGAAGTCCGCCACAAACTCGCTCACGGGCTTGTAGTAGATCTCGTGCGGGCTGCCCATCTGGGCGATGACGCCGCTCTTCATCACGATGATGCGGTCGGAGATGGACATGGCCTCGCTCTGGTCGTGGGTGACGTAGATGGCCGTGATGCCCAGGGCCTGCTGGATGCGGCGGATCTCGGTGCGCATCTGCACGCGCAGCTTGGCGTCCAGGTTGGACAGCGGCTCGTCGAAGAGCAGCACGCCGGGCTCCACCACCAGGGCGCGGGCCAGGGCGACGCGCTGCTGTTGGCCGCCGGAGAGCTGGTTGGTCATGCGCTGCTCCATGCCGGAGAGCTCCACCAGCTTCAGGATGTCGGTCACACGGCGCTTGATCTGGTCGGAGGGCACCTTGCGCAGCTTCAGGCCGTAGGCCACGTTGTCGAACACGTTGTAGTGGGGGAAGAGGGCATAGCTCTGGAACACCATCGCGGTGTCGCGCTTGTTGGGGGTGAGGGCGTTGATGGGCTCGCCGCCCAGGTAGATCTCGCCCTCGTCGGGGGATTCAAAGCCTGCCACCATGCGCAGGGTGGTGGTCTTGCCGCAGCCGGAGGGGCCCAGCAGGGTGACGAACTCGCCCGGGCGGATCTCCAGGTTGCAGTCCTTCACCGCGTAGAAATTCTTGCCGGTCTTGGGATCCTGGTAAATCTTCGAGATATGGTCCAGCTTCACGCCCTTGGGCTGCTTCGCACGCATATCGCTCATGCTTTATTCCTCCTTCTGTTTCCGGCTGGTTCCGAAGAATTTGATAAACAGATTCATCAGCAGCACCGCGCCGTAGGTGATGAGTATCAGGATGGTGGCAAAGGCGCAGGCCAGGCTGTAGGAGCCCTTCTCCGCAAACTCGTTGATCTGCACGGTGATGAGCAGATAGCTGGGCGTCACCAGCAGGATGATGGCGGAGATGGCGGTGATGGAGCGCACAAAGGCCGTGACCAGGCCGGAGAGGAAGGAATCCTTGATGAGCGGCAGCGTGACCGAGGTGAACACCTTGAGGCTGTTTGCGCCCATGTCATAGGCGCTCTCCTCAATGCTCTTGTCAATCTGCCGCAGGGCGGAAATGCCGCTGCGCGTGCCGGTGGGCAGGGAGCGCACCACAAACACGATGATCAGGATCGCGCCTGTGCCGTAAAGCCCTTGCAGCAGCCCCGTGTGGAACAGGCCGCTGGAGAAGCCGCGGATATAGCCCACGCCCAGCACGGTTCCGGGCACGGCCATGGCCAGCATGGACACGGCCTCGATGAAGCCCTTGGCCTTGAATTTCCGCTTGACCACCAGGTAGGAGATGATCATGGAGAGCAGGGCCGTGATGGGCGAGGCGATGAGGGACAGCACAAAGGAGTCCTTGAAGGCTTTCAGGCCGTGGTAGCGGGTAAAGACCAGGCTGAACCACTTGCCCGTGAGCGGGAAGAACTTATAGCCCCAGGTGGGGAAGCACGCGCCGATAGGTACGCAGATATACATCAGGATGACGAAGGCCGCGCCGAGGCTGCAGAACACGGTCAGCGGGATCTTGACGGACTTGTCCTCAATGAGCATGCGGGCGCGGCTGGCCTTGCCGGTGAGGGTGGCGGCGGTTTTCGCCTCCAGCACGTACTTCTGCACCGCGAACATCAGCAGCGTGATGCACAGCAGCACCACGGCCATGGCGGCGGCGCCGGCCTTGTCGTAGGCGCCGGTGATCTGCAGGTAGATGGTGGTGGCCAGCGTGTCGTAGGAGCCGCCGATCAGCATCGGGTTGGCGAAGTCAGCGATGGACTCGATGAAGGTGACCAGGAAGGCGTTGCCGATGCCCGGCAGCAGCAGGGGCAGGGTCACGTCGGCAAACACCTTCCAGCGGCTGGCGCCCATGTCCCGGGCCGCCTCCTCCAGCGAGGGATCGATGTTTTTGAGCAGGCCCTTGAGCATCATGTAGCACACGGGGAAGAAGGTGAGCGTCTGCACCACCACAATGCCCCAGTAGCCGTAGACGTTGTTGTCGTAGATGCCCAGCAGAAAGCGGGTGATGACGCCCGCCTTGCCGAAGAGCATGATCATCGACAGGGAGAGCACAAAGGGCGGAGAGACCACGGGCAGCATGGACACCACCTTAAACAGGCCGCCCACCAGCTTGTTCAGCCGGACATAGACCTCCACATAGGCGAAGAGCAGGCCCAGCAGCGAGGAGAAGATGCCCACCACAAAGCCGACCTTCAGGGTGTTGGTGATGGCCCTGGTGAAGCTGGGCATATCGAAAATCCGTTTGAACACGCTGAAGCTGAAGCCGCTGTCGCCCACAAAACTGTCCACCAGCAGGATGGCCAGCGGGTAGAGGATAAACAGCGTGAGGAATGTGATCAGCACCACGATGGTGGTTACCATAATGGGGTCGCCGAGCAGCTTCTTGCGGTCGAGCGCGGACCCCTGCGTTTTGGCCATATCGTCCTCTCCTTCCCCTCACAGAGTTTTTCCGAAAAAGCAAGGATGGCGGATCGCCGCCATCCTTGCCGTGGTTTGCAAAAGGCTTACTTGGTCTGGAAACGATCCTCACCGGTGTTGGCGCCGGCGGCCTCGATGGCGGCCATCACGTCGGCCACATTCTGGTCAGTGTCCCTCACGGCGGCGGCAAAGTCATAGCCGTCCCACACCAGGCTGGGATCCAGGCCCGCGTCGATGGCAGCCTGGGGCTGCTGCGCGTTGTCGATCACCAGGAACTGATAGGAGCCGTTCTTGGCGCCCAGCTCCACGCAGTCGGGGCTCAGGGCATATTCCACAAACAGCTTGGCGGCGTTCATGTGAGCAGCGCCCTTGAAGATGGCCACCGGGCCGATCTCGCAGGCAGTGCCGTCGGCGGGCACCACCAGGCCGACGTTCTCATAGCCGTTGTCGACGATCTGGGTGATGCCGTCATGCAGGAAGCCGATGCCGATGACGCACTCGCCGGTGCCCACGTTCTTGGAGGGGCCGGAGCCGGACTTGGTGTACACCTGCACGTTCTTGTCCAGGTCCACCAGGTACTGGACGCCCGCGTCATGGCCTTTGAGCTGGATCATCAGGTTGGCCACCAGCTTGGGGGTGCCGGCGGTCTTGTAGTTGCTCAGCCAGATCAGGCCCTTGTATTCTTCCTTCAGCAGGTCGTCCCAGGTCGCAGGCGCTTCCAGACCCATGCGGGCCAGCTCGTCCTTGTTGACCATGAAGCCCAGCAGGCCGGTATAGATGCCATACCAATAGCCGTTGGGATCCTTATAGATGTCCTTGCTCAGGTGCGCGGCGTTGGCGGGCACATAGCTGTTGTCCAGGAAGCCCTTGGCCGCCAGGGAGTCATAGGGGTTGTTGGTGCCGCCGAACCACACGTCGGCGGAGGGCTTGCCGTTTTCTTCCTCGATCTTGGCGGGCACTTCGCCGGTGGACAGGCGCTGATACTGCGTCTTGATGCCATACAGCTTTTCAAAGTTTTCGCACACAGCCGCAAGGTATTCCTCCTCGCAGGAGCCGTATACCACCAGGGTGCCATCGGCCTGCGCAGCGGCGACCAGGTCGGCGTCCGCGCCCACGTCGGCGGAAGCCAGAGACAGGCAGCCCGCCATCATCATGACGGCCATCAGAATAGCAAGAAACCGTTTCATGGAAAGACCCTCCTTGAACCGTAAAATATGGACGTTTTTTGCGTCTGGGAGTATTATAGGTCTTTGCAGGTCGATTGTCAAGGGAATCACAAACTTTTTGCGCACAAAACAGACCAGAACAGACAAAAAAGAAGGCGCCCGCAGGGCAGCCCTCTCAGTCACCTGCGGTGACAGCTCTCCCAGAGGGAGAGCCAAGAAGTGAAGCCTTCTGCACAGCTAAATGAAATAGTTGCCTAAACAAGAGCGGCCGCGCGAAGGTGTGCAGGGGGCTCGGAGCGCCCGGAAAACGCCATGTTATGGCGTTTTCAGCGGAGAGCGGGCGGCAGCCCCGGACCGATCGCAAAGCCCCTGACCCGCGCCCGAGTGTTTTTCATGAAATGAAACGCAAAAAAAGGGCAGATGAAACACACCTGCCCTTTGGGATTCATTCCGAATCTCAGGCTTCGGGAGCGGCTTCCTCAGCAGCATCCTCCGCAGTGGGGACCTCCACCAGCACGGCCTCTTCCACGGCCTCGTCGGCAGGCAGATCCAGACCCTCAGCGGCATCCAGGGCTTCCTCTTCGAGGGCCTGGCGAATGCTCAGGGAGATGCGCTTGGCCTCGGTATCCACGGACAGCACCTTCACGTGCACGATGTCGCCCACGTTCACGGCGTCCTCCACCTTGGCAATCTTGGTGGGCGCGCACTGGGAGATGTGCACCAGGCCGTCCAGGCCGGGCTCAAGCTCCACAAAGGCGCCGAAGGTCACGATGCGGACAACCTTGCCCTCCACGATGGAGCCCACCGGATACTTCTCGGCGGCGTTGTCCCAGGGACGGGGCTGGAGCTGCTTGTAGCCCAGCTGAATGCGCTCGCGCTCGCGGTCGAGGCTGAGCACCTTCACGTCGATCTCCTGGTTGGGCTTCACGACCTCGCTGGGATGCTTCACATGGCCCCAGCTCAGGTCGGTGATGTGCACCAGGCCATCCACGCCGCCGACGTCGACGAAGGCGCCGAAGTCGGTCAGGCGGCGAACGACGCCGCGGATGACGATGCCCTCTTCGAGCTTCTCCCAGGCTTCCTTCTTCTTGGCGGCGGATTCCTCAAGAATCACGGCCTTGCGGCTGGCGACGATGCGCTTCTTCTGCTTGTCGACCTCGATGATCTTGAGCTTCATGTCCTTGCCGACGAACTCACCGATCTTCTCGACATAGCGGGGGGCGAGCTGGGAGGCGGGGACGAAGGCGCGAACGCCGTCCACATCGGCAATGAGGCCGCCCTTGACGGCTTCCTTGCCAACGCCTTCCACATACTCATTGGCGTCGTACTTCGCCATCAGAGCTTCCCAGGCTTTGCGATTGACGATGTTACGCTGGCTGAGCACCACGTTGCCCTCGCCATCGTTCACCTTGACGACCTCGACCTCAATCTCGTCGCCAACCTGCACGTCCTGCTGGGTCAGGTCGCTGCGCTTGACGAGACCGTCGGACTTGTAGCCGATGTTGACGCACACTTCGTCGTCATTCACCTGCACCACAGTGCCGGTCACGGTCTGGCCGGGACGGATGCGCACGAGCGTGGCGTCCACCTCTGCCATGAAGTCGTTCTTCTCCTCTTCGGGAGTCGCCTGGGTCCTGTTCTCATTGTCGGTCATTGTTGTGACAACCTCCTTAAGTAGCCCGTCCGGCGTGGAAGCACCGGCGGTCATTCCGATCCTGTCGGAATGAATATTCGCAAAGGCAGGCGGAATCTCCGCCGCGCACTCTACCATAATGGTTCTGGGGCAAAGGGATTTGCACAGCTCATAGAGCTTGCGGGTGTTGGCGCTCCTGCGTCCGCCCACCACGATCATCGCGTCCACCTGACCGGCCAGATCTCTCGCTTCTGTTTGCCGCGTGTGGGTCGCCGAACAGATCGTGCAGTGCTCCGACAGGCTTTGAACCCGTCTGCGCAGAATCTCCAGTACCGCCTCCCAGCGCTCCTGGGGAAAGGTGGTCTGTGCCACCACCGCGGCCCTGTCCATCGGGGGAAGCGCTTCCGCCTCCTCCGGCGTGGCCGCGTAGAAGACCGGGCCTTTTGCCCAGCCGGCCGTGCCCTCCACCTCCGGGTGACGGGCCTCGCCGACGATGATGACCGGCGTGCCGTCCCCGCTCTCGCGGGCGACAATCTCGTGCAGCCGGGCGACGTAGGGGCAGGTGAGGTCGACGACCTCGCAGCCTTGCGCCTCCAGCGCCTGCAGCACCGACGGCGCGACGCCGTGGCTGCGAATCAGCACACAGCGCCCTTCCGCCTCCTCGGGGGAAGCGATGGGAGGCACACCCTGCCGGGCCAGCTCCTCCACCACCTGCGGGTTGTGGATCAGCTCGCCCAGGGTGCATGCGGGTTTGCCGGAAGCAGCGATCTGTCCTGCGGCCTCCACCGCGCGGCGCACACCCATGCAAAAACCGGCGTGCCTGGCCACCTCCAAAGGCATAGCATAACCCCTTTCGGCCTTCTTCTTTTTCCGTATACGACGCATCCTGCGATTTTCCTGCCGACCTGAAAAATTTTTTTGGTGGATTATTTGTAAAACATTCCTCAAAAGCAAAAAAACGCCCCTTTCGGAGCGTTTGGTGTGTTAGCTCAACGTCGTATCGCTTCCGCCAGCTCTTCCTGCATCCTGCCGTAGGCAGCCTTGATCCTCTCCATCAGCTGCTCGGCGGTCTGCCGGTTGACGCCCTCGGCGCGCAGATCCTCCGTCGGGATCACCTCGCCGACCCACACCCGCGTGCGGTGGAAGGGCCTGGCACGGCTGTCGATGTACATGGGCAGCACCGGCACGCCGCTGCGCAGGGCGATCAGGCCCACGCCGGCCTCGGTGTGCTCCATCACGCCCTCGTGGTGGCGCGTGCCCTCGGGGAAGATGCCCAGCACCTCACCCTCGCGCACGGCCTTCATGCAGGCGCGCATGGCCTCCATGTCGCTGTTGTGCCGGTCGACGATGATCATGTGCAGGGAGGTGAGGAGCCAGTGGGTGAAGCGGTTGCCGACCAGCTCCTTCTTGCCCAGGAAGGTGACCTCGTAGCGTTTGATCGGCTTGCCGACCACGATGGGATCGAGGCCGGAGAGGTGGTTGGAGATGACGATGAAGGGCGCGTCGAGGCCCGCGCGCTCCGCGTGGTAATACTTCACCGGGCAGAGGGTGCGGAAGAGGACGGCCGCCAGCACCCGCGCGGCGGTGTACAGGGGCGTCCGGGCGGGCCGCTTCGTGACGGCGGTTGCCGGGGTCTTCGTGTCAGCCATGGCGCTTCGCCTCCACAACGGCGAGGATCTTCTCCACGCTCTCCTCAAAGCTGAGACCGGTGGTGTCCACGATCACGGCGTCCGCCACAGCCTGCAGGGGATCCACCTCGCGGTGGGTGTCCTGGTAGTCGCGGCGCTTGAGATCCTCCAGCACCTGCTCGTAGCTGTCGGAGCCGCCCTTCTCGCGCAGCTGCTCCCAGCGGCGGCGGGCGCGCTCCTCGGGGCTGGCGGTGAGGAAGATCTTCACCGGGGCGTCCGGCAGCACGCGCAGGCCGATGTCGCGGCCGTCCACCAGCATGTCGGTGGTGGCGGCGAGGCGCTGCTGCACGGCGACCATGGCGCGGCGCACCCCCGCGAACTTGGCCACGGTGGAGGCGGCCATGCTGACCTCCTCGGTGCGGATGAGGCCGGTCACGTCCTCGCCGTCCAGCAGGGTGTGCTGGCCGTCGGGCTGATGGGCCACGCCCACGTCGACGCGGCCGCACAGGGCGGTGACGGTGTCCTCGTCCGAGGGGCTGATGCCGGCGCGCAGGGCGGCCAGGCCGATGGCGCGGTACATAGCGCCGGTGTCCAGGTGGAGGATGCCGAGGCGGGAGGCGACGGCGTCGGCGATGGTGGATTTGCCCGCGCCGACGGGGCCATCGAGAGCGATGTTGATAGGCATAGGTTATCCCTCTTATTGTTTGGATTCTTTGTCAATATCTGCGGGGCAGCAGGGAGTTTCGCCGCCTGCGGGCGCGGGCAAGGGGCTTTGCGATCGGTCCGGGGCTGCCGCCCGTTCTTCGCTGAAAACGCCATAACATGGCGTTTTCCGGGCGCTCCGAACCCCCTCCACCCCTTCGCGTGCGTTCCTCTATAAAACGATTATTGGGAATTACAGCGACCGGTGGCCCATGCCGACGCAGATCTCGTTGAGGTGGGTGAGGCCGACGCCGAAGAAGACGGCTACGGCGACGTGCTCGCCCCAGCGGGCGACGCCAATCTTGCCGCCCACGGGCAGACCGAAGGCCTTGGTGCTCACCTGGCTGATGGCCTCCCGGGTCGCGCCGGCGACAGCGCCCTCCTCCCGGTGCATCTCGGCGCTGATCACGTGCTCGCGCTTGGCCGCGACTACGGCGCGCTCCACCATCCGCATCACGGAGGTGTTGAACTCGCCGCCGAAATCCACCGCCGCGCCGCGGATTTCTTCGCGGAGCAGCAGCTCCTTGATCTGGCCTTCCTCCTCGCGGGTGGAGGTCATCGCCAGGAGGATGGCGGCCTTCGCCACGCCGCGGCTGTCACGGGTTACTTGGAGCATACAGGTCACCACCTTTATCTCAGCGTGAAGCGTTATCTGGAAGGATTACGATTTGCCGTAATAGTATTTCCGCAAAATCCAGCCGTTGAGGCCCGGGGGAAGGAGGTCGTGCAGGTAGACGGCCAGGTGCTGATCGGGCTTGGCGATGCGCAGGCGCACGGGCATGCGTTTGCGCGCGAGGACGCGGGCCACCTTCCGGCCCAGCTTAGCGGGGTCGGAGCCGTGGGTCTCGTCCCGGTGGATGACGCCGGTGGCGCTCTGGTAATCTGCCCAGTAGGGGGATTCGGGCGTGACCGCCTCCGCGTGGTGGCGGGTGTGCTGGCTGCCGCTGCGGTGGTCGCCCGGCTCCACCAGGCAGACCTGGATGCCGAAGCGCCGCGCCTCCATCTGCAGGCACTCCGCGTAGCCCTCGATGGCGTGCTTGGCCGCTGTGTAGGCGCTCTGGCACGGGATGCCCAGGAGGCCGTTGATGGAGGAGAACATCACGATTTTGCCGCTGCCCTGACCGCGCATCAGCGGCAGCACGGCGCGGTTCATCCGCACCATGCCGAGGAAGTCCGTGTCCATCACCCGGCGGTATTCCTCCGGGGAGGTCTCCTCGCAGGGGCCGAGGACGAGGATGCCTGCGCACTGCACCAGGGCGTCCACCCGCGGCGACACGGCCCGGGCGGCCTCGGCAAAGGCGGTGACGCTGGCCTCGTCCGTCACGTCCAGGGGCAGGCGGTGGATGCCGTCTGTCCCCGTCTCCGCGCGGAAGGAGCGCGCCCCGGCGACGACCGTGTGGCCGGCCTCCCGCAGGGCCTGCGCCGTGGCCAGGCCGAGACCGCTGGAGGCCCCGGTGATCCAGACGACCATCTCAGGCGCCCTCCGTCAGCAGGCGCTCCACCACCGCCTGGGAATGGGCGGCGGCTAAACGCGTGAAGGACGGATAGTCCATGTGGGAATCGGTGTTGGCATTGTCGGAGATGGAGCGCAGGATGCCGCAGGGCACGCCGTGCATGTAGCAGGCGTGGGCGACCGCGCCGCCCTCCATCTCCACCGCCAGGGGATGGTACATCTCCCGGATGCGGGCGCGGGCTTCGTCCGTGTGGATGAACTGATCGCCCGTGGCCACCAGGCCGACGTGCACGTGGAAGCCGCCCACGGCCTCCGCCGCCTTCTTCAGCCGCTCGCGCAATCCGGCGTCACAGGGCAGGGTGGTCAGGTTGATCTTGCTGATGAGCCCCGGCGGATCCAGGGGCGAGGTGTCATAGTCGTGCTGCACGGCGGCGTTGGCGATGACCATGTCGCCGATGCGCACGTCCGCCGCCATGGAGCCGGCGACGCCCAGGTTGAGCAGCCACGCGGGATGGTAGCGCAGGATCATGCTCTGGGCGCATAGCGCCGCGTTGATCTTGCCCGGCCCGCAGACCGCCAGCACGGCTTCCTGTCCGAACAGGGTGCCGCGCACGAAGGTGTCCATGCCGATGGTCTCGCGCACGGGGTTTTCCAGGCGCGCTTCCAGCGCCTCCACTTCCACGTTCATGGCGCCGATGAGGCCGATCATACCATCGCTCCTTTCGGTTGCTTGCAATCGTTATGATAGCGGATTTTTCCCGGGGTGTCAATGACGGGGCGGGGGTCTCAGGCCATCTGCCAGCGCAGCTTTTCCGCGCCGTCCGCCACGTCCTTCCAGACAAAGAGGCCGTCCTGCAGGGTCATGTACCCGTGCCAGCTGCCGGCCTTGGGGATGGACACTGAGCCGGGGTTGAGCACCCGCACGCCGCCGACGTCCTCGCAGCAGGGCACGTGGGTGTGGCCGTGGAGGAGCACGTCGCCGGGCTGCAGGGGCGGCAGGTTTTGACCGTTCCACAGGTGGCCGTGGGTGAGGTAGACGAGATGGCCGGCCTGCTCCAGCAGGGCGTAGTCCGCCATCACGGGGAAGGGCAGCACCATCTGGTCCACCTCGGCCTCGCAATTGCCGCGCACGCACAGCACCCGGCCGGCCAGCGGGGAGAGCAGCTGAATGACCTCCTTGGGCGCGTAGCCCTCCGGCAGGTCGTTGCGCGGGCCGTGGTAGAGCAGGTCGCCCAGGAGGATGACGCGGTCGGCCTCCTCGGCCTCCAGGCGCGCCAGCAGCCGGCGGCACCAGGCGGCGGAGCCGTGGATATCCGAGGCGATGAACCATTTCATGGACATGAGAGGCTGGCCTCCTTCCGCGCCCTGCTCCGGGCGATCAGCACGATGAGCACATAGGCGGCGAGGGCACCGGTCAGGGCCCCTGCGCTGTCGATCAGCACATCCTTCACGGCGGCGCCGCGGGCGTCCACGAAGAGCTGGTGGATTTCGTCCGTAGCGGCGTAGAGGGTCGCGCAGCCCCAGGCCAGGAGCGAGGCGTGACGGTTGGTCAGGGTCTCCCACCACAGCCGCAGGCAGAAGGCCAGCAGCGCGAACTCGCAGAAGTGGCCCAGCTTCCGCGTCACATGGTCGAGAAAGAGGATCACCGCGGCGCGCACCTCGGGCGGCTGCAGGTCGAAGCCGTCGTCGATGAAGCGGGCCAGCCACTCGGTGATGCCGCCGCTGAGCATCGCGGACTCCGCGCCGGGCTGCGCGGAGAAGAAGAAGATCATGGCCATCACCGCGAGGGTCATCAGGCCGAAGATGAGCCGGAGCCGCCTGTGCCCAAGCCAGATACCGCCTTCAAGCATGCGTGTTGTTCTCCTGTGTGGAATGGGGAGCCTCGCCGCCGGTCCCCCAGGTGCGTTCGGCGATGATGTAGCGCGGGCGCGCCTTCACCTCGAGGTAGATCTTGCCGACGTACTCGCCGATGACCCCGAGGAAGAGGGCCTGCACCCCGCCGATGAAGCAGACGATGCACGCCGTGGAGGCCCAGCCTGCCACGCTGTGGCCGGTGAAGGCCGTGATCAGCGCCCAGATGATGCCGAGGAAGGACAGCAGCGAGATGATCAGCCCCGCCAGGGTGATGAAGCGGATGGGCTTGACCGAGAGGCTGGTGACCCCGTCGAAGGCCAGGGCGATCATCTTGCGCAGGGGATAGTGGCTCTCGCCGGCCAGGCGCTCATGGCGCTCGTAGTAGACGCAGGTGGACTTGAAGCCCACCAGCGGCACCATGCCGCGCAGGTAGAGGTTAACCTCCTTAAACTTGGCGAACTCCCGCAGGGCCCGGGCGGACATGAGGCGGTAGTCGGCGTGGTTGTAGACCACCTCCGCGCCCATGGCATTGAGGAACTTGTAGAAGGCCTGGGCCGTGGCGCGCTTGAAGAAGGTGTCGCTCTCCCGGCTGGAGCGCACGCCGTAGACGATGTCGCAGCCGTCCAGGTAGGCGTCCACCATCTCGTCCATGGCATTCAGGTCGTCCTGGCCGTCGCAGTCGATGGAGATGGTGATGTCGCAGCGCTCCATGGCCTCCATCAGCCCGGCGAGCACCGCGTTCTGGTGCCCGCGGTTGCGGCTCTGGGCGATGCCGAGGAAGTGCTCGTCCTGCCGCGCCAGGCCGCAGATGATGTCCCAGGTGCCGTCCCGGCTGCCGTCGTTGACGAAGAGCACCCGGCTCTCCGGACTGATCTTGCCCGCCGTCCACAGCTGGCGGAGCTTGTCCAAAAACATGCCGCTGGTCACCGGCAGCACGGCCTCCTCATTGTAACAGGGAACGACGATATACAGAACCGGGGCGCTCATGGGTTTCACCTCGCTGATCTTCACGGTTGTGTCAGGCGCATTATACCACGATTGAGGGCGGGTGTACAGTTTCAATGATCTAACGGGATAACCATGCGTTTTATGCCCTGTTTAACCTCATTCGTCAGCCCGCAAGCGGGCTGCTACCTTCCCCAGAGGGGAAGGCTTTGGGAAACGGGCTCTAAGCTTTCCCCTTGGGGAAGGTGGCAGCGTCGCCAGACGCTGCCGGATGAGGTCGGCAGACCATTGCAATTCACCGAAGGGGATCTCAGTCATAAAGGCTCGTATGATAATCGCCCGGGCAAGTGCGCCGCGGGCGTTTTTGTCGTGATCCGTTCCGTTTTTCTCAGCCCTTCCGGGAAGGGCATGATGCCGGAAGAAACCTCGAAGGTCACAAAATCTTAGCTATACTTAAGATTCTTCAAATCCCAGAAAATCTTAAAGTAGAATCACCCGGCCAGGTGCTCCACGAGGATCTTCACCCCGATGCCGATCAGCACGATGCCGCCGAAGATCTGCGCGGCGCTGCGGTATTTCGCGCCGAACACGCTGCCCAGCTTGACGCCGACGGCGGAGAGGACGCAGGTGATCAGGCCGATGACGGCCACGGCGGACCAGATGCCGGAGGGGCCGGCCACGGCGGCCGAAGCCGTATCCATGGCCGCGAAGGCCACGCCGGTGGCCAGGGCGTCGATGGCGGTGGCGACGGCCAGGGGCAGCATGGCCCTGGGCGAGAAGTTCGCGTTCTGGCTGTTCTCCTCGCCGCGGATGCCCTCCAGCGCCATGTTGCCGCCGATGATGGCCAGCAGGATGCAGGCGATCCAGGGCGCGGCGGAGGTCATGAGGCCTGCCAGGGTGGTGCCGAGGAAGTAGCCGATGAGGGGCATCAGCGCCTGAAACGCGCCGAACCAAAGCCCGACGGCAGCCATGTGGCGCGGGGTGGCGCGGCCTGCGGCGAGGCCCTTGCAGACGGAGACGGCGAAGGCGTCCATGCTCAGGCCGACGGCGATGCCGATGACTTCAAGCCAGGAAACTCCCATAAGAATTCCTCCAATAGAATTTTATACTGAATGCTCGTCCCCGATAAAGCTGTCCGGAGCGTTGAAGGAGGGGACGAAATCCACCGTGGCGCTGGTGGGGCCCTGCAGATAGCCGGGCAGACCGAGGGCGGCCATCGCGTCCGCCACGCGGCGGTACTCCCGGGGCGTGATGCGCCGGTCGAGGCCGGGGATGTCCACGCCGTTGCAGGGGACGTACTGCTGCATCAGGCTCACGGGAATGCCGGCGGGCAGCTCATCCTTCACCCACTGCAGCAGGGCGATGCTCTCGCTGGTGCAGCCCGGAAGGATCAGGTGGCGGATCAGCGTGCCGCGGGTCATCACACCGTTCTCGCTGTACTGCGGGACGCCGGTCTGCCGCACCATCTCGCGGATGGCCTCGCTGGTCACGGCGAAATAGTCCGCCGCGCCCGCGCACAGCCGGCCCATGCGCTCGCTGCGGTGCTTGAGGTCGGGCAGGTACACGTCGATGACGCCGTCCAGCAGGCGCAGGGTCTCCACGGTCTCGTAGCCAGAGGTGTTCCACACCAGGGGCACCGGCGGGCGGTAGAGGGCCAGGGTCTCTAAAATCTGTGGCACATAGGGGGTCGCGGTGATGAAGCTGATGCTCTCCATGCCCGCGTCCGTCAGGCGGCGGAGGTATTCGCTCAGTTCCCGCGGGGTAAAGCTGCGGCCCGCGTTGCGGTGGCTGATGTCGCCGTTCTGGCAGTAGGCGCAGCGAAGGGTGCAGCCGGAGAAGAAGACGGCCCCGGTGCCGCGGGTGCCGCTGATGGGCGGCTCCTCCCAGAGATGGGGCTGGATGCGGCCGATCTTCATGGTGGTGGGAAGGCCGCAGAAGCCGTGGCCTTCTGTGGGCGTGCGGGGTGCGCTGCAGCGGCGGGGGCAGAGGGTGCAATTGGGCATGAGGGAAGCTCCTTGTTGGGTGATAACGGGATAGCTGTCGGTTTGGCGGCGCAGTTTAGGAGTTAGATTCCCACTCACAGTGGGCGTGGGCGGGGACCTCGTTCCAGGGGACGTTGTAGCCTGCGCCGTGGCTGCAGAAGACCGAGTCCGGCGTGTCCTCGAGGGTGGCCAGGGGGTTGTAGGCCTTTTCCGCGACGATTTCCTCCGTGTTGTGGCAGGGAGCGTAGCGGCTGCTCCACACCCGCAGGCTGCCCCGGCCGTGGGTCAGCATCAGGAAGCTCTCCTGCCAGGGCGCGAACAGGGCGTAGGGCGCTTCGCCGCGCACAGTCACGGTGTCGCCCTCGAACGCGGGGGCCTCGCACGCCGCGCGCAGGCTGCTCAGCGGGGCGGTCAGCGCGCCGTACAGCTCTGACGGCACGCGCAGCTCAAAACCGCAGATCGGCTCCAACAGCATGTTGTTTTCCCCGGCCTGCATCAGCCCCTGGCGGATGGCCCGGTAGACCGCCTGGCGGAAGTCCCCGCCCTCGGTGTGCTTGGGGTGCGAGCGGCCGATGAGCAGCTCCACGCGCACGTCGGTGAGCGGGCTGCCGGTCAGCACGCCGCGGTGCTCCTTCTCGAAGACGTGGGTCTCGATCAGCCGCTGCCAGTTCAGCGCCAGGTCGTCCACGTGGCAGAGGGAGCGGAAGGTGATGCCGCTGCCAGGCTCACCGGGGCACAGCCTGAGCCAGACCTCGGCGTAGTGCCGCAGCGGCTCGTAGTGGCCGATGCCGATGGCGGGCGCGGCGACGGTCTCCCGGTAGAGCACGCGGCGCGGGCCGAAGGTCACCTTGAGGCCGAAGCGATCCGCCAGCTCTTCGCGCAGGATGTCCAGCTGCATGCCGCCCATGATGCGGGCGGAGATCACGCCCTCGCGCTGCTCTACGGCGAGGGTCGGGTCCTCGTCCTCCAGGGCGCGCAGGGCTTCCATCAGCTTTTGGGGCGTGGCGTCGGGGCACAGCACATCCGCTGCCAGCATGGGTTCGGTGTGGAAGGCCGCGCGGGTCTCGCCGCCGATGCCGTCGCCGGGGCGCAGGCTGTCCAGCCCGGGGATGGCCACGAGGTCGCCGGCCTCCGCCTGCTGCACCGAGCGGTATTTCTCGCCGTGGTAGACGCGCAGCTCGTTGATCTTCACGGCACCCTCAGCCAGGGGCAGGCTGTCCTTCACCCGCAGGGCCCCGGCGGTCAGCTTGACGAAGCACAGCCGCGTGCCCTTCTCGTCCCGGCGCACCCGGAAGACGCGGCCGGCCAGGGGCGCGGCGGGGTCGTAGGCGGTGACGGTCAGCTCGTCCATCAGCCGGAGGAAGGTGTCGACGCCTTCGCCAAAAAGGGCGGAGCCGGCCATCACCGGGAACACCTCGCGCCGGGCGATCATGCCCCGCAGGCTGTCGCGCCACACGTCCATGGGCAGGTCGTCCGCGAGGAAGCGCTCCAGCAGGGCGTCGTCCAGGGAGGCGACAGCCTCCACCAGCTCGCTGTCCGGCGCGCCGGCGGTCTGCCAGGACCGGCAGTCCAGCATGGCCGGGCTGAAGCGGGTGCGCATGGCGCGCAGCACGCCGTCCGGGTCCGCGCCCTCGCGGTCGCACTTATTGAGGAAGACGAAGACCGGCACGCGGTAGGCCTGCAGCAGGTGCCAGAGGGTTTCGGTGTGGGGCTGCACGCCCTCCGCCGCGCTGACCACAAGCACCGCCGCGTCCATCACGGAGAGGGCGCGCTCCATCTCGGCGGAGAAGTCCACGTGGCCGGGGGTGTCCAGCCAATAGACGGTGCTGTCGCCCACCTCCAGTACGGCCTGGCCGGAGAAGATCGTGATGCCCCGCTGGCGCTCCATCGGGTGGTCGTCCAAAAAGGCGTCGCGGTGATCCACGCGGCCGAGGTGGCGGATGGCGTGGGTCAGGTAGAGCGCCTGCTCGGAGAAGGTGGTCTTCCCCGCATCGACGTGGGCGAGGATGCCGATGGTTTTTTTCACGGTCTTCACCTCCTTGGGGGGTTCCGCAGCCCAAAGGCAGCGCGCGCGAAGGGGTGCAGGGCGTTCCGAGCCCTTTGGAAACCTTCGGGCGCCAGCCGGCTGAGTGGAACGGATGCAGTAAAACTGCTTTGGAAGAAAGAAGCCCTTCCGCGGGGGAGGGCTTCGGGTAAGGCTTTAGGCCATCAGGGCATCTGCCAGGGCCTCAATGGCGGGAAGATCACTGGTCTTCGGCGCGCCCTTGATCGTAACCACCGGCTCGAGGAAGGTCAGCTCCTTTAGGCCCTCCAGCTGGGCCTTCATGTTCTTGGCGGCCATGGGCGCCCAGGAGCCGTTCTCGACGAGGCCGACGGTGCGCTTCTGCCAGTTCTTGGCGCGCAGGTGGTTGATGAAATCCTCCATGAAGGGCATCGTGCCCGCGTTGTAGGTGGAGGCGGCCAGCACCACCTTGCCGAAGCGGAAGGCCTGGGCCAGGGCCTCGGAGAAGTCGTTGCGGGCCAGGTCGCAGAGCATCACCTCGGGGCAGCCCTTCTTGTCCAGGGTGTCCGCCAGCTTCTCCGCCACGGCGGCGGTGTTGCCGTGCAGGGAGGCGTAGGCGATCAGCACGCCCTCGGCCTCGGGGGTGTAGGTGGACCAGAGCTGGTACTTCTCCAGCACGTGGGGGATGGTCTCGTCCAGGGTCGGGCCGTGGAGCGGGCAGATGGTGCGGATGCTCAGGCCAGCGGCCTTCTTCAGCACGGCCTGCACCTGCGGGCCATACTTGCCGACGATGTTCAGGTAGTAGCGGCGGGCCTCGTCGTCCCAGTCGTCCTCCATGTCCAGCGCGCCGAACTTGCCGAAGGCGTCGGCGCTGAAGAGCACCTGCTCGCTCTCCTCGTAGGAGAACATGACCTCGGGCCAGTGCACCATGGGCGCGGTGATGAATCGCAGGGTGTGGGCGCCCAGGGAGAGGGTCTCGCCCTCCTTAACCATCTGTTTGGCCACCGGGCCCAGCTGGAAGTAGTTGTCCAGCATCTGGAAGGTCTTGGCGTTGCCCACCAGGGTCACCTGGGGATAGGCGTCCACGAAGAGCTGCAGGCTGGAGGCGTGGTCGGGCTCCACGTGGGAGACGACCAGGTAGTCGGGCTGGCGGCCGTCCAGGGCAGCGGCGAGGTTCTTCAGGTAGTCCGCGGCGCAGGAGCGGTCGACGGTGTCCAGCACGCAGACCTTCTCGTCCAGGATGACCCAGGCGTTATAGCTCATGCCGAGGGGCACAGGGTACTGCCCCTCGAACAGATCGATCTCATGGTCGTTGACGCCGATGTAGCGGATGCTTTCACTGTGCATGGGTGATGTTCCTCCCTTGTTGGTTCGATCTATCCTGTGTAATGCTGTCTATTCTGTAAAAAGAATGACGGGCGGTGAAGCCTGCTGCCAGCAATCGCGCAATCAACCCCTCAGTCATCGCTGGCGCGATGACAGCTCCCCTCATAGGGGAGCCAAGCGGTTTCGCGTTCAGTCATGAGAAACTTTACAACAGCTGCCTAAACAAAAGCGGCGGGCGAAGGGGTGCAGGGGGCTCGGAGCGCCCGGAAAACGCCATGTTATGGCGTTTTCAGCGGAGAGCGGGCGGCAGCCCCGGACCGATCGCAAAGGCAGCAGGTGCTGAGCGCAGCAGGCGTTTTACCTGCAATACGCCTCAACATACCTGTCGTAGCACTTCTTAATCACTTCAATGGCCGCATCGCGCCCGTACACCCCGTCGATCTCCACGTGCTTGCCCTCCTCCAGGTTCTTGTACACATTGAAGAAGTGGCTGATCTCCTGGGCCACGTGGGCGGGCAGCTCGCTGACATCGTGGTAGGTGTTGTACACCGGGTCGTTGAAGGGCACGGCGAGGATCTTCTCGTCCATGGCGTCGCCGTCCTTCATGGCGAAGTACCCGATGGGGTAGACCTCGACGATGCTCATGGGGATGATGTTCTCGCTGCAGAGCACCAGCACGTCCAGCGGGTCGCCGTCGTCGGCCAGGGAGCGCGGCAGGAAGCCGTAGTTGGCCGGGTAGTGGGTGGATGTATACAGGATGCGGTCGAGCCGCAGCGCGCCGCTCTCCTTGTCCATCTCGTACTTGTTCTTGGAGCCCTTCTCGATCTCGATGACGGCCATGAAGTCGTCCGGCTTCATGCGCGCCGGGCGGATGTCGTGCCACAGGTTCATGCGAACACCTCCGTGGAAATATCTCGGTGGATATGATAGCACAAACGGCGGGATTAGAAAAGGACTTTTGACAGAGAAAAAAACAAGGCGTTGCGCGGAAGGGGAGACCTGTGCTATCCTGTCTGTGCAAAGAGAAAGGAGGCCGCAGGCCATGCTGTATACCATGCGTACCGACCGGTTCCGCCCGGTCCATGTGGAGATGGAGGATCGTGAGACGGAGGGTGTGCCCGCTCTCCGCGTGGTCAAGGGACAGGAGAAGCTGATGCGCTTCGACGAGAACACCTACGCCAGGCTGGAGGGCGTCACCTTCCACAACGGGGTGATCCGGGTGAAGCTGCTCAGCCGGCTGTTGCCCGACGCGCCGGATTTTGCGCGCGGCTTTATCGGCATCGTGTTCCGCGCGGACGAGCGGGACGCGGCCTTTGAGTCCTTCTACATCCGCCCCACCAACGCCATGACCGACGACCCGGTGCGCCGCGCCCATGGCTGCCAGTATTTTTCCTACCCCGGCTACACCTTCGCGTATTTCCGCGAGTTCGGCATCACCGGCTATGAGGCGCCGATCAGCTGCGGCCTGGACGAGTGGGTGACGCTGGAGGCTGTGATCCGCGGGGAGAACGCCGTCTTCTCCCTGAACGGAAAAGAAGCCCTGACCGTCACGGGCCTCCGGCATGGGCCGGACGCCTCGGGCGGGATCGGGCTGTTTGTCGATATCGGGACGGAGGGCTTCTTCAGGGATCTGGAGATCGAGGCGGAGGACTGAGCTACGCCGCGCTCCTGTTTCCCCGCACGTCGCTCCACTTGTGCATGAAGTAGATGAACATCAGGATGGCGCAGGAGGCCCAGCCCACCGGGTAGCCGATGCCGACCACTTGTGGCGTGTAGGCGATGCGCGTGGCGACGAAGAGGTAGATCTGCCGCAGCGCCACGAAGGTGGAGAGCATGATGATCATCGGGCCGCGGGAATCGCCCCGGCCGCGCAGGGAACCCGCCAGCACGTTGTTGGCGGCGCTGAAGATGAGGAAGAACGTGTTCATCCGCAGGAAGAGCACGCCGTACTCGATGACGCTGGGATCCTGGGTGAACAGGGCGGTGGCGCCGGGCGCGAAGATATACAGCCCCGCCGCGAGGATCGCCGTCATCAGCATGGTGAAGACCACGGTGCGGATGCTGCCGTCGTAGGCGCGGCGCACCTTGCCCGCGCCGACATTCTGGCTGACGAAGGTGGTCGCCGACTGGTTCAGGCTGTTGATGGGCAGAAAAACGAAGGCGTCCAGCTTGTTGTAGCAGCTCCACCCGGCCATGCAGCTGGAGCCGAAGCCGTTGACATAGCTCTGCACGAACACGTTGGAGAAGGACGTGAGCATGGACTGGATGCCCGCGGGCAGGCCGATGGCGAGGATGCGCCTGAGGATCACCCCGTCGATGCGCAGGTCGTGCCAGGTGAGGCGGTAGATCGTGTCCGACCGCGTGAGCAGGGCCAGCACCATGAAGGCGGAGATGAACTGGGAGAGGATGGTGGCCCAGCCCGCGCCGGCGATGCCCCACTTCAGCGGGATGACGAAGAGAAGGTCGAGCACGGTGTTGAGCAGGCTTGTGAAGATCAGGAAATAGAGCGGGCGCTTCGTGTCGCCCACGGCGCGGAGGATGCCGCTGCCCATGTTGTACACGCACAGGCCGATGCTGCCGGCGAAGTAGATGCGCAGGTAGGTCGCGGCCTCGCCGAACACGTCGTCCGGGGTGGACATCAGCCGCAGCATCATCGGCACGCCGAGGATGCCCAGCACCGTGAACACCGCGCCGATGAGAAAGGTGACGGCCATGGTGGTCTCCACCGCGCTGTGCAGCTTCTTCTCCTCCCGCGCGCCGAAAAACTGGCTGATGACCACGCCCGCGCCGATGGCCACGCCGTTGAAGAAGAAGATCATGATGTTGACGATCATGGTGGTGGAGCCGATGGCCGCCAGGGCTTCCTTGCCCACAAAGTTGCCCACAACGAGGGTGTCCACCGTGTTGTAGAGCATCTGAAAGATGTTGCCGAATAAGAGCGGGACGGCAAACCCGATCAGGTGCGGGAGGATCGGCCCCTCGGTCATGTCGCGGGTGCGGGAGGAACGGGCGGGTGCGCGCATCGGCATCGCTTCCTTATCGTGGGAATGCTTCAATTCTATATGAAAACGGGGAATGATGCAAGCGATTCTTTCGGCGGATGCCGCACAGGGTGAAGCGACGCCGCGCATACCCAGCCGCCGCCCCGATTCTCCCCTTCCCTAATCCCCCAAAACGTGATACAATGAGCCGTCGAAAGGAGCAGTGAATCCGCATGAAACGATGGATGCGCGCCCTGGCGCTGGCGCTGGCGATGCTGTGCGCGATGCCGAATGCCCTGGCGGCCAAGAAGGCCAAGGCGACCCCGACGCCCGCGCCGGTGGATATTATCACCTCCGTGGTGCAGCCGCCGGAGGCCATCCAGCAGGTGCTGGACATCGCCTACCAGGAGTGGGTGACCACGGAGGGCAAGGCGCTGAAGAAGCAGGGCAACAAGTATCAGACCTGGTGGAACAACTACAAGTGGGAGTGGTGCGCCGGCTTTGTGACCTGGTGCATGCTGGAGGCCGGCATCCCCCAGGAATTCAAGGACGACATCTTTGACATGGAGGAGGGCGAGCCCTCCACCGGCATCTTCCACACCAAGGCGTCCTCGCCGGGCAAGATGCTCGCGGGCTACGAGCACATGCACCGCACCACCCGCGTGCCGCAGAAGGGCTTCATCATCTGCTACGGCGTGAAGAGCAACGGCTATGTGCACGTGGGCTTCGTCTACGACGTGGAGGAGCTGGGCGGCGGACGCTACCGGCTGACCACCATCGAGGGCAACATGTCCAACACGGTGAAGATGTATGTCTACGACTACGACATGAACGCCGAGAAGAAGAACTGCATCACGGCGATCCCCGAGGAGCTGCAGACCCGGCAGGAGGCCAAGAACTTCACCTACAAGCTGCGCAAGGACGGCAAGAGCAAGTGGTACGTCAACTACTTCCTGATGCCTTGGCTGCCGGATGAGTACGCGGCAATGCAGCCCGAGGTGACGCCCGCGCCCGCCGTGGCCGAGGCGACGCTCGTGCCGCCGGTGGAGACAACTGTGCCCGCCGCCGGTCAGACCCTCGCGCCTGTGGCGGCCGCACCGGAGACGATGACAGCTGCGCCCGCGCCCGCTGCGACCCCCGCCCCCGTGATCAATCAGGACGGTACGCCCGGCCTGCTGATGCCGATCGGGTGACCCTCTCAGTCAGCCTGACGGCTGACAGCTCCCCCAGGGTGGGAGCCAAGAAAACCACCTGCCTCTTCCTCCCGGAGAGGGATGATCACATAGATGATTCTTATTGGTAAAGGAGATCTCCCGATGAAGCTGATTATTCCGCAGAACTACAACCCTGTGCTGAACCTGCGTGACACCGAGATCGCCATCAAGCTGGTCAAGGACTTCTTCGAGACCGAGCTGGCGCGGGCGCTCAACCTCGCGCGTGTCTCCGCGCCCATCATGGTGACGCCGGAGAGCGGCCTGAACGACAACCTGAATGGCGTGGAGCGTCCAGTCGCCTTCGATGTGAAGGAGACGGGCCGCATGGCCGAGATCGTCCACTCCCTGGCCAAGTGGAAGCGCCAGGCCCTGAAGGTCTATGGCTTCAAGCCCGGCGAAGGGCTGTACACCGACATGAACGCCATCCGCCGCGACGAGGAGACCGACAACATCCACTCCATTCTCGTGGACCAGTGGGACTGGGAGCGCATCATCACCCCGGAGGAGCGCAACCGCGACTTCCTGCGGGAGATCGTGCGGACGATCTACCTGGTGCTGCGCAAGAGCGAGGGCTACGTCTGCGCCCACTATCCCTTCATCAAGCCGGAGCTGCCGGACGAGATCGCCTTCGTCTCCTCCCAGGAGCTGGAGGACCGCTTCCCCGACCTGAGCCCCAAGGAGCGCGAGTACCGGGCGGTGCGCGAGCACGGCGCGGTGTTCCTGGAGGGCGTGGGCGGCAAGCTGAAATCCGGCAAGATCCACGACGGCCGCGCCCCGGACTATGACGACTGGGATCTCAACGGCGATATCCTGATCTACGACCCGCTGCTGGACATCTCCCTGGAGCTGAGCAGCATGGGCATCCGCGTCGACCCCGAATCCCTGCGCCGCCAGCTGAAGGAGCGCGGTTGCGAGGAGCGGGCCGAGCTGCCCTTCCAGAAGGCGCTGCTCAACGGCGAGCTGCCCCTGACCATCGGCGGCGGCATCGGCCAGAGCCGCATGTGCGTCTACCTGCTGCGCAAGGCCCACGTGGGCGAGGTGCAGGCCAGCCTCTGGCCCGATCAGGTGGTGGAGGCTTGCCATCGGGCGAATATTCAGCTGCTGTAAAGAAACCCTCATCCGTCAGCGGCAAGCCGCTGACACCTTCCCCCAGAGGGGGAAGGCTATGAGACTGACACACGCAAGCAAATATGATAGCTGCCTAACAAGACGGGCGGGCGAAGGGGTGCAGGGGGCGATCGCAAAGCCCCCTGCCCGCGCCCGCAGGCGCGGAATCTCAAGGCATTGGCCAGTTTACAAGAAGGAAAAATCATGCTCCAACCTTTCCTGATGATCGGTGAGATCCTCCGGCCCCAGGGCGTCCGCGGCGAGGCCAAGGTGCGCCCCTACGCCCAGAACCCGGAGGATTTTCTCACCTGGAAAACCCTGTACCTGAAAAACGGCGAGACCTGGACGCCCATCGGGGCGAAGTGCTCCCGCGTCCATGACGGCTTCGCCTATGTCACCCTCGAGGGCTGCGCCAGCCCGGAGGACGTGGAGAAGCTGCGCGGCCGCGAGCTGTGGATCGACCGCGCCCACGCCGCCGCGCTGGAGGAGGACGAGGTGTACATCTCCGACCTCATCGGCTGCGCGCTGGTGGACGGGCAGGGCGAGCGCCTCGGCACGCTGAAGGATGTGCTGCAGCACGGGCCCACCGACATCTACGTCTTCGACACCCCGCGCGGGGAAATGATGGCCCCGGCCCTGCGCACGGCCTTCCCGGTGACGGACGTGGAGCACCAGACCATCACGGCGGACACAGAGCGCCTGGCGGAGATAGCGGTCTATGCGGATTGACATACTCACGATCTTCCCGGAGATGTTTCCGGGCGTGCTCGGCAGCAGCATTCTCGGCCGGGCGAAGGAGCAGGGGCTGGTGGATATCCGCCCCGTGGACATCCGGCCCTACTCCGCGCTGAAGCACAAGAACACCGACGACTACCCCTTCGGCGGCGGCGCGGGCATGGTGATGCTGGCCCAGCCCATCGCCGACGCCATGGCGGACGTGTGCGGCCCGGACTTCACCGGCCGGCGCATCTACCTCGGGCCGAGGGGACGGAGGCTGACCACCGAGGTCGCCCGGGAGCTGGCGCGGGAGGAGCGGCTGGTGCTGCTCTGCGGCCACTACGAGGGCGTGGACCAGCGGGCGCTGGACACCTGCGTGGACGAGGAGATCTCCATCGGTGACTACATCCTGACCGGCGGCGAGCTGGCGGCGATGGTGCTGTGCGACTGCGTGGCGCGGTTCATCCCCGGCGTGCTGGGCTCCGCGGAGAGCCCGGAGGACGAGAGCTTTTCCGACGGCCTGCTGGAATACCCCCAGTACACCCGCCCGCGCGAGTGGAACGGCCTGACCGTGCCCCAGGTGCTGCTGGACGGCAATCACGCGGCCATCGAGGCGTGGCGGCACCGGGAGGCCTTGCGGGCGACCCTGCGCCATCGGCCCGACCTGTTTGACGCGGCGGAGGCGCGGGCACAGGAGATCCCCGGCAAGCCCGGCCTGCGCGAGCGCGCGCTGTTCCGGGAGGTGCGAGAGGAGGAAGCGGCTTGTTCCTCAGAAAGCTGACGGTGCTGGTGGTGCCTCTGCTTCTGCTGGCGGCGGTCTGCCTGATCCTGCCCCTGCTGGGGGCGGCGGGCTTCTTCGCACCGGTGCTGCAGGGCGCGCTGGCCGGCGCTGCCCTGGCGCTGATGCTGCCGCTCTCCGGCGCAACCCGGGAGGCGGAGCCCTTCGCACGGCTGCTGGTGTTCCCGGCGCTGGTGACGGCGGGCGTGATCGCCTGGCAGTACCTGTGCTCCGTGGGCGAGAGCCTGCCCCTGCTGGATCGCCTGGCGACAACGGATCCCCGCGTGCTGGCAGCGGAGGGCGCTTTCGCGGCCTACCTGGCCGTGCACTGCTTCCGTATCCGGGAGAGGGAAGAGTGAGACGGTTGAAAATAGAAACCGCCGAATAAGGGCGGCGCGCGAAGGGTTGCAAGGGGCTCGGAGCGCCCGGAAAACTCCATGTTATGGAGTTTTCAGCGGAGAGCGGGCGGCAGCCCCGGACCGATCGCAAAGCCCCTTGCCCGTGCCCGCAGGCGCGGAATCTCTGTTGACAGCCGGCTTCACGAATGAAGTGAAGGACAAGCCAGCCAGTAACCCGTAAAACCCATGTCTGACGATGTCATTCTGATGTCCTTGTACGTCAGGAAAAAACCTGATAAACTGATACCGTGCTCAATTGGGCACAGGGAAGCGCCATGGAGCTTCCCGCACTGCACACCGTGCCTCGTGGCGCGGTTTTTTTGTACTCTTTTGCAAACGAAAGGAGGCTGCATGAACGAAGAAGAGCTGATGGAGCCGACGCCTGCGGAAACGCCTCCCGCGCCCGCCGCGCCCGCCGATGCCCTGGCCGAGCTCGACGCCCTGCGTGCCTGGAAGGCGGCCCGCCTGGAGGCCGACGCCCTGCAGAGCCGCCGCGACGCCGTGGCGAGGCTGCTGCGGGAGGACGGCGCGCTGCCCGAGGCCGTGCCGCTGCTGGTGCTCAGTGTGAACGCCGACACCGCGAAGGACGCGGAGACCGCCGCCCGGGCCATCCGCGCGGCCTACCCGGGCTTCTTCCGGGAGGATCACCCGGTGCCGACCCCGGCCGTGCCGCGCGGCGAGGCAGGGCCCTGGATGCCGGGGCGCGAGGGGCTTGCCACCATGAGTCCGGAGGATATCAACCGGAGGTGGGAGGAGGTGAAGGCTGCGTTGAGGGGGCTGTGACAGTATTCAGTGATACAAGCCTTCATCATCAAGATGGGGGCGAAGGTTTCCAAAGGGCGATCGCAAAGCCCTTTGGTCGCCGCCCGCAGGCGGCGAAATCTCCTGCAATACGCTGCGTTCGCTCAGTGCAAAGACGAACACATTCCATCCATATCAAATCAACTGAACCAAAGAAAAGAAAGGAAATAACATTATGGCCATTGACAAGTTCATTCCCCAGGTCTGGAGCGCACGGCTCCAGGAAAACCTCACCAAGCAGCTGGTCTTCGGCGCGCTGTGCAACCGCTGGTGGGAGGGCGACATCGCCCAGTGGGGCGACCAGGTGCACATCAATTCCCTCACCGACATCACCGTGAAGCCCTACCAGGCCGGCGCGGACCTGGACGACCCCGAGCCCCTGAGCGGCACCGACACCGTGCTGGTGATCGACCACGGGGTGTACTGCAATTTCTACCTCAACGACGTGGACGCGGCACAGGCCCGGGCGGACGTGATGGACGCCGCCATGCGCTCCGCCGCCCGCCGCCTGGCGGAGGACACCGAGGCTTACATCCTCGGGGTGATCCGCGCTGGGGCTGGCCTCAAGAAGAGCGTGGCCCTGGAGGCGGGCAAGGCCTTCGAGCTGATCGTGCGCCTCAAGACAGCCCTGGACGAGAAGAACGTGCCACGCACCGGCCGCAAGCTGGTGATGCCCTCCACCTTCGAGGCCGAGCTGCTGAAGGACACCCGCTTCGTGACCGCGGGCGGGGCCATCGCCGAGTCTGCCCTGGCCGAGGGCGCGGTGGCGCGGGCCGCGGGCTTCGACATCTACATCAGCAACGACCTGCAGAACGAGCTGGTCGCCATGACCGAGGAGGGCGTGACCTTCGCCCAGCAGATCGCCAAGATGGAGGCCTACCGCCGCGAGAAGGGCTTCGACGACGGCGTGAAGGGCCTGAGCCTGTGCGGTGCAAAGGTCGTTCAGCCCAACTGCGTGGCCGTGTGGACGATCACGGAGGAGTGAGACCAGCCCTTCAGCCTTCCGCAGGAACGTCTTTGCAGGGGTGTGGGGGAGATTTCTGGCTTGAATTGTCAAGTCAAGTGCAACGAAGTACCAAAGAAAACTTCGAAGGGGGACTTCCAGCCGAGACATTTACGAGGACGATGATTGAGCAGATCGA